>JBBIHN010000168.1:0-3712 GCA_037446995.1 Caldifarciminota bacterium | reverse complement strand
GCGGCCACCGCCTGCCAGCTCCGGGGCGAGATGTTGTTGGTGGCATTGCCGATCTTCGCTCCGATCTGGTGAGAAATCGCACGGTCATTTGAGGTTTCATAGATCACGACGCCGATACCGGCCGGACCGGGATTGCCACGGCAGGAGCCATCGACATAGATTTGTACTGGTGCATTCGTGGTCGATCAGGGACTCTGGCTGCTTACATAGATCAGTATGCGGCCGCAGTTATCGCATCTTAGTATTCTGTCTTTCTGCTTTAACTCGTTCAAGAACTGAGGCGTGATATTGGAAAAGCAGCCGGTGCAAGTTTCGTTGGAGACAAGGCTTACGGCTTTTCCCCGCACCGCCTTTATCCGGTTGTACATATCCTGGACATCTTTCGGCAATTTGACGAAAGCGTTATCATAATCGCTCCGCACTACGCTGATCTTCTCATCGAGCTCCTGCCGGCGCTGATTCAATCCGGCGATATCGCGCTTTCTTTGATCAGTGAAATCTCTGGTATCGACATCCAGTTCGCGGATCGAATTATTGAGCAGCTCTTCTTCCTCAAGCATTGAGATCATGATCTCTTCAGTCCTGCTGTTCTCCTGTTTCAAATACTCGATTTCACTCAGCAGCGCGCGATATTCGTCATTGGTTTTGACCGCAAAGGTTTGGCTGTTAAGTTTGACCACTTTGGCTTCGTTGGCAGCGATATCACCTTCACGCATTTTGTAGTTCGCTCTGATGGCGCCGAGCCGCTGCCGTTTCTCCTGGAGCGAGGCGGCGGCTTTTGATATTTCATTTTCAATACGTTCGATCTTTCCGGGAATCGCATTGACTTCGGATTGCATGGCCGTGATGTTCGCGTCGCAATGTTGTATCCTGATCAACGTGTCAAGGATATCGTCCATTGCGCTAGACCGCAGAACTTGCCGTTCCGGCGGCCGGGCTCTGGACCGCGGAGCGTTTTCTTCGCTGTATGGGCGGTACCCGACTTGAACGGGTGACCTTCTGCATGTCAAGCAGATGCTCTAACCAAGACTGAGCTAACCGCCCCGATGATCGCATGGCAATATTCTACTAAAAAAAAACGTGAAGTCAATAGCAACAAAAAACCGGCGCTATTGTCAATATTAGGATCACGGTCATCACCTTATTGACTTTTGAGTCGATGGCGATATAATTGCCGCATGAGCGATAAGATAAAAAGAGAGATTTATACCTGGATCGTGGTGATCGCGGTCGTACTTTTCTTGAAGCAGGTTTTCGTCGAGTCCTATGTCATTCCGACCCCCTCGATGGAGAAAACCCTGTTAATCGGGGATGCATTACTCGTGAACCGTTTTGTTTACGGAATCAAGTTTCCGTATACAAAATGGCAGGTGATGAGGGGGCGTATGCCGGAACGGGGCGATATCGTGGTTTTCCGTTATCCATTTGAGAACAAGGATTTTGTCAAGCGATGTTTGGGATTGGCCGGCGACACGATTACGATCGTGAATAAAGTACTGTATATAAACGGCGGGAGAATTACTGAGTCATATGCCCGTCACAGTGATCGGCGCGTATTCCAGTCATTCCCCTATGATACGGATAAGTATCAGCAAAAATGGGAAAACGGCGATCTTGCCGAGATTTTCGGCATGAATGCTCGCGATAATTTTGGCCCGGTCGTTGTTCCCGATAACCATATTTTCGTTATGGGCGATAATCGCGACGATTCGATGGATTCGCGGTTCTGGGGACCGCTGCATCGTCAGTATCTGAAAGGCAAACCGTTATTCGTATATTTCTCCTTTGATCCGGGCGGTCCGGCAGAATCAATCCTGGATATCCTTAAGATCTGGCGTTGGCGGACAATACGTCTGGGCCGCATCGGCCGCGTTGCCTGACTCCGTTCGGTCATTCAGGCATTGACATTCTGGCCTGGTTCAGTATAGTTTACTATAAGCGATGAGCAAATTTCCCTTCCCGGTTCATTTTTTAGTTAATCTTCTTAGATACGATCCGATCTCTTTTAGTCCAAACAGACGGGCAATCATCATGGAAAACACGCTGGCAATACCCAGGCTAATGGCAATATTTATTACCTGGCTGACAAAGGTCAGTCCCAAAAAGTTCGACAGAAGATGGTTCATTGACATACCGGCAATACCGCCGATAACCGAGGAAATGGTTAGGATAGAGGAAAAAACGACCAGCGGTTTGATCGAGAATCGTCCGATCTTTTTCGGCAATGCGGCAAGAAGAATCGTGATATTGAGCAGGGATGAGAGCGTGGTCGCAAGAGGAAAAGCCCGGAAACCGAGAACCTGCATCAAGGATAAATTCAGAATGATGTTACTGATCACCGCGGCAATACTTGCCAGCATCGGCGTTCGCGAGTCTTCATGGGCATAGAATACGGCCGCGATGTTCCGGATGCCGGCAAGAAAGGGGATGCCGATTATGTACAGAACCAGTGCCTGAGCGCAGAATATTGTATCGGCGGCTGTGAATCGACCGCGTTCGTATAACAATCGCGTTATCGGCAGGCTAAGGCAAGCGATGATCACTGAAGTCGTATCGTCAGAAAGAACACGAGGCGCAGGGAATCAAAGAGCATGGTTCGAACCTCGGCGTCTTTCTTTTCCGCGACCAGCCTTGATACCGCCGGCAGGGTTACGGTTCCGACTGCAATTCCAAAAAGTCCGAGCGGCAGATGCATAATACGATATGCGTAATTGAGCCAGGTCATGCTGCGTTCGGCGAGCAGGGAAACAAGGAAAGTATCGACCGTAACATTGATGCGCGATGCGGCCAAACCCAATGCGGCCGGGATGAACAAGATCAAGATGCGATGGAAAGCGGGGTCTCTGAAATTTATATACAAGTGATAACGAAAACCTTTGCTGTACAGGCGGGGTATCTGGATCGCAAATTGAATGAGTCCGCCCAGAGTAACGCCGAATGCCATGCCAAAAATCGGGTTGACTCCTTGACGGGTTAAATAGCCATAGGCTATGATCGGCACCGCAATCGACAGGATGTTGAAAAACGCCGGCGCGAACGCCGGAACGAAGAACTCGTTTTCAGTATTGAGATAACCCATTGCCCATGCCGCCAGGGAGATGAAAAGCAGAAATGGAAACATCAGCGAGGTCAACTGGGCGGTGAGTCCGAGTTTATCGGGAACCGAACCGAAGCCAAAAGCGACGACCCTGACCACATAAGGCGCCGATACGATACCCCCCAAGACAATGCCGATAACAATAAGCAGTAAGATGTTTATGATATTACTGGCCAGAAGATTCTGGGCGTGTTTTGATTTATCCTTTTCGGCGGACAGCACGGGAATGAATGCCGCTGATAGCGCAGTTTCTGCAAAGAGATCACGGAACAGGTTGGGGATGCGAAACGCGGCGGTGAAAGCATCGGTTGCCATGCCGGCGCCAAAAAGATAGGCGAACACCGATTCCCGGAGTAGACCGAGAACGCGGCTGATCGCCGTGCCGATCGTAAAGGCGCGCACCCCGCGGGCAATATCGCGCATGAAGCAGTGTAATGAAACAAGAAACAAAGTCAATCACCTCAAAGGGACAGGAATGACTTATCTGCTTAATCCACCGGTTGACGGCCAGGGTTTCCCGGATATAATAATATCGAATGTCTATCTACACGACTTTTGCGTTTTTAAAGAAAATAAGATTTGGGCTCATTGGCTCATATTCGCCCGAATTGCTCT
>JBBIHN010000167.1:0-3754 GCA_037446995.1 Caldifarciminota bacterium | reverse complement strand
AGATGAGCCTTGCTTCGCCCAAAATTTATCTTCTCATTGAATTTACAAAAGTCGTTTAAGAAGTAAGAACTAGGAACCATGCTAACCGCTTTTCACTAGGCATTAATCGGAAAAAAAGTATCTCAGAGTATCAGGGTATCAGCAAGCAGATTATCAGAATATCGGCTGATCAGGAATCAGAACCTGATATTCTGCCTGCTGGTCTTCTGGCATCCTGATATGCTTGCTTTTCCCTAAATTGACATCATTGCTAATCAGGTTATAATTACGATGATGCATATATTATTAGCGTTATCTTTGCTGGCTGCCACAAGTAAGCCGGTAATGCACTTTTTCTATACGCCGGATTGCGGCCATTGCATGGATATATTGCTGGAACAGATCCCGCGGCTACGGGCGAAATTCCTGTTCACGTTCGAGAAATACGACATTAACGATCTTAAAAATCTTCAACTGCTTGAGAAGATGGAGGAGAACGTCGAAAATCCGGGCGATGATCTGCCGGTAATTTTTCTCGGCGATTCGATATTCTACGGACCGGTTGAAGCCGCATTCAGGCTTGAACCGACGTTGAAAACGCTTGCCGGAAGGCAAACGACGCAGCGCGACACTCTGATTCCGCCGCCGGACACCGGCGCGTTGACCCCGCGCGGCGAGATCAATATATACTATTTTTATCAAGCCGGATGCCGGGAATGCGACCGGGTCGACATTCTTCTCGCCGGGCTGGCGCGGGATATGGTCAATGTCAAAGTGCATAGTTGGGATATTTTCGAAACGGGGGGCAAGATTTTTTTCGAATATGTCGCCGAGCAGAACAACATACCGGCGGACCGCCGGCTGATCGCGCCGACGATCGTAATCGGCGGCGATTTCCTCATTGACCGGGAGATCAACTTTCATAATACCCGGCGTCTGCTTGAGAAATATCATCAGGGCAGCCGTCAGTTCGCGATCCGCGATACGACCGCCGCCGAGCAGAGCATAATCGAACGTTTCAAGCGGTTTTCAATTCTTGGGATAATGATCGCCGGATTGATCGACGGCGTCAATCCGTGTGCCTTTGCCACTCTGGTGTTTTTTGTCAGCTACATGCTGTTCATCGGCCGAAAACGGAGGGATATTTTGATCATGGCGATTTCTTTTATCGGCGCCGTTTTCGTCGTTTATTACGCGATCGGGGTCGGAACCTTTGGCGTACTCAAATACATGTCGCATGTCGACTGGCTCGGCTCGATTCTTTTTTTCGGATTCGGGATCTTCTCGGTGATTCTCGGAATACTGAGCCTGCGCGATTATTTTCTGGCGCGGCGCGGCGAATTCAGTAGAATGCTACTGCAACTGCCGCTGGGGATAAAGCGGCAGATTCACAAGAGCATCAAGGAAAAGACCGCCGTCGGCGGCATCGTGATCGGATCGATGATCGCGGGTTTCTTGGTATCGATTCTCGAGTTCGGCTGCACCGGACAGGTCTATCTGCCAACGATAACCTTTATGGTCACCCGCGCCGGCGGCGCGGTCAAACCCCTGCTCGCGCTTTTTCTTTATAATCTGATGTTTGTCCTGCCGCTGGTCGCGATCACCGTTATCGCTTCTTTTTTCTCGACCAAACCGGTGGCCGGATATCTTGCCGACCGCATACCCTTAATCAAAATCATCACGGCATTCTTGTTCTTCGGTTTGGGCGCGCTGCTGCTGCTGTCGGCATGAAGAAAAAAATCACGCTGACCATTATGTTCGTTGCGGTTTTTGTCGTTGCCGGGCTCTGGCTATTATCGCCTAATGAGAAAGGCCGCATAAGACACGATATCAAATCCTTGAAAACCGCGGTCGAACAGAAGAAGATCGATATCGCCTTAAAATATATCAGCCGCGACTACCGCGATGCCCATCACGGCGATTTTGAGGAGGTTGCCTATTCGGTGCGGCAGTTGATTGGTAACTTCGATTCGATACGCATTGTCATCAGCGGTTTGAATGTCGACATCGATTCAGTCGGCGCTTTGGGCGCGATATTCGCGTCCTGCAGCATGGGGTTGAAGATCATGGCGAGATATGAAGGCGACAGGACCATTGTTTTTGGCGGGGTGGTCAAACCGGCGCCGGTAAGGGCATATTGGAAAAAAACCGGCGATAACTATCAGGTTTATCATGCCTGGTATTAACGGTTCGCCGGTGAGCGGTTCTTGACAAGCCCGGATCGGGCCATGCTTTAATACCCCAATTCCTTCAAAAACTGTGTATTTTTGCGCCAGTTTTCATGGACTTTGACCCATAGTTCCAGATACACTTTGCGGCCGGTAAAAGCCTCGATCGCCCGGCGCGAGATTGTTCCCAGCTGTTTAAGAGCTAAGCCTTGTTTGCCGACAATAATGCCTTTCTGGGATTTTTTCTCAACATAAATCAACGCCCGGATGAAATCTTTGGCTTGTTCTCTTTCCTTATATTCTTCGATGAGCACGCAGGTTGAGTACGGTATCTCCGCCGAGTATCGATGATAAATCTGTTCGCGAATTATCTCGGCAACGAAAAAACGTTCGGGTCGATCCGATATGTAATCCTCCGGGTAGATGAACGGGTTTTCAGGCAGTTTTGCGAAGATTACCCGTTTCAGGGTGTCAACATTTGCACCGGTCAAGGCCGAGAGCGGGATGATATCGGACAGCCGATGGACGCGCAGGTTGTTGATCAATGGCAGTATTGTCGGCGGTTCGACCAGATCGATCTTGTTGATCGCGCATATCCACGACCGTCTGACTTCTATGCCCGGGACCAATTCGGCGGGGTCAACCGTTCTATGCCACGGGTCAATGACCCAGACAACAACATCGGCATCGCTCAACGAGCGCTTTATCTCCATGATCATGCGTTTCTGCAATTCGTAGGCGGGCTCTAATATGCCGGGCGTATCAATAAAATAACACTGATGCGCTCCCTCGGTCAGAACGCCGAGCACGCGTTGGCGGGTGGTTTGAGGTTTGGCGCTGACAATCGACAACCGGGCGGCAATAAGTCTATTCAGCAGGGTCGATTTTCCGACATTTGGTTTGCCAATGATTGCTACGTAGCCGGCTTTCATATTGAAAAGGGGTGCTCTTGGCACCCCTTTTTCAGAACAACGGAATGATGATTACTGACCGCTTGAATTGGTTTCTCTTTTCTTGCGGGGTTTCTTTATGTTCTCATCCGGATCAGCGGCCTTTTCTTCTTTGTCGTCCTTGGTCTCGGCCGCAGGTTCATCGAGCCTTGTTTCCTCGACCGGTTCTTCCTTGACCTCGAGCAAATTCTTATCGTCCTTTTTCTTGACCAAAACCGTGAAGATCAAAGTATTGCCGGCCCAGAATATCGATATGCCGAGCGATGTGACGAAAAGGATGATCAGGTAGTATGTGATGCCGAGCAAAAAAGACGCGATGGCGCCGGCAAAACCCTGATAGGCCGGCATATAAGGCGGCGGAAAAAGAAGATTCGGCATGCCGATCGCGTCGATGTAGCCGACGAAAAGATCGGCGAAATCATTGGGGATCAGCACCGGGACGCTGATCTTGACGTAATAGGCGGCATTCGCGAAAAGATTACCGAGCTTTTCCGTAGGCAAAATTATGTCAAGGATGTCGTGGCATACGAATATCGCTTTGGCGGCAAAAAATCCGAGGACAACTATTCCGGCGACCACGACCAGTTTCAGCAGGAATTCATAGACAAAAAATCTCCAGGGCTGGTCGTTGATTACGGAAAACGATTCAAAAAGCGT
>JBBIHN010000166.1:0-3795 GCA_037446995.1 Caldifarciminota bacterium | reverse complement strand
AAATTTCTTTTCCTGCGCGTAGAGACAGGATGTAAGAAGCAAGAAGTAGGAAGCAAGAATGATGAACGATGAATGATGAATGATGAACGATAAAAGTTTTTTCGTCCGAAATTTCATAATCCTTAATTCATAATTCATAATTCTGTCCTCTATTCAACCACGGCGTTATCAATCTTTATCGCGCCGGTTTTTAATCCTTCAAGTATCGCGGCGTATTCTTCCGAAGAGGCGCCGTCTATACTGAGCAGCTCGTAACCTTTCAGCTGATTGAGAACTCTTTCCGAAAGATAAGATCTAATTGCGGCGCCGAACTCCGATACGGTAACAGCGGCAGCCGGCGGCTTGCGGTTCAGTCGGAAATCGACCTGCGGATACGCGCGGTTTTTAGTTAATTCAACGGCGACTTCACTGCTCTCGAACTCGGGATGAGAAACGCTGATTCTGTAATTTCCGAGCGGCAGGTCGTCGAGCTGATATTGCCCGTTCTTTGCGCTCCTTAATTCGCCTCTCACAGGCCCCGTATAGACAATCAACGCATCCGCTATCCCTTCGTCTTTGGCTTTTTTATCGTCGGCTGCCATGATTTTCCCTATTATCTTCCCTTTTGAAACAAACACCTCCGACGGCATGGTTATTGTCAGTGTTAATATATTGTTTGCCGAGGTGTCGTCGACAAAATTATGTGCGGCTGTTACGAGAAACTTTTCGCTCTGCGGTTTTTTGACCGTAAATTCCTGTATTGCCGTCTGACCGGCGGTGATGGATGCAACCCTTAATGTCTGCTGCAAAATACCCGAAATAAACAAACTAACGCCTATATCCGTCTCAGCGCGCGAACCCAGATTTTTCAGCTCGACTTTTAGATTTATGTTCTCCGCGTCAAAGGGCTCGATTGTAATCGCCGTGATTCCTATATCTCTCGTGATTTGCGAGGATGCCGTATCTTTTATCGTAAACGTAAACGGAAGCTGCGTCTGAGCAATTATGTTTCCGAACGCGTCAAGCCCTTCCACTTTCCAGTAATAAACGATACCACCCTTAAGCCGCTGTCTGATATCGGTAGGATTCTGAGGATAGGTCAGCGAGGTCTCCGAAGTTTCGGCTGCATATATCCTGTTGTAAAACGCTATGTTGTCGTCAACTGAAAGACGGTATTTGGTCGCGCCGCTTCCCGCCCACCTGAAAATAAGCGGACTGTCGGCGAGGTCCCTGGCGCTGTTAGAAGGATATATAAGCGTCAAAACCGGCGAGAACACAAAAAAACTGGTTCTCTGCGACTTCGTATCGACGGCAACGCCGCCTTTTATCTCGCTTGCCCTGACCTCGTAGACGTAACTGCCGGGCGTTTTGTAAAACCTTGATATGTATACGTCCGATACCGACGACCCTCCGACGCCGACAGTCCCGGGTATAGAGTTGCCCCTGTGCTCGAGCACCTTTAATCCAGCGGGGTCGTATACGATAAACGTGAACTCTATCTTGTCGCAAATTGACGCGTTGTAAACTTCGACTTTGAGCGTTATCCTCTCCGACGACGAAAAACTGGTCCTTGGAGTTCCCAGCGAGTCCGTCACTGCTATCGAGCGGATATCCACGGCATAAGAAAGCGAATAAGCAAGAAGCAAGATGCAAGAAGTAAGAATGGGAAAAAATGATGAATGATGAATGATGAATGACGAAAGTTTTTTCGTCCGAAATTTCATAATTCTTAATTCATAATTCATAATTCTGTCCCCTATTTTATTATCGCAAGTTTCTTTTTAACAACTACTTCTTGTCCGTCTGACCTCGCTTTTAAAACATAGATGTAAACCCCTGAAGCGAGTTTCCTGCCTTCGTTATTAGTTAAATCCCACTCAAATTCATAAACGTTCGCCTTTGTGGGATGGGGGTTAAACTTCGTCTCGTCAACCGACTTCACTAACTCCGCTGCGATATTGTAGATTTTTAAGTAAATACTTGGTTTTGTTGAAACCCCCGACTGGAACCTTATCGTCACTTTGTTTTCCTTCGCCGGATTCGGATAAGCGTAAACAGTTTCCTCGGGATTTACTATCGGGGCAAATCTAAACGTCGGCATCGCTATCTGCCCTTCCAAAAGTTTTATTTCTTCGGGGGCGCTCAGCGAAATCCCGTTAAAAGCCCTCACTACATACTTGCCGGGCATCAGGTTACCGATTTCATATCTTCCGTTGTCGTCGCACTCCACCCTCAGCGCGACCGCTCCGTCTTTAAGTATCTCAACATAACTCGTGGCTTGTGGCTCGTGGCTTGTGGCTTGTGTCTGGTGCCTTGCGGCTTGTGCCTTGTGGCTGGTGACTTGTGCTCTATGTATCACTCCCGATATCGTCGCGGGCACGAATGTTACCTCGAGGGTAAAGTTTACATCTATAGAGCCGTTCGCTATCTCGTCCTTGTAAACAACCGACGTCACGTCGTTAAGCGTCCAACTCGTCCTTATCCTGTATTTTCCTACCGCGACGCCCGTCAAAGTGTATTTTCCGTCGGTGGACGTGTGCACGAAGTATCCGGTCTTGCCGTCGGGGAAAACCGCCTCAACCCTGAGCGCCGATATCGGCGTTCCGTTCGACTGCGTCACGCGGCCGGATATGGTCTCGGGCGGGACCGCCGACGATTTTACCGCAATAATCTCTGTGAGCGCCGTGAGGACTCCGTCGCCGTTGTATCCGCCGACACGGTAGTAATAAGTCGTGTCGGGCTTGATGTCCTTCGTGTCGGTGTAGTTCGGCTCAACTTTATTGTTGGCCCAGACGACTATGGCGGCGAAACTATTCCCGTCGGTGGATTTTTCAATATAATACCTTGTGTTCCCTCCGGCGCCGGCGCTCCACGAAAGCGACACCGATGTTGCCGTCTGAGAAGGTGATGTCAGATTTGTCGGAGGATTGGCGAGGGTGTATCTTGTGACGTCGTTTGATTTCTCGCTCACGCCGGCGGTGTTATACGCTCTCACGCGGCGGCTATATGCGGTATTGGGTGAAAGGTTCGGTTCAATATACTCCGTGGCATTCGCTCCGAGCGTCGCTTTGATTTCATCAATCGTGCTGTAGAATCTGTATTCTATCTCGTTGATTGCATTATCTTTCCATGCCCATTTTATAGAACCGGTCGTAAGCGCGACGGCCGAAAGTTCGGTCGGGGCCGACGGCACGGATGCGACAACATTCATACTTCTCGTGGAGGAATTCGCGCTGTAATTCCCCGCATTATCCCGAGAACGGACTCTCCACCACCTTGCGCCGTCCGTCAGTCCGTATATGGTAACGGAGTTTGAAACCGCGTCCGTGGTTACTATTATCGCTGAAAAATCTTCGTTCCCCGAAATTTCAAGACGGTAATCCTTTAATCCGCTTAAATCGTCGGAAGATATCCCCCACTGGAATCCCACATCCCCGCCCACAGAGGCGCCTTCCGACGGGCTCACCAAAACGGGAACGCTCGGCGGCGTGGTGTCAATGGTTAAGGTAAAGGCAGAGGAAAAGGCGGAGAAATTGCCGACGTTGTCTCGGGCGCGGACTCGCCAATAATAAAAACCTTGTGAGAGAGTGAGAGGGTGAGAAAGTAAGAAAGTAAAAGCGGAAGAGGTCCAGACAGAGAAATTGGAAGCGGTGGAGACATAAAATTCGTAACCGGAAACTCCGGAGCCGGAATCGGAAGACGCTTCCCAGATAAAATTCACAGAAGTGTTGTTCGTCACAGTTCCGCTCGAAGGCGAAATAAGCGAAGGAACCGACGGAGCGGTGAGATCCGTTGCATAAGCCATCGCGGTGTTTG
>JBBIHN010000165.1:0-3913 GCA_037446995.1 Caldifarciminota bacterium | reverse complement strand
GGCGCATCAGCGATAGTCAAACTCGATTCCGAACTTGTCCTAAATCAAATCCTGGGACGATACAAAATCAGAAATAAACGGCTGGCGATACAGCACCAAAGACTGATGGCAATCCTTAGATCTTTGAGGAACGTGAGATTCCAACTCATCCCTCGTGAACAAAACAAGATCGCCAACCGCGTTGCCCAGGCGGCGACCCGGATCGACAAAAAACAGAACCGCGACCGAACTTGACTAATTCGCGATAAAGTATAAACTAAAGATCATGAAGACATCAAGCGAGGTTAATGCGCCGCGAATACTTCTCGGCGGTTATCTCGGCATTATAAGCATTGGAACGCTGTTGCTGCTTTCGCCGGCCGCCACCCGTAACGGCATAAGTTTTATCGACGCCCTTTTCACCGCTTCTTCTTCGCTGTGCGTGACCGGCCTCATAGTAAAAGATACTGCCCTGGACTTTACGCTGTTCGGCAAGGGCGTTATCCTTATCTTGATCCAGATCGGCGGCCTCGGTTATATGACCCTGTCAACGGCATTCTTTTTCCTTCTCGGCCGCAAGATCTCGTTGCGCGACCGCCTGCTTTTCAGGGAATCGATCAACATATTCTCCTATGATAATCTGAGGCGATTCGCCTGGCGCGTACTGCGGATTACGCTTGTCCTTGAGTTGATCGGCACTTTGCTGTTTCTCATCGTCTTTTTGAGATATTTCGATCCGCTGACCGCCTTCGGTCACGCATTGTTTCATGGCGTGTCCGCGTTCTGCAATGCCGGATTATCGAGTTTTTCGGAGAACCTTGCGCTTTTTTCAGATTCATATATTGTAATGTTCACTGCCGCCTTTCTTTTCATTAGCGGCGGACTTGGCTTCATTGTCATCTCGGACCTGTACAATGTCGTGATCAAACGTTCTAAATCCGCGCTGGCACTGCATACGGTGATTGTCTTGCGTGCCTCCTTGATTCTGACTGCACTGGGCACGCTATTTATCTTCTTCCATGAAGGGCATCGATCCCTGCACGCATATTCTTCTTTACACAGATTGGCAATATCATTTTTCCAGGCGGCCGCGCCGCGTACCGCCGGATTCAACCTGGTTTCAATCTCAATATTTTCGCCGGTGACCTGGACATTGCTGATGATATACATGTTTATCGGCGCGTCGCCGGGCGGCACCGGCGGCGGCATCAAGACCACAACTTTCGTCGTACTGATGAAATGGTTCAAAGGACTATTGCTGGGACGTTACGGCGATGATATTACAACATTGAAAAGACGCATCCCGGCCGAACAGGCATTCCGTTCTTTCGCGATAACCGCACTGGCCGGGATCACGACCCTGGCGGCCTTTTTCATAATAATGATCATTGACCAGCCCCCGCCGATGAAAGCATTATTCGAGATTCTTTCGGCGCTGGGCACGGTCGGTCTTTCCCTCGGATCTTCGATCAATCACAGCTGCAGTTTCGTATTCGATCTTTCCTTCATTGGCAAGCTGACAATAATTCTAGTGATGATCGTCGGGCGGATCGGACCCCTCACTATCGGCAGTGCCATGCTGCGCCGGCATTCGATCGATTACAAATATACAACCGAAGAGGTTGTGATCGGGTAACCAACCGGTGCGACCGCTCATTATTTTTAACGGTCGGTTCATTGATTTTACCGCCGAAAACCAGAAGATCAAAGCCCTGTTCATCGACCGCCATGAGATTCAAAAAGTGTATCATAACGCGCGGCATTTGCCAGCCGGCATAAAAAGATTCGATCTCAAAGGCCGGTACTTGCTTCCTGGATTCACTGATTGCCACACGCACCTGATCTCGCGCGGGCTTGAACGGCAGCGAATTGATCTTGCCGCGACCCGCACCCTGGATTCATGCCTTCGCAAGATCGCGGCAAACAAAGATGAATATGACATTGTCTTTGCTCAGAATTATGATGATACCGATTGGTCGACCAGTGAAAAACGGGGACTGACGCGCAAAACCCTTGACCGTATCACCAAGAAACCCGTTATCATGCGCCGGGTATGCGGCCATTATGCGGTCGTCAATACCGCCGCGCTAAAAATTCTGCCGAAAGAGTGGCGGTACATTGAATCCGAAAGCGGTCGTCTTTATGAAAATGCCGCCCTTTTCCTGAATGACGTGTTCAGACCGGATCAGACGACGCTCATCAAGGCGATCGAACTCGGTATGCAGGAAGCGGCCAAGAACGGCGTAACCACGGTTCATGAAATCAGTGACCCGGAGCGAATCGGGCTTCTGCTCAAGATCAAACGCGCGTCTCGCCTTAAAACAAGATTTGTGCTCTATGTTCTCGAGAAATACGCCGGCGCATTGCTCGATGCCGGCATTACGACCGCATGGGGAGACGACTTTGTGAAATTCGCCGGGATCAAAATTTGGCTTGACGGCTCGCTCGGCGCCCGCACCGCGGCAATCAGCAAACCATACGCTCAAAGCCGCAATCATGGCCGGCTCCTTATATCATTAGCGCGTCTCAAGCACCTGGTCAAAAAAGCTGAGCAACAGGGAATTCAACTGATGATGCACGCGATCGGCGATCGCGCGATCGACCTCGGTCTGCGGGCGGTTGAATCCGGCAGCCGCCGGAAAAATCCTTGCCGGCACCGATTCGAGCATCTCGAATTGCTCAACCGCCGGCTGATCGATCGACTGACCCGGGCAGACATAATCGCCTCAATGCAACCCAACTTTGTCCGGCGCTGGCAGAATCCAGGCGGACTTTATCACAGAAATCTGGGTCGAAGATACCTGGGCATGAATCCTTTTAACGAACTGAGACGCGCCGGCATTCATCTTGTTTTCGGTTCGGATAACATGCCGCTCGGTCCGATCTTCGGATTGAAAGGGGCAACCCGGCATCCATCGACCAGGAATAGATTATCGATAAGCCACGCCCTGGCCGGCTATACGACAAGACCGGCGTATGCCGCGTTCGAAGAGAACCGCAAGGGCGGATTTAGACCGGGCATGCTCGCCGACTTTGTTGTTCTGGATCAGAATCCGGAAAAGATCAAGGATACCGACGACCTGAAAATAGATTTCGTCATACTCGGCGGCGATATTATTTACCGGAGATGTAAAACTTCTGAACATTGATCAGAAAAAACTATTCGATAATCACTGCCGTAAGAATACAACTTTCTCTGTCTTTTTATAGTCGTTGGTCTCGATCTTCATAAAATAAACACCGGCTGATAAGTTCTTCGGGGATACAGAATATTCATTCATTCCGATTTTTGCCTTGCCGTTAAACACGGTTTCAACCTCGCGGCCGGCGACATCGTATAATTTCACGGTTACGAATCGATTATCCGGCGAACCGAATGATATTTTTAGGAGTCCTTTGGTCGGATTCGGATAAATCTTATCAAGGGAAAACGCTCTCAAGAGCATCTGCTCACTGCGGCTTTGAGGTCCGCCCGCAATCCTGGACGTCGATCCTTTTACCTGGCCATTGAACTCGTAAAGACTGATTTCGCCGCAAACCACAACTTTGCCTTTTACTTTCTTGATTATTCCGATAATTTCACCATCGGCATAGACACCTTCCGGCAACCAGACCGATACTCTTATCCTTACATGTGCGGTGCTTATCATGGTGAATAGAAGGTATAATACCATCGGTGCGCGGATTCGGCTTGAAATAGTATGAGAGATCTAATCGGTACTTTTTATTAGGATTTAGCCTTGCGAACTTATAGACCAGACTATCATTGCCATAATCAACCCCCTGGTAAGGTTTTTCGCCGAATGTCCAGTAACCGTCGCGTTCAAGGCAGTATGAAGATTGAATTTCCTGCCCCAAATCGGCATAAGCTCTAGCCAGAGGCGATGCGGCAATCCTTTGATAATCGATCGTATATGGAATCGTATCGCCTTCG
>JBBIHN010000164.1:0-3946 GCA_037446995.1 Caldifarciminota bacterium | reverse complement strand
GTCGTCTTGCTCAAATAGCTTTACCTCATAGCCTCTCCTTAGACCGAAAGAGGGCGGGTCACCAACCTGCCCTCTTACTTTTCAAAGCCGTCGTCCGAGTTTTATGGGCGATTAGATTTTGTCTTTCTTCTTCGCATGGTCAACCGGGCGGCCAGTAAACTGATTTCAAACAGCAATGCCAATGGGATCGATACCATGAGCAGGGTAAAGAAATCGCCGGTCGGGGTGATGATCGCGCATACGATCAGAATGCCGACAATCGCCTCGGCGCGATGGCGGGCAATTGTTTTTGCGTCCACGATGCCCAACCTGATCATCGTGAAGACAAACAACGGGAGCTGGAACAGGATACCGCTGCCCAGCAGGCACCAGATGAAAAAGTTCAGATACTTGCTGATATTCATCAGGGGTTGAACATGGGTCGAGGCGAAAGAAAAAAGAAACATCAAACCGTACGGGATTATTACGTAGTATCCGAAGGCGATGCCGATCAGGAACAGGATCATCCCACTGAAAACAAATGCCAGGCCGATTTTCCGCTCGGCTCCAGTCAGCCCCGGACCGGCAAATGCCCAGATTTGGTAAAGAATGAAAGGGAATGCCAGCGTAATGCCAAAGAATAGCGCGATCTTGAACTGGGCGGTAAAGGCTTCGATCGGGGCGAAGAAGTAAGCGGTATCGATCTTGCCGATCGCAATTATCGCATCGATTATGCGGGGAGCAAGAATGAAACCGATGATCGAGAAAATCAGGCTGACGGCGATCGACAGCAGTATGCGTCTTCGCAGTTCTTCGAGATGATCCAGAAAACTGATCTTCTTTTCATCCATGGAGATTGCTGCTTACCGGATCAATCTCGCTGCTGGCTGGGCAATTGAAAAATGCCTCTGCTGGAAACGGCGATGATCTTCTGATCGACAACAAAGACGCGGTCGTACTTGATCCTCGGCAGATTATATATCACCTTGAACAGTTCGGTTTCAGGTTCGAAATAATAGATGCCGGCATAAGACGCGCAGTATACGACATCGTCGTCGGCGTCGATGTCGTATATGTTAAAATAAGGCAGCAACACCCAGTTGGTATCGGCGCCGGCGGACGGTTTGTACCGAATTAGCTGATTGTTCACGCTTAGCAGAAAATATTCGTCGCGAAACCTCACAATGTTCCTTATCCCGAACGGTATCGCCAGCGTCCACAGTGAGTCGTTCCGATCGTAATTGTACAAGCCGAACTCGCCGCCGGCAAGAATGCGGTCATGGGCCGGATAGATCGCGTATACCGGGTACCGGGACGGTCCGAACTGAGTCGGTTCGCCCGACATTGCGGAAAGCGCGAACATCCCCCGGGTTGTTCCGATATACAGATTGTCGCTATCACCTTCAACCGTGATGATCTCGTCCGGCGCGCTGCTCAATATGATCGAGACCCCGTTCTCAAAACCGAAAAGGTTCATCCGCAAACCAAATACCGGCGTACCCCGGTAGATATGAAAACCGGAGGGTTTGGCGCGGGTGCGCAAATACTGCCAGTCTTCCGTGCCCCCGCCATAGACCGATACGCCCTGCTCCGATACAAAGTAGACTTTGTCCTCGAATCGATGAACCTGGTGCAGATTGCTACCTAGCGGACCAAAGACCGAACGCTGCTTCTGCCAGCTGACCGCGTTGTATTTCAGTATGCCGTAACGGTCGGTTCCTACAAAAATCTCCAGGCCGCCGTCAGCGAGGGCGGTGATCGGAAAACTCTGGTTCGGAGTTTGGGTACGCTGCAGATCATCGTAATAGACATAGGGAGACAGCCATGGGTATTGCCTGAGATCATGGTCGCTGGTTTTGTGAATCCATTTGACTGCGTCCGGAATATTGTCGATGCTTCTGATCAATCCGGTTCTTTTATCGATACTGTAACCATTGGCGCCTTCAACGTATATGTGATCGTCGGCGATGCCGAAGCGCTCGATTTCTTCGGCGATCGCGTATTCATGAAGGCTTGAACGGTTCGCGGTAAGACGCAGCATCTTCCGGCGGCCGCTGATCCAGATTTCATTGTATTGTTCGTCATAACCGACCAGATTTATCGGTTGGTCAAAACTGTAGCAGGATTTCATCCGGAATGGGTTGCGGTCGAAGATCAGGAGATGATCGTCGTTGACCGCGATCATCTCGAACGGTGTTACGGCAATTGATTTTGTTTTGCCTAAAGGCGGTATGATTTGATAATGTTCCGGAAAGAAAACACCGGGACTGATGATCTGAGTAAAAAAAAGAAAAACAAAAAGGTTAATCATATTTCTGCATTTCGGCGGAAGACCCGCGCATGACATGATCAAAGGTGCGGCCGATATTGTTCAGCAGATCACCGGCGGTCATCGAATACTCGCTGGCATCACGCGCGATCAGGTCCGCGGTCAATCCGTGCATGAAT
Organism: Caldifarciminota bacterium; assembly: GCA_037446995.1. Taxonomy (GTDB): domain Bacteria; phylum Hydrothermota; class Tepidihabitantia; order SM23-42; family SM23-42; genus RBG-13-43-14. The sequence goes on along the minus strand of JBBIHN010000164.1, from coordinate 1,519 downwards.
ACGCCGAGCCGCGCCGCATCAATAATCGAGGTCTGCTGGGCGAGAAAACCCGCGATCATTCCAACCAGGACATCGCCGGAGCCGGCGCTTGCCAGTCCGCTATTGCCGGTTGGGTTGATCAAAACTTCTCCACCCGGTGAGGCAATCACGGTCGGCGCGCCTTTGAGCACGATGGTGACACCGTGCTGGCCGGCGAATTCATGAGCCAGGTCGATGCGTCGATCGTTGATCTCTGCCGGGTCATGCCCGGTCAACCGGCTGAGTTCACCGGGATGGGGCGTGATCATACCGGGAGCTTTTATTTTTCCCAGTATATTGATGTCGCCGGCGATTATGTTGAGGGCGTCGGCATCGATTATCAAAGGCACGGTTATCGCCGGCAGGATCTTTTTCACGAACGCGGCGGTTTCCGAATGCGTGGTCAACCCAGGACCGATCACGACGACATCGCTCTTTGAAAATGCTTCGGTTAGTTGATCCGCGGCATTGGCGCTTATGCTGCCGTTACCGGTTTCGCGCAAGGGTACCTTGACGATCTCCATGGTGCTGGCTTCAATGGTCTGGACCACGCCGAGCGGCGCTGCCAGCCTGACCAGACCAGCGCCAGTCTTTAAAGCCGCCCGGGAAGCCATTGCCGCGGCGCCGGCATAGCCGCGGGCGCCGGCGATGATCAAAACCTGGCCAAACGTGCCCTTATTACCGTCAGGCGGACGTAAGGGCAGAAGTTTTTTGATGCGGTCAAATTCGATCAGTTCAGGATATCCCTGATCAATCAAATTATAGGGCACGCCGATATCGACAATATGCAGATCTCCGCAGAATTCACGTCCCGGATAAAGCATATTGCCGCGCTTGGGCAGACACATGGCGGCAGTTGCGTCGGCGATTATGCACGAAAGATCGAATTGGCCGGTATCGCCGATCACGCCGGAGGGAATATCAACCGAAAAAATGAACGCCTCGGATTCGTTGATGCACTCGAATATGTTCGCGAAAAATTTCGATGGTTTACCCTTGAAGCCGGTACCGAAAATCGCGTCGACGATCAGCGCCGGGTGTTTGCGCGTCAGTATGGTCTTGAGGTCGGCAGTGGTTTTGAGTCCGATTACCTTGACACCGGTACGACATAAGGCGTTGTAATTGAGGCGGGCGTCCGGTCTTAACTCTCCGCTTTTGCCCAGCAGTGCGACTGTAACCGAGGCACCGCGGTTGATCAGATGGCGGGCAATGACAAAACCATCGCCGCCGTTATTGCCTTTGCCGCAGACGACAAGCGTATTCAAATTCTGCAGATCAAAGTATTTTTCCAGAACATCGACACATCCCCGGCCGGCATTTTCCATTAGAACCGCGCCGGGAATACCGAGATTTCTGATCGCCCGGCGATCAATCGCCTGCATTTCCTGATTAGTCAACACTCGCATAGGAAATTCTATGAAAAAATGAAGGTAAGTCAAGACAGGAAAAACCGTAACGCACATCGAGTAGCGCGTAACGCGAAGGCTGCGGACGGGAAACA
>JBBIHN010000163.1:618-3984 GCA_037446995.1 Caldifarciminota bacterium | reverse complement strand
TTCGATATTCGAGACCGGGCATTTAGCAGCAATGATGTCATTGCGCTCCCGAACCGAGTGAGGGGGAAGCAATCTAAGAGATCGCCACGGGCTTTGCCCTTGCGATGACAAAAGAAAAAAGTCATTGCGAGGGAGCGTAGCGACCGAAGCAATCTTTAAGTTGTTAATATTATCTCAAGCTTGGGGACGCTTGGGTGCAGGATAAATGTGAATATGAGATATATGTGGAGGCAAAATGTTAAGAATAATAGCAGGCTTAATAATTCTGATTGGCATTGTATATGCCGGAATTCTTACTAAGGTGTATGAGAACGCGAACATTGCGGAACTGCGGGGCGTGTTTGCGTTTGAGAACGGCACGGTTTGGGCGGTCGGGACCGATGGCAGTGTGCTGAAATCAACCGATGGTGGTTACAACTGGAGTTCGGTAAGCATTACCGGCGCGTCGGACTATCATTTGAACGCGGTGTTTTTCAGCGACGAGAGCCGGGGTTGTATTGTCGGCGAGAAAAAAGCCAATCCGAACCGGTTCATGGGCAGGGCGTATTATACAACAAACGGTGACAGTAATTGGAGCGTAGCCGAACACACCGTTGAAAAAGATCTGCCGTTCAAGGACATAGTCTTTCATATCAGGGACAATTCTCCTAATCCTGGACTGGGGTATATTGCGGCTGGTCAAGGTTATGTTTACCAGACCACCAACTATGGTCAAGCATGGACGCGTGAGATAGTTGGGCCCAAGAATGTCTGTTTTCACGGAATCTGCATGGATTTAGATTATGGTAATGCGGTGTATGCCTGCGGCGATGCCGGTTTAACCACCGGGATATATGTCAGCAATAGCGGCAGCGGCTGGGTGGTTGAATATCCGTACTCGAATCTGGGGTTAAACTACTTCAAGATTTCGAATCAATACAACGACCCCTGTATGTCCGCGTCTAAAGGTTATTGCGTTGGCAAACCCGGCGGCAACTGGGTGTCCATGCATGTCCTGCCCGACGAAAATGTCCTTTACGGTATTGGGGCGAATACTGGTTTTGGGACTCAGTTTTTTTACGGTGGTTCGGACGAGGCGTTTGGCCGATTGAACAATGAACATATTCTGAACAACTACGGGCGATATCTATTGGATGTATCATTAGCCAAGCAATGGGGGTTTGGCCCTTCATTGATCAGTACGGTGCACTATCTGGTCGGCAAGGGCGGCCGCATATTCAAATACGATCCGCAATTCGTCCCCTGGCCACCGACCATGACCGTGTACGGCGAATCCCAGCGGGTGCGCTGCGTGATCCATGACAGCGAAGAGCCGTCATATGCTTATATATACCGTAGCAGCTGTCCGGACGGTCCATTTGATTTAGTGGCGCATTTCGACATCCCGGTTGGTTATACGACCTGGTACGACAATTCGGTGAGTTTTAACCTTGACTACTATTATCGGATTTATGATTTGCCGGCTTCAGGCAACCCGGCGCATCCGACCAATCTGCCCAATCCCACTAATCCGCCCCAGACGCCGACTGGTTTTTCGACCAGCGACTATTCAAATGACGACGGCGGCCGGGTAAATACCAGCTGGTCAGGCGGTTCGGGCACGTCTAATGTGCTGTACCGGGATGACAAATCTATCTATATCGGGACCAATTCGTCGTTTACCGATACGAGCGCGGTCACGGGCAGGAACCATAAATATGAGATCCGGAAGCGGAAATGGTATTCAAGCGAGAACGAGTATGTGTATTCAGGTTCGTTGACCAGTTATACCACGCCGGTCAATAACCTGTATCCGTCGGCGCCGTCCAGTTTATCGGGTGAGCGAACTGCTGGCGATACGATGCTGATCCGCTGGTCCGCGCCGAGCAATATTGATCTTCACGGTTATTTCATATACCGGAAGCTGGATTCGGGCAATTACGCCAAGGTGAACAGCGTGCCTAATCCGCGCTGTTATTGGCGGGACGCGCCGGGCACGAGCTGGATGGTGATAAAATACAAGGTGACCGCGGTTGACTGGTGCGGTAAGGAGAGCGGGTATTCTAATGAATACACCTATGACAAGAACTCGATACCGGACGGCGGCAATGAGATGGGGAATGAAAGCGGTCAATGCAATATTACCGAGTTGCTGGTTAAACCGAATCCGTTGAGCAGGAGCGGTGTATTGACCTACAGTCTGTCCAAAGGTGGTGATGTCAGGATAAATCTCTATAACGCGGCCGGCCGGGCAGTGAAAGTGTTATCAATCGGCCGACAGGTTGCCGGCAGACATGAGGTTGTTCTAAATGCTGAAGATATCGACGATTTGAGCAGCGGCGTGTACTTCTTGGAATTAAGCGTGGATAATTCATCGGCGATGGAGCGGATCGTGATCTGGCGATAGGAGAAATAGCCGGGGATCTGGCTTGAGTCCTGGCCAGACCCCCGGCACGTGAAAACAAATGAGATATTATATATTAATTTTATTGCTGACAATAACAGGGAGCAGTCAGTACTTCAGAACGATATGGAGTAAGATGGAAGCTCCGCAGCAATATCCGGAAACATCATATTCATTGGGTTTGAATAATTGTGGTGTCGGTGATGTCAACGGCGACGGTTTTTGTGATTTTCTGGTATACCGTCCGATTGCCGGGATACATGACAGCACTGATACTCTGGATGCGTTTACTACATTATTATTTTTAGGGAATTCTGTACTATCCCAAGAGCCGGCACTAGTTCACAGCAGAAATTTAAGTGGTGCCGATTCTGCCTGTGGTATGGGTTATGTCATGGCTGGCTTGGGCGATGTCAACGCAGACGGTTATGATGATTATGCGATATCGGCGCCGCATGCGATCACGGATACGGTGCCGGGCCAGGGCATTGTCCGGGGCGGCAAGGTATATGTTCATTTTGGCGGACCAATGCCGGATACGATACCGGACTTGATAATCAAAGGCGACCGGCGCCGGCGTATTGCCTGGTGGTCTTTATGTGGAGCCGATGTCAACGGCAACGGATACAATGATTTGATAATCGGCAGCAGCGAGTGGGGCATTTGGCCCGGTGACGGCGGCCGGGTGGATATTTATTACGGCGGCGTGTCCATGGACACGATACCGGATAAGACCATATTGGGCGGCGTACATATCGGCGGTATGCACGGCGAGCAGTTCGGCTGGTGCATTGACAATTGCGGCGACGTGAACAATGACGGTTATGAGGATATTATCGTCGGCGCGCCTAATAATCATCAGCGCAATGAATGTGCCGGCAAGGCGTATTTATTTTTCGGCGGCAAGAACATGGATCTTGAGCCGGACTGGTGGTTTTACGGTGATAGTTTATGGCAACTTTTAGGCGAAATGGTATCTGATG
>JBBIHN010000163.1:0-586 GCA_037446995.1 Caldifarciminota bacterium | reverse complement strand
TATCCGAGTTTTGTCAATCCCCATGGTCGGGTATTATTATTCTTTGGCGGGCCGGTGCTGGATACAGTTCCGTCCTGGGTGATAAATGGCCATCGCTGGATCGGACCTAATCATACCTGTGATTTGGGCAGCAATGTCGATGCTTTGGGCGATGTGAATAATGACGGTTATGATGATCTGCTGATTGGTAATCATACTTATCGTCATTATAGTGATTATCCGGGCCGCATTTTAATGTATTACGGCGGCACAGAACCCGATACCTTGCCCGATATTGAATACATCGGTGAGATCGGCTATGAGTGTCGGACCGGTTTGAATTTATGTTCGGCCGGTGATGTTAACGGCGACGGGATAAACGATATACTGTTCGGCAACAGTTATCCGCCGATCGTGCCTTTTCCTGATTTTTACGGCTGGGTGCGGATCATGAAATATGTCGAGACCGCGGTGCCCGAGACGGTGCTGGTGAAAGGCGGCGACCGGTATGTGATCTGCCAGTGGAACGACCATCATGTCAGTAATACGGTTCTGTATCAGCTCTACAAATCCGAAACACCGGATACTATAGGTTGGCAATTGGCTG
>JBBIHN010000162.1:0-3991 GCA_037446995.1 Caldifarciminota bacterium | reverse complement strand
CAGGAGATACTGGAGATCGTCTACGCCCATCACGAACGGATCGACGGCAGCGGGTATCCAGGCGCTTTAAAGCGCGACGAAATACCCATGCTCGCCCGGATCATCGCGGTCGCCGACGCCTATGACGCGATGCGTTCCGAACGTCCCTATCGCCGGGCCAAATCCAGGAAACAGGCGGTCGAAGAACTCAAGGATGTCCGCGGCCGTCAGCTTGACAGTGTACTGGTCGATAAATTCATCGAAGTCATGGTCGATTAAGACTCTTTTTTCGCCAAGAAATACATGCCGGCGAACAACAGCGCGATACCCAGCGCTTGCTGTAACGTAATCGTCTCTTTCAAAACCAGAAATCCAAGCAGCGCGGCGAAAAAAGGAGTTGACAATTCGACGGCGGCCACCTGCGCCGCTTTCAACCTTCGTATACCTTCATAATACATTATCGTGCCAAAGCCGATCACGACGCCCAACAGCACTTGATAAATGCTGACGATCCTGATGTCAAAGAAGATCAACCGGCAGGCGATGAAAACGACGCCGGCAAGGAAAAACCGGTAAAAAGCAATCACCGGTGGAGGTATTGTCCTGAGATATTTCCGGGCGACGATCGCCGTTGTCGCCCAGCCAATGGTCGCCAGCATAACAAGGAGATCGCCGGCGCTGCCCAGTTTCATGCTCAGCAGGTTAGCCGGGTTCCGGGAAGTCACCAGCAGCCCGGAAACGATCATCAACACGATACCGAAATAATCATTTCGACCTATTCGATCGCCGCGATGCAGAACATATCCGATAACGACGATGAACACGGGCTGCATATGCCCGATCAACACCGCGTTTATGACCGCCACACGGGAAAGGGCGTAGATATACAGAAAATCGGCAAAGAGCGTGGCGGCAAAAGACACGGTCCGGCGCACCAGTATTTGACCGGGACGGGTGGCAATCAACATATAGACGCCGATAATCGCCAGGCTGAATATCGTGCGTACCGCAAAGACATTGCCGACGCTGGTCGCCGAGTACGACAGTTTGGCAAATATCGATTCCAGCGACCACATTATGCTCGCCCCCAGTACGACGGCGAGGCCGATTTTTTTGTCCGGTTTCAGGGTATCAAGATCGCGGTTGCGACAACCGTAGTCCACAAACCGTATTTATCGCCGATCGCGGTTTGACAGGTGTTGGTCGTTCGCACTATTTTGGTGGATATTTTCCATATCTCCTTGCGCTCGTCATAACTGGTATCGGGATCAAAAGGCACGCCGAGGGTAGTCGCCAACATCTGGGCGGCAAGGTCTTCGGCTTTGTCCCGGGTCCTGATCTCGGTTTCACCGTATGAATGATACTCGGATAAATATCCATACTGATTTCGGTCCGCAGGAATCGCGGCGCCGACCGCGGCCGAGATCAGCCGATGAGGTTCATTGGTGCTGCATTCGGCCATCACCGCGAAGATTACCTCGCCGGGCGACAAATACTGCAGACCCCTGGTCTTAGGCAGAATTTTCGCGCCCGGAGGCAATATGCTGGAGACCCGGACGATATTGAAAGGGGCTATGCCCGCGTCCCTTAATGCCGCCTCAAAACTGGCAAGTTTTTCCTTATGCTTACCAACGCCTTTGGTCAGAAATACTTTTTTTGGTATGAACATTTTCCTTTCCTCGCTTATGGAGCAGACCAGAGTCGAACTGGCGGCCTTCTCGCTGCGAACGAGACGCTCTCCCAACTGAGCTACTGCCCCATGTTCTCAGGATTATATTAACAATTCTTCCAGTGTCAATCGTTTTGACTGAACGCGCCGATCTCGTTCTCGAGAATCCCGAGTACCGTTTTCAGTGTTTGGGCGACGGTCCGATTCTCGACGACGTATTTGTAGTCCTTTTTGTACGCTATCTCCTTTTGCGCCCGGGTCAAACGCTGGTTTATTTCCTTCAAGCCGTCGGTATTTCTTTTCCCGAGCCGTTTTTGAAGGTCGGTGAATCTGGGCGGCATCAGAAAAATGAAGATGCCGTCGGCGAACTCGCCCATGATCTTCTTCGCGCCCTGAACGTCGATTTCCAGCAGAACGTTCTTGCCGCGGATCATGGCATTTTCGAGCGGCGCGCGCGGCGTGCCGTACAGGTTTCCGTGCACTTCCGCGTATTCGACGAATCTGTTCTTCGTGATCTGATGCTCGAATGACCGCCGGGAGATGAAATGATATTCGTGCCCGGATCGTTCGCCTTTTCGGGGCGGTCTTGAAGTCGCCGATATCGAGAACCACAGATCGTTCCGGCGCCGTAAAAGCATGTTGCAGATCGTGCTCTTGCCGACGCCCGACGGGCCGGAAACGACGATCACCCGTCCCCTATTCGATGTTCTGGGATTGCTCTCTGATTCTTTCAATTTCTTCTTTGATCTTCACCACTAAACGGCTGATCTCGAACATATTCGCCTTGACGCTAAGCGTATTGGCTTCGCGCTGCATCTCCTGAAGCAGAAAAACGATACGGCGTCCTGGATTATCCTCTCTGGAAAGAGCATCTTTGAACAGTTTAATGTGACTGTCGATCCGTTTGCATTCCTCGGTAATATCGCCGCGGTCGGTCAAATACAGCAATTCCTGGTGCAGGCGGTCATGGTTAAAACCCTCTTTGTACTGCCCTACGAGTTCGGTCAGTTTTGCCCGGTATTCTTCATTTCGGGCCGGAACAAGAACCTCGATCTTCCGCATGGCATTTTCGATGATCCTTATCGACTTGCTGATTTCCCGGACAATATTTCGTCCTTCCATTGTTTTCATGTTGAGGAATGAAACAATGGCTCTGTCCAAAATCGGTTTGAACTTTTTATATATTTCGATCTCGGCGCAGCTCTTCTGGCTGAATTTAACCAGACCGGGAATCGACAATAGTGTGTTGATGTTCAACTCACCGGTTATCCGGCGGTTGCGCTTGAGTTCCTTGACGATTCTCAGATAAGCCTCGAGCATCGACCGATCGATCTCGATGGCACTGGGAGCGAACTCGCGATCCTGTTGAATAAGCACGATAATATGCCCGCGGCTGACCTTCTTCTGCACCTCATGCCTTATCTCCTCTTCGTAAGCGGCAAGGCAATTCGGGCATTTTACCGATATCTCAAGGAAGCGGTGATTATAGGACTTGATCGCCACCTCAAACTTGACATTCGGATTCCTGATCGCGCCGTTTGCCGATCCGATTCCGGTCATGCTGTAAACCATCTAATCCTCCATGATAATGGTTACCGGTCCACGATTCTGCAGAGCCACCAGCATGCGTTCGCCGAAAATCCCCGCTTTGACGGGCATACCGCATGCCTGCAGATGACCGATAAACCGTTCGTAAAGATGACGGGCGCGCGCCGGTTCTTCGGCTTCAGTAAATGACGGCCGGCGGCCATGAGTCGTGTCCGCGTAAAGCGTGAATTGCGAGATCACCATGGCCTCGGCATCGACATCGATCGCCGAAAGATTGAATTTGCCGGCCTGGTCTTCGAATATCCTGATCTCGGCGCATTTCTTAGCCAGGTCCCTGACGCGGCTCTCATCATCGCCCTTTCTAATACCGATCAGAATCAGAAGACCGTTACCGATCTTAGCAACCTGCCGGTTATCGATTGTCACTTCGGCGCTCGAAACTCTCTGTATAACCAATCTCATATTCCTTGCTTTTCCTTTATTCCCCATTCATTGTCTCTTCCCCATGGCCGGCTACTCTTACCCAGCGGGAGACGGGATTCGAACCCGCAACCAACGGCTTGGAAGGCCGTGACTCTACCATTGAGCTACTCCCGCGTTTCAGTACGAGCCATTAACTCCAGGTACTAAAAACTGCGCCAGACGTTAACCGCTAAGCGCTTTATTATATCAAAGCAGCTTTGGAAGTCAACGATAGCGCACAGCCCTAGTTCCTAGTTCTTACACGACTTTTGTAAATTCAATGAGAAGATAAATTTGGGGCGAAGCAAGGCTCATCTGAGCCACGGATATTAC
>JBBIHN010000161.1:1200-3997 GCA_037446995.1 Caldifarciminota bacterium | reverse complement strand
ATGAGCCAATGAGCCCAAATCTTATCTCCTTTATAAAACGCAAAAGTCGTGTTATTAGGTATTTGGCGTTTAGAACTCAAAAAATTTTCTTCTCCTCGTGTTCTCCATAAACTTCCCGTAATGTATTTGATATTTCCCCCAGAGTCGCATAGGTCTTGACGCATTCGATGATCGGCGCCATCACATTATCGCCCCGCGTCGCTGCTTCGCTCAGATTCTGCAGCGATCGGCTGACCGCATGGCCATCCCGGTTCTTCTTTATCACCTGTAGACGCTTGAGCTGCTTACTGACAACCGACCGGGTCACTTTGAGCAATGAGAAATCCGGCCCGGGCTTGCTCTCGGCGAACCGATTGATGCCGACCACCGATATGTCCCCTTCCTCGACCGCCTTCTGGTACTGATACGCGCTATTGTGAATCTCGCAGCTGAAATAGCCGCGGTCAATGGCCTTCAGCGCGCCGCCCATTTCCTTGATCGCGCTCAAGTAAGCCGTGATCCCGGATTCGAGCTGATCGGTAAGGCTTTCAACATAGTAGGAACCGCCTAACGGGTCGATGACTTGAGGGACGCAAGATTCATAGCCGATGATCTGCTGAGTGCGCAGGGCAAGACGCACCGAACTCTCACTCGGCAGCGACAGCGCCTCATCCCGTGAATTCGTATGCAGGCTCTGGGTTCCGCCCAGAACCGCGGCCAATGCCTGATACGCGACCCGGATCGCGTTATTATCGGGTTCCTGCGCGGTCAAGGTGCAGCCCGCGGTCTGGGTATGGAATCTCAACATCCAGGATCTGGGATCCTTGGCTTTAAAATCCTCGCGCATAATTCTCGCCCAGATGCGCCGCGCAGCCCGGAATTTGGCGACCTCCTCAAAAAAATCATTGTGAGCATTGAAGAAGAACGAAAGCCGTGGCGCAAAATCGTCGACGTCGAGCTGCGCCTTATCGATCGCGTGCTGCACATAGGCGATCGCGTTAGCGAAAGTGAAGGCTATCTCCTGTACCGCCGTAGCCCCGGCTTCACGAATATGATAGCCGGATATCGAAATCGAATTCCATCTGGGAAGATTCTTGCTGCAATACTCGATAATGTCCACCGCGATCTTCATCGACGATGCCGGCGGATAGATGTAGGTTCCCCGGGCGAAATATTCCTTGAGCACGTCATTTTGCACCGTACCGCTCAAAAGCCGGGAATTAACGCCCTGTTTTTCCGCGACCACGATATACATTGCCAGCAGAATCGCCGCGGTCGCGTTTATCGTCATCGAGGTACTCACCTTATCGAGCGGTATATTCTTGAAAAGCAATTCCGTATCGGCCAGGGTGTCGATCGCGACGCCGGTCTTGCCGACTTCGCCTTGAGCCATTGGGTGATCCGAATCAAATCCCATCTGAGTCGGCAGATCGAACGCCACGGAAAGCCCGGTTTGACCATGATCGAGCAAGTAACGGTAACGCCGGTTTGACTCCTCGGCGGTCGCGTAACCCGCGTACTGGCGCATTGTCCACAGGCGGCCTGAATACATCGTCGGATATATTCCCCGGGTATACGGATACTCCCCGGGCGCGCCGAGCTTTCGGTGATAATCAAAATTTTTCAGATCGTCAGGATTATATAAAGCTTTTCTCATCGACTTTCTCTACTCTGAACTCTACTGGACGATCACTATAATCGCGTCACCGCTGTTAACGGTTTGTCCCTTCTTAACCGCGACGCCCTTGACCCGGCCTTTGCGCGGTGCCTTCACGTCATTCTGCATTTTCATGGCCTCGATTATCATCAGCCCCTGACCCGCGGCGACTTCGTCTCCGGGGTTGACCATAACTTCCAGCACCAGCCCAGGCATCGGCGCCTTAATTACCAGATCCTTTTTATGCCCTTCCGAACCCGCGCTTCGGATAATCGATCTTACCTTCTCGTCAATGGCCGATACCGTGTAGTACTCGCCGTTCACGCGTATCTGATCCGGAGCGCTTAGTTCGATCAAATATGGCTTATTATCGATCAGACACGTCATCTCATTATCGCCTCTTCTGCCAACCAGTGATACCTGTAAGGACACGCCGTTTACCGATACGCTGATATCGGACCCGGTCACCTCGCATTCGACTTTGAAATCCTGATCATCGACCGTCACGATCAAAGCCATGCTACCAGGTCCTCATGCCTTGCCGGCGCCCCTGCAGTTTCCAGCGATTCGTTTTCTTATTGTCGTCGCCGACGGTCGCGGCCCTGGATCTTAATTTTTGTCCCAGTGCCATGCCGATCGCGGCAATCCGGTGATCGCTTTTCGGATACACGATTCTGCCCATATTCTTATCGATAAAGGTCGTATCGTAATTTCCCCGCCGGAAGTCGGCATTGTCCATAACCGCTTTGTGAAATGGAATCGTTGTCTTGATGCCGCTGACCCGGTATTCTTCCAGCGCCCTTTTCATCCGCGCGATCGCCGCTTCGCGCGACGGAGCCCAGACCAGCAGTTTGGCGATCAACGGGTCATAGTAAATCGGTACTTCAAATCCTTCATACACGCCGCTGTCGATTCTCACCCCCGGCCCGGACGGCTCACATAGAGCGCTGATCTTTCCGGTTGACGGCGCGAAGTTATTCTCCGGATCTTCGGCTGATATCCGGCACTCGATCGCCGCGCCGCGCATTTCTAACTTAACCTGATCAACATTCAGTTTTTTGCCGGCCGCCACGCGGAACTGCTCTTTGACGATATCGATGCCGGTGATCAATTCAGTAACCGGATGCTCGACCTGGAGACGCGTGTTCATCTCAAGAAAAT
>JBBIHN010000161.1:0-1190 GCA_037446995.1 Caldifarciminota bacterium | reverse complement strand
ACCATGAATTCGACCGTGCCGGCGTTGGAATAGCCCGCGGCTTTCACCGCCTTCACCGCCGCTTCGCCCATGCGCTCCCGCAGCGCCTGGTCGACGATCACCGACGGCGCTTCTTCGATCAATTTTTGATGACGCCGCTGTATTGAGCATTCCCGCTCGAATAAATGAACGACGTTGCCGTGATTATCGGCGATGATCTGAAATTCAATATGGCGCGGGGCGTCGAGAAACTTTTCGATGAACACGGTCGGATCACCGAATGCCGACCGCGCCTCACCGGTCGCCCGCTGCATCGCCGGCGCCAGTTCACCGCGTTCGCGCACGACGCGCATGCCCTTACCACCGCCGCCGCCGGCCGCTTTGATCAAAACCGGATAGCCGATGCGCTCGGCGATTTCGATCGCGTTCCGGTCTTCGCTCACCGCATCATCGCTGCCCGGGACCACTGGAATGCCGGCCCCGGTCATTGTCTTCTTTGAGGCAATCTTATCACCCAGTAATTCGATCGCCCGTGAGGACGGGCCGATAAAAACCACGCCGGCATCCTCGCACATCCGGGCGAATTCCGCGTTTTCGGCGAGAAAACCGTAGCCGGGATGTATTGCTTCGGCATGAGCGGAAAGCGCGATCTCGATAATATGCTCTTTTCTCAGATAACTGTCCACGGCCGGAGATGTGCCGACATAATATGCCTCATCGGCCAGGCGCACATGCAAGGCGTTCTTATCCGCCTCCGAGTATACGGCGACGACTTTAATACCCGTTTCCTTGCAGGCCCGGATCAAACGGACCGCGATCTCGCCGCGATTAGCAATTAGAATTTTTTTGAACATAATGGAAAAGTAACATGTTATCGGGCAGCGCAGCCCGTATCGTTATTGGGCATAGTTTGTCGCCTTCGATTCTTAAATAAATCCCAGGCCTCAGCTAACCTAAACAGTTGACGTGCAGATTTATCATGGGTTTCAATTAATTGATCCCATAAATCAATTTCTATTCCATATATATCTTTAACATGTTCCAGACTAACAATTGTTTCGTTACATTCAGCCATTGCATCATCAAGATATTTTTGAAAACCAGATTTTTGATGTTTTTTAGCAAATCCCTCTGCTATTAAGCGCGGAATTGCTTTGGAAGATCGACTGATTTAACTGCATAAATCAAATTTTTCATTTTCTGGTAATTTT
>JBBIHN010000160.1:0-4067 GCA_037446995.1 Caldifarciminota bacterium | reverse complement strand
ATATGAGCCAATGAGCCCAAATCTTATCTCCTTTAAAAAACGCAAAAGTCGTGTAGATAAATAAGTGGGAAATAGTAAGTAAAAAATAGTACTCGGTAATCTGTAATCCGTTATCTGTTATCCGTCATCTGTAAAATTACCCAATGACATAATAACCTAATCACGATTGTTATTGCTTTGAACATTTGAGTTTGTTCAGGATTTCGATATTAGTGCTTCGGATTTCATACATCATGAATCCTGCATAAAACATCAACTGTCCTGTATCTATCTCCCCCTCGACATTTCAGCAAAACGGATTACAATAGGAAAATGCTCGTCAACCTCAACAAAATCCTGCCCCGGGCGCGCCGGCGCGGCTACGCGGTCGGCGCTTTCAATGCCTCGAATCTCGAGACAACCCGGGCGATAATCAGCGCCGCCCAGGAGATGAACTCGCCGGTCATTGTCGCGGCAAGCGAAAAAGCCCTTGATTACGCGGGCGTTGAAATCCTATCGCGTATCGTCGTCGCTCTGGCGGAAAAAGCCAGCTCTCCGGTGGCTCTGCATCTTGACCACGGCACAACCGTCGAGATCTGCCGGCAATGCATCAAGCACGGCTTCACATCGGTGATGATCGACGCGTCGCATCTCCCCTTCAAGGAAAACGTGCGCGTCACGCGCCGCGTGGTCAGGTACGCGCATAAACGCGGCGTCACCGTCGAAGCCGAGATCGGCCGTCTGGCCGGCATTGAAGACAATATCAAAGTAAGGGCCGGTCACGCGCTTTACACCGATCCCGGAGAAGCGGTCGAATTCGCCCGCGCCACTGGCTGCGACGCGCTGGCGATCGCGATCGGCACTTCGCATGGTGCCTACAAATTTCAGGGAAAACCAAAATTGAGGATCGATATTTTGAAGCAAATCGCCGGTCATGTTAAAATACCGCTGGTCCTGCACGGCGCCTCCGGGGTCAAAGCGGCATGGATACGCCGGGTAAATTACTTTGGCGGAGCTCTCAAGCGGGCAAGCGGCGTGCCCGATGATCTGATCATCAAGGCGGTGAAGAATGGAATATCAAAGATCAACACCGATACTGATCTGCGCATCGCTTTCACCGCCGGCCTGCGCGAATTCCTTCACCAAAATCCAGAGACCTTCGATCCAAGAAAAATCATCGGCCACGGCGGGAAAATGATCGAACAGGTGGTTATTGACCGCATAAAAATATTCGGATCCGATTGTCAGGCATGATCGACCGGCGCCGGTTATCGACATTATTGCTGCTGCTCTTTGCTTTCTGCTCGCGCCCGGAGAAAGAAATTGTTTACCGGCGGTTCGTGATTGGCGCGGACTGCGAGGTCAAGTTCTACTGCTTCGATACGCTGCGGGCCGCGCAAATAAGGGGCGCGATCGACCGCGAGCTTTTCCGGCTTGATTCCCTGCTCAGCCGCTTTTCCGATATCAGCCTGGTCAGCGAAATCAACCAAAACCGCAAAGCGGCCTTGCCCCCGGACCTGATACCGCTATTTGAACTGTGCGACTCGATGAGCGTCGTCACTTCGGGCCGCTTTGATATATCGGTCGCTCCGCTGGTCGATCTCTGGGGATTCTACCGGCGCAATCATCGCGTGCCGGACAGCGCCGAGATCGCCCGAAAGAAAGAACTCGTCAATCACGGCCGGATCAAGCTGACCGAAGATTCCATTTTCATCCCGGATAACATGACGATCGATCTCGGCGGCATTGCCCAGGCATACGCGGCTGATTGCATCATCGCGCGGTTGAAAGGCCACGACATACGACGCGCCCTGGTAAATATCGGCGGCGAGATCGCGGCGCTCGGCCGCTCGGCGAAAAATAGACCGTGGCGCATCGGTATCAAACATCCTCGCGCAAGCGGCATAATCGAGATCGTCGAACTCGAGGATAACGCGCTTTCGACGTCCGGCGATTATGAAAAATTCTTTGAAATCGGCAATCGGCGCTATGCCCATATCATAAACCCCCTGACCGGTTTTCCCGCGGACGACTTCGCTTCGGTCACGATATTCCATGAAAGGGCGTCGATCGCCGACGCGCTAGCAACCGCGGTCGCGATCATGGGCGCGGAGAACGGCTTGAAATTCCTTGATTCGTTGGGAATTCGGGGTATAATATACTATGTGCGCGAAGACCGCTTGTGGCGTCTCGAAACCATAACAAAATGAAAGTTGAAGCCATGTTCTACGCCGTGCATGAAGACTACGTTCAGTGCGGGCTCTGCCCTCATTTATGCCGGATAAGCGACGGCAAGGCCGGCGCCTGCCGATGCCGGATAAATGAAAAAGGAAAACTGTGGACGACCAATTACGGCCGGACGACTTCGATCGCGCTCGATCCGATCGAGAAAAAACCTCTGTACCACTATTACCCGGGCCGGCAGATCATATCGATCGCGCCTAACAGCTGCAACATGCGCTGTCCGTTCTGCCAGAACTGGGAAATATCCCAGGAGAACACCACAACCCAGTTCATGGGGCCGGACACCCTGGTCAAAATCATGCAAGACCACGGTTCTTTCGGTGTTTCCTATACTTACACCGAACCGTTCACCTGGTATGAATACCTACTCGACGCCGGTCAGACCGTGCGCCGGGCCGGCGGCAAGAACGTGCTGGTCACCAACGGGATGATCAATGAAGAACCGCTGCGCAGGTTAATACCGATTATCGACGCGATGAATATCGATCTCAAATCGGTTGACGAAAAAATCTATTCCGAAACTCTGTACGGCGACTTGAAAACCGTGCAGAACACCATCCGGATCGCCCGCGAGCACTGCCATGTCGAAATCACCAATCTGCTGGTCACCGGACTGAATGACGGCGAAAAGGATATCGACAAGTTGATCGACTACGTGGTCGCGGTCGACCCCACGATTCCGCTTCATTTCTCGCGTTACTATCCTAATTACCGTTATGATCAGCCGCCGACCCCGGTCAAGAGGCTCGAATATGCCCATGATTCGGCGCGGAAAAAAGGCATGTTTTTTGTCTATCTCGGCAACGTGCCATCTGAGGACGGCTCGTGCACCTTCTGTCCGAAATGCGGCAATCTGCTCATCGAGAGGATGAACTATCAGTCCCTGACATCCGGTTTGAAAAAGGACAAATGCAGAAAATGCGGCGCGAAGATAAATATTGTTGCATAATGGGAAATGGATTGTGGTCGGGAAGCTGGAACGGAATGGTAAACAAATCAGGGTTCAGAAGATTGAAATATGATATTTCCAGCATCCAAACCCTTTAACTATTGACTATCCTGAAAGAGGAGTAACATGGCAAAGAGAAAAGCAGCTAATATCATACTCGGCGTGATCATCGGCGGCATTGTCGGCTCGGCACTGTCCTACCTGCTGTCCATGCCGTTCCCCAAGGGGCCGGTTAAGAATTTCTTTTTCAGCGCCCTCAAAGTAGGCTTTGAAACCGTGCATGTTGACCTCGGGTTTTTCAGTTTTTCACTCGGCCTGGGCATTAACATAACCATGCTCACCGTGATCTTCATTCTCATCACGATATATCTGCTGTACAAACTGTGAGAACTATTTTTTCAGCAGCATGTACAAACCGATTATTATCATCACGCCGCCGAATATTTTCTGCAGTATCGTGTTGGACAGGGTGACCGCGATCCTCGCGCCGACCAGACCGCCGAGGAAAAAACCGATACAAACCATCGCCGCCACCGGTAGATTGACATAACCGCTTCGGTAATAGGTGTAAGCAGCCAGGAACCCGATCGGCGGAACCAGCAATGCCAGGGTTGTGCCCTGAGCCTGCTGCTGGGTAAACCCGAACAGAAAAACCAGCGCCGGTATTATGACTACCCCGCCGCCGATGCCGACCAGGCCGCTGATCGTACCACTTAACAAACCCAGAAGTACGAACAATAGAAATTTTATCATATGCCTGAATAAATATAACAAATCATTAGAAACTGTCAAGAAGGACAGTACTCGGTAGGCGGGATGGAAGTATATCAGAATATCAGGGTATCAGTAAGCAGATTATCAGAACATCAGCCGATCAGGCATTAAACCTGATATT
>JBBIHN010000159.1:0-4067 GCA_037446995.1 Caldifarciminota bacterium | reverse complement strand
AATATGAGCCAATGAGCCCAAATCTTATCTTCTTTAAAAAACGCAAAAGTCGTGTGATTACATATATAAAGTCACTATATTATTGAATCATTGGGTCATTAGCCATTAAAAACGAGTATATCAGGATACCGGAAGATCAGTAGGCAGGATACCAGCAAACCAGAATATCAGGTTTAATACCTGATCGGCT
This sequence comes from Caldifarciminota bacterium, assembly GCA_037446995.1. Classification (GTDB taxonomy): domain Bacteria; phylum Hydrothermota; class Tepidihabitantia; order SM23-42; family SM23-42; genus RBG-13-43-14. The sequence goes on along the minus strand of JBBIHN010000159.1, from coordinate 3,877 downwards.
GATATTCTGATAATCTGCTTGCTGATACCCTGATACTCTGATATACTTTCTTTCCGATTACCGATTACGGCTTTTCTTCTGCCGATTAGTGTCTGTATACAATTGACTTTTCTCAAACATGTGCTATAATGACCGCATGAAAATATTCATATCCGGTGCAGACGGCGCTCTGGGAACGGCGATGCAGGAAATACTGCGTCGGGAAAAAATCGGATTTGCCGCGACCGATGCAAATCAACTGGATATCACCGATTTCAAGAAAGTCAATGAGTATCTGCTCAATCATCGCCCGGACGTAATTCTTCATCTGGCGGCGATCAGCAATGTTGACGACTGCGAAGAGCACAAAGAGATGGCGTTTCGGGTTAATGCCCTTGGTTGCCTGGGCATGGCGATCGCCGCGCGCAAGATCGCCAGCAAGATACTTTACGTGAGCACGAATTTTGTTTTCGACGGCCGCGGCGAAAAACCGTATCATGAATACAGCGCGCCCAACCCGGTGAATGAATATGGTTCTACCAAATTGCTGGGCGAGAAATACATCCGTGAAGTATGCGATCGTTTCTATATCGTCCGTACCTCATGGCTTTTTGGCAGGAACAGCAAGACTTTCATTTCCAGATTTCTGGGCGCCGAGCCCAAACCCCCTTCAATAAACGCGATCTGCGATCAACACGGATCTTTCACTTATCTGCCCGATTTGGCTGAAGCGATTCTGCAGTTGGTCAAGAGTGACAATTTCGGTATCTATCACATTGTCAACAGCCAGGTTGCCACCTGGTGTGATTTCGCCCTAAAAGCCAAAGATATCATGCGGTTTAAAACCGAGATCAACCCGGTCAAGACTGATGAACTGGGTCTTGCCGCGGCAAGGCCTGTGTACGCTCCGCTTGCCTCCCATAGTTTCGAATTCCTTTTCGGACGCCCGGTAAGACCATGGCATGAAGCGTTGATCGAGTATATCAAGACCATTCGGCAACCGGCAAACGCGCAGGCTTGACAATCACCGACGCCCTGTTATAATCAGCCCATAAAACAATGAAAGGATTGATCCTGTCGGGCGGTTTCGGCACGAGGCTGAGGCCTCTGACCTATACCGGAGCAAAGCAGTTGATACCGGTCGCCAACAAGCCGATCATCTTTTATGGGATCGAGGCTTTGGTTGAGTCCGGAATCAAGGAGATCGGGATCATCGTCGGCGAGACCGCAGCCGAAATCCGCGCGACGGTTGGCGCCGGAAAACAATGGGGGGTTTCGATTAAATATATTCCGCAGGAATCGCCTTTGGGTCTTGCCCATGCGATCAAGATCGCCCGCGGTTTTTTGGGCGATGAATCTTTTATCATGTATCTTGGCGACAATATACTCAAGGACGGCGTCGCCGATTTCACCGATAAATTCCAGCGTAACAAGCCGGATAGTTTGATCCTGCTTACCGAAGTGCCCAATCCCGCGGACTTCGGTGTCGCCCTGATCGACGAAAAAGGCGGGGTTAAAAAATTAATCGAGAAACCCAAAGAACCGCCGTCAAATCTGGCATTGGTTGGCGTGTATCTTTTTAACGGCGAGATTTTCAAGGCGATCGAAAATATCAAGCCTTCATGGCGCAACGAACTGGAGATTACCGATGCCATTCAATGGCTGCTGGAGAACGGTCGGCAGGTCGAATCGCATATGGTCAGAGGATGGTGGAAGGACACCGGAAAACCGGAGGATATCATCGAAGCCAATCTGCTGGTTCTCGAGGATATCCAGGCCGACAACCGTGCCGGCTGCGTTGATTCGACGATCAATGGCCGGGTCAGGACTTCGTCCAGTGCCGTGATCGAAAGGAGCGTGATCCGCGGCCCGGTGATAATCGGCCGCGACGCAAAGGTCGTGAATTCTTTTATCGGACCATTCTCGTCGATCGGCGACCGGGTCCGCATCGAGAACTCGGAGATCGAATGCAGCGTGGTTATGGAAGGCGCAACAATCCAGAACGTCGAAAAAAGGATCGATCGTTCGATTATCGGCCGCAATGTCACGATAAACGTTACCGATCGATCGCCGCGCGCCAACAAATTCATTGTCGGCGATCAGAGTTTGATTGAGATTGCAGGCTGATGATCAAGAGGGGAATACTTTACGATGAAATTCGGAGCAAACAATGGCTGAAAAAATGATTGACGGCGTCAGTTCGAGAAAACTGCGCTTGATTCCGGATGAGCGCGGCCGGCTCATGGAGATCCTGCGCGCCGACGACGATGAGTTTGAGAAGTTCGGCCAGGTGTACATAACTACCGCCTATCCGGGAGTGATCAAGGCATGGCATTATCACAAATTGCAGAATGACAATATGACCGTGCTGGCCGGCATGGTGAAGATAGTATTGTATGACGACCGGGAACAAAGCCCAACCCGGGGCATGATAAACGAGTTCTTTGTCGGTGATTATAATCAGGAACTTATCCATATTCCAAAACTGCTCTGGCATGGGTTCAAATGCATCAGTGAAAAAGAGGCGATGATCATCAATGTCGTCACCGAATGCTACAACTATCAGCAGCCCGACGAGTACCGAAAACCGGCTCACGGATCCGATATCCCCTATGATTGGTCCCGCAAGGACGGATGATGATAAGCACTAAATGCGAAATCCTGAATCCTGAACAAATTTCAATAGCTAATGTTCTAAACTTTATTATCTTGGATTTTGAATTTGGTGATTTGAAATTGTTTGGAGTTTCGTATTTAGCATTTAGGATTTTATGAAGTTGATTGTCACTGGCGGGTGCGGGTTCATCGGATCGAATTTCATACGCCATATAGCCAGGAAATATCCCCGCTACAGGCTGTTGAATGTCGATAAATTGACCTATGCCGCGAATCTTGAGAATCTGAAAAGCGTACAGAAGAGAAAGAACTATTCGTTTATCAGGGCCGATATCAGCAATACGGTGGCGATGAAGAAAGTATTCAACCGTTATCGTCCCGCAGCGATAATCAATTTCGCCGCCGAGAGCCATGTTGACCGCAGTATCGAATCGCCGGCGCCTTTCATGAAAACCAATTATCAGGGAGTCGGAGTATTGCTTAATCTGGCGATGAAATACGAAGTGAAGAAATTCATACAGATTTCAACCGACGAGGTTTATGGATCGATAATTCGCGGCAGTTTCAACGAGGAAAGCCCCCTTGATCCTTCAAGCCCCTATGCGGCAAGCAAGGCCGCCGCCGATCTACTCGTAACCGCGTACGCCAAAACCTATGGACTGCCGATCATAATAACCCGTTCATCAAACAATTACGGGCCCTATCAATTTCCCGAGAAACTGATACCACTGGTCATTACCAATGCGCTAAGAGAGAAAGAGATCCCGGTCTACGGCGATGGGTTGAACGTCCGCGACTGGCTCTATGTCGAAGATAATTGCGCGGCGATCGACGCCGTGTTTCATAATGGGGTTGTAGGCGAGACCTACAACATCGGCGGCGAGAATGAGTTGACCAATATCTATGTGGTGAAGACTATTTTGAGACTGCTGGGCCGAAGCGAGCGGCTGATAAGTTATGTGGACGATCGTCTCGGTCACGATCGCCGCTATTCGCTTTCGCTCAATAAGATCAGGCGGCAGCTCGGCTGGCACCCTAATATTTCATTCACCACCGGAATCAAGAATACGATTCAGTGGTATCAGAAGAACAAAAGATGGCTCGAGAACACCCAGACCGGCGCCTACCGGTCTTTTTACAAAAAATATTATACCCAGTTGGGACTGACGGAAAAAAACGCATGACGCTTTATGCTTCACGCTAAACGCTGATAAAATTTAATAATATCACGACTTTTGCGTTTTTTAAAGAAAATAAGATTTGGGCTCATTGGCTCATATTC
>JBBIHN010000158.1:0-4079 GCA_037446995.1 Caldifarciminota bacterium | reverse complement strand
AGCAATACGGCGAATAGAATTCTTTTCATAAATTGCTCCCGTTATTTAGGTTCGAGCTGCATATAGATATTGTCCTGGTCCAGACTATACCAGGCGCCGGTGACGGCGTCGACGATCACCGGAACAAGACCAAAAAGCACGTCGAGGATCACCCAGCCGGCACCGAGATGATTGGTCAGCGTGTAGTTTTTGGTTTCGTAACCGTCCATGCGGAATTCAATATTATAGGTTTTGTTTGACTGTAAGTTAATCATCACCGGTGTCGTACCCATCAAAGCGCCGTTGACTAATACTTTCGCGCCCGCTGGATCCGAGTTCATATAAACCTGTTCTTTGCTGCCTTTGAAAATCGTCGCGCAGCCGGCTACCAACAAGGCAAGTACAGCCAGACAGGCGAGGATTTTACCGGCCGAGATTATGTATTTCATGATCCACTCCTTTTCTTGTATTGGATTAATTATACAGAATAAATCCCCATATGCAATACCTGTTGCGAGATCGCTAAACCAGCCGTAGCCTTAAGCTGTCTTAATTAGAAAGGAGAAAAACATGAACCATAAGAACATAGCTTTATGGGAGCCTTTAAGTGATTTTGTCGTCGCCCGGGATGACTTTGACCGGTTTCTCAACCGGTTTTTGGGATTCGATTCGGCATGCCGCGAATGCAATTGGATGCCGGCGGTTGATGTCAGCGAGGTCAATGGAAGTTTGAAGATCAAAGCGGAGATTCCGGGCGTGAATAAGGAAGACATCAAAGTCTTGGTGAAAAACGGCTATCTCACGATCAGCGGTGAAAAGAAACAGGAAAAGGAAACCAAGGAGCAGTCGTACCATCGAATCGAAAGATACTACGGGCAATTCTGCCGATCGATCGCCCTGCCGCCGGATGTTGAAGCCGAAAAAGTGAAGGCGGTATACAATGATGGTATTCTGAACATCGAAATACCGAAACCCGCGTCGATGAAAGCCAAGGATATTGATGTCGAGGTTAAATAGCCGGAAACTGATCATGTTTAAGGGTCGGGTAACCGACCCTTTTTTTCGTCCCGGCTATCCGGTTTGAAAACTATTCGATGCTCTCTTCGTCAGTATAAGGCTCGAATTGATCCTTGTCCGCGCCACAAACCGGGCACACCCAATCGTCGGGCAATTCATCGAAAGTCGTCCCAGACCGTATGCCGTTATCCGGATCGCCGGAATCCGGATCATATATGTAGTCGCAGACCGTGCAGCGCCACAAACCCATTAGCAGCCTCCTTGGTACATTCGATTTTAGTTATTCTCAAAATTTTGTCAATAACACAGATGACACGGATTTGATACACCGATTTCACTGATTTAGTGAAGAGACCATTAAGCAGTTTAATCAAATGCCGTCGAATTTTTGCCGTCATTCCGCACTTGATGCGTAATCCAGTCTATTGTGTCACTTTGTTTTCCTGGATTCCCTGGTCAAGCCAGGGAATGACAAAAAAGGAGGAGTGATTGCCGCGCTTCTCTCGCAATGACCGATGAGATAATCTGTACAATCTGTGTGATGGTTGTATCTGTGTAATCTGTGTGTATGGATTGACAATATTTGCCGGTTTGCTATAATGTCGCATGAAGAAAAGTAATATTCTGTCGATTATTATCCTGGTTTTTGTAACTGTCATACTGCATGCCAACCGCGGCATGATACCGGTCAATCCCAACGCGATTGTTTTTGAACCCAATCAACGAGCCATGATCGCCTGGAACGGCGAAGAGGAAATACTTTTGCTGACAACCGATATATACGCGTCGGAATCAACGCTGGTACTCGAGGTATTGCCGCTGCCTTCGGAGCCGGAAGTGAAGGAAGGAGACACCGAAACATTCAACAAGGCGATCGCTTTGATCAATCGCCGTGCACAGATTCACGGAAAGCGAAACGGCGGCAGCGACAAGGTTCCGACGCCGGGCGGCGAAATCACTTTTCACGAGAAGATTGGTTCTCACGATATATCGGTTATCCGTCTGCTGAATGCCGAAAGCTTTGTCGATTGGGTTAATGGATATCTTAACTCGCTGGATATCGGCAATGTTTCGATCCCGGCGGCGATGCGCGATCTTATCGATCAATACATTGCCGACGGGTATGTCTGGTATGTCTTTGACTTGATTGAGATCGGCAAGGAGATCGTGACCAACGAGGCGATACAATACCGTTTCAAGACCGAATATCTTTATTATCCGATTAAAATAACCAAAACCATCGCCGGCAACACGGTGATCGACCTGCTGATTCTGACGCCCAGGCTTCTGAACAAATTCCCCGGGCTTCCGGCGAAAAATATCAAGCTCAGGCACGACCCGATCACGGTCATGGATCATGAACTGAAAGAGATTAACCAGGATATGTATGAATTGCTCGGCTCGCATACCAGCTGCAAAATGCGCATCTGGCGTATCGAAGGCGATACAAAGACGTTTAACTATGATTTGCTGGCCAAGTAGGGGATAACCGCCGAACATGAAAGACGCAAAAAGGTCAAAACTGAATTTCAAAGTACTAATACCGGGATTGGCTCGGAAGCACGGCACGCCGTTGTTTCTGATTAGCAAGAGCCGGTTGATCGAACAAGTGAATAGATTTCAAACCCTTTTGCCCAAGGTCCGGCCTTTTTACGCGATAAAAGCGAATTGTCATCCCTTTGTACTGAAAACCCTGGCCGATCTCGGCGTCGGTTTTGATGTCGCTTCGATACAGGAGATGAAATGGGTGCTGGATCTGGGCGTGAGCCCGGATCGCATGATATTCGCCAATACGGTCAAGCACCCCGAAGCCTTGAAGTTCGCGCTGGATAACGGCATCTCGATGATGACTTTCGACTCGGAATACGAACTCAACAAGATCGCCCGCTGCGCGCCCGGGTCAAAAGTCCTGATCCGGATCAAGGTTCCGAATGTCGGCTCGGTCGTTGAATTGTCGTTGAAGTTCGGCGCCGAACCGGCGGATGCTATTCCCTTCTTGATCAAAGCGTATCAGCTGAGATTGAAACCGGCCGGAGTAAGTTTTCATGTCGGATCCCAGAGTCTTAACGTTGAGAATTATCTGGCGGCGCTGGAAATGGCCTCGATAATCTTCAACGACGCGAAGCTGAAACAATTGCCGCTCGAGATACTGGATATCGGCGGCGGTTTTCCGATCCGGCATTTCGATAACGAAAGAGATTATTTCCCGCCGATGGCCGGGCATATCAGAAAGGAATTGAGCCGGTTATTCAACGCTGGTATTGATACAATCGCCGAGCCGGGAAGGGCGATCATCGGACCGGCATGCGTTCTGGTGACCCGGGTGATCGGCAAATCGATACGCTCAAACAAGCACTGGTATTATCTTGATGACGGCGTCTACGGAACACTTTCGGGCATAATATTCGATCACTGCAAATATCAATACAAGAGTTTGAAAAGAGGCATTACGCAGATTACGACGCTAGCCGGTCCGACCTGCGATTCCCTGGACATAATTTCGGTGAGCGAGGACATGCCGGAGCTGGAAATGGGCGATCTAATATACGTCGAAAACATCGGCGCCTATTCCTGGGCCACGGCGACCGATTTCAACGGCATACCGCCGGCCAAGGTGGTGGCAATTCCTTAGAGAATGGAAAATAATTTTTGGTAATTACGTAATTAGTAATTGTTTTTTTGGGGATTCTAAATATTGCAGGCTTTAGGAATTTAGGCGTTCAGGTATTTAGGAATTTATGGAGGTTTGATGAAGAGGATTCATGGAGTTAAAAAAGTTGTCGATGAAACGCCGGATTGGCTGAAGAAGAAGAAGTATCCGAATAAGAAAAAGTATTTATCGGGCCGGAAGATCTTCCCGCCGCCTTTGACCGGCACGGAATCGCTGGTCAGGATGATCGATGAGATCTTTCTCGCCTATAACTCGGCGCGCCTGCGCGAGGGATGCCAGCTGTTCACCGAGAAAATGCTGGATAAGAAGGTCACGGTCGGCATGAGTCTGGCCGGCGCCTTGACCCCGGCCGGTATGGGCAAATCCGTGATCATACCATTGCTCAAGGCCGGTTTTGTCGACTGGATCATAT
>JBBIHN010000157.1:0-4167 GCA_037446995.1 Caldifarciminota bacterium | reverse complement strand
GGTTACGCTGTTGCACTGATAGAATTATCAAACGTCGGCGATCAAATATACCTGCCCGAATTCGATCAAATTTTTGATGTGGTCGGCATCCTTGATCCAACCGGCACAGAAGACGATGGATTCTTTTATATTAAACTGGCGACCGCACAAAAACTTTTCACTAAAGATTCCCTGCTCACCAGCGTTCAGATACGTCTAAAGGACCCCGGCAAAGCAGCCCAGATCGGGAAAAAGCTAGAGGAAATACCTCAGGTCGAGGTTATTACTATGTCCGAGCTGCTCGGTACGATGCTGTCACTGGTCGGTTCCGTGCAAACGATAGTCATGTCGATCGTCATTGTGGTTGTGGCAATCGTCGTGTTTGGCGTGCTTAATACGATCTTGACGTCAGTCTTTGAGCGCCTCAAGGAACTCGGTATCATGATGGCAACCGGTGCCGGCAGAATGCATATATTCGCCCTGGTCTGGCTGGAAAGCCTTATCTTATCACTGATCGGAGGGATCGCCGGACTCCTGATTGCTCTCGCCGCCGGTCGGGTAATAGAGGACCTGTTAGATCGTCTCTTGCCCCTGGCACCGGCCGCGGGCATTGTCGGTTTCCAGTTTGGTACTTTCCTTTACTGCTTGCTGATCACGCTGGTCATTGGCATGACCGCCGGAATTTACCCGGCCATTCTTGCATCCCGCCAAAAACCAGTAAAGGTACTGAGGACAGCATGATCTGGTTCCGACTTGCTTTTAAAAGCATCTTTCGCCGGAAATTCCGCTCGGCCCTGACCCTCGCCGGCATGGCGATCGCGATCACCGTTCTTTACAGCTTACTTGAATTTCAAAACAATTATCAGAAAAGCCTACAAGAAGACATTGCCGGTCTCGGCGCTCAGATCATGATCGTGCCCAAAGGCTGTCCGTATGAGGCCGCCACGATCGCGTTGCATGGCGGCAAATGGCCGCGATACATCAATGAAGATTATCTCCAGCGCATTCAGGATATGCCGGGCATCAGCCGTGCGGCAGGTATTATTAATGGACGCAGTATTTGACATAGAGAACAAAAGCAACAAAATCTTTGTCGGAATTGACCGGGATTATCCAGAACTGCGCGCTAATTGGAAGATCAACGGCTCCTGGTTTAATAATGACTCTTCTATAATCCTGGGCACGACCGTCGCACGCGAAGAAAATCTTAAAGTCGGTGATCCTTTTTACTTAAAAGAAAAAGACCGCTATTTTGTCGTTTCAGGTGTTCTCGATCGCACAAATACTCAGGATGATGGATTTTATTTTCTTCCCATAAAAATCCATCAGGATGTTTTTGGTCTGCAGGAGAAATTGGTAGTCATCCTGATAAAGGTCGACGACATCGGTGACATCGAAAACATGACCCTGGCGATCCGCGAACAGGAGAAAGACCTTAATGTATTCCCTCTGACCGAACTGCTTGTCAACATGACCCGTATTGTGCAGAGTACGAGGGTTTTTATATTTGCGATCGTGCTGGTCGCGATCTTCACCGCGACCATGGGCATTCTAAACACAATATTGATGACCGTGTTTGAACGGACCAATGAGATCGGCATGATGAAAGCCATGGGCGCGTCGCGCTCCGATGTTTTCAAACTGATCTGGGCAGAAACCGTAGTGCTGGCGATCGGTGGGGGTATCGGCGGCGTCATGACAGCATTGCTGGCATCACGAATGATCAGCTCTTTTATCAGCGCGGTACTGCCTTATGCACCCGAAGGCATTCTAATTGGTTTTTCTCCTGACTATGCACTGATGTCTATAGTCTTTTCCGTCGGCATTGGATTGATCGCCGGGTTTTATCCCGCGTTCCTGGCCGCCAGCGTCAAACCGATAGTGGCAATAAGGACAGAATAATGATCAAGGTCAAAAAACTTATTAAAGACTACCGCCGGGGCAATGAAACGATACATGCCTTGAAAGAAATTTCATTTGAGCTGGATCCGGGAGAATACACCATTCTTTACGGTCCATCAGGTGCCGGTAAGACCAGCGTTCTGAACATTGTTGGCGGTATGGATCTGCCGGATTCCGGACGCGTGGAGATCAACGGCAATCCGATAGGACATAAGAATTTGATCCAGTACCGCCGTAAAAACATTGGTTTTATTTTTTCTGAGTTCTATTTAATATCGACCCTGACCAGCCTGGAGAACGTTCTTCTGCCGCAGATCTGGACCGGTAAATCCAACCGGGAGCGTGGACGTGAGCTGTTGAAGATGGTCGAACTAGAGCATCGAATGCATCACTTTGCCAACGAGTTATCGGGTGGAGAAATGCAGAGAGTAGCGATCGCCCGGGCACTGGTCAACGATCCGCAGATCCTCATTGCCGATGAACCGACCGGCCGGTTGGAGGTCAGGGCAAAAAAGAACATTCTTGATATCTTCTCAAAACTAAAGGAACAAGGTCTGGCGATCATTATCGCCACCCACGATCTATCATTGGCCAGTCAGGCAGACCGACAGATTCGTTTATCCGACGGGAAAATTATTTAAATAGAAGGAGATAAAATGAGAACCCTGATAATTTTATCGATCATTCTTGTCGTAATCGGGATCACAATCATTGGATGCTCGCGCAAGAGCACCTATGGATCTCCCATAAAAGCCGAACTGAAACTAGTTAACGTCAGCGAAGTCATGGCCCAACCCGAACAGTATGAAAATACTGAGATCGGATTGAAAGGCAAAATTGCATCGGAATGCGGATCTGGATGCTGGTTTCAGCTTGATGACGGAACCGGCCAGATCCAGGTTGATCTTTCGCCGTCAAATTTAGCGATCCCGCAAATGGTTGGTCGTTCGGTTAAAGTTATGGGTAAGGTTATGGATGAAGAAGGACGTATAGTTATCCATGCAACTGGAGTCGAGTTTTGATTCCGAAGGAGAAATACAAATGGTCAAATTACCCGAGATCGGGAAAATAACTTCCGAGATCTTTGATGAATTGATATATCCAAGACTCGGAGCGAAAAACAATAATGTAGTTATCGGTCCGCGTCACGGAGTTGACGCAGGCATCGCTAAGATCGGCGGCAAAGCAGTCGCGATGACCACGGATCCGGTATTCATAGTGCCGGAATACGGCTTTGAAAAGGCAGCATGGTTCGCGATCCACATACTTGTTTCCGATGTCGTCACCTCCGGACTTCCGCCGACATATCTTTCCATCGACCTCAACCTGCCCCTTTCCATGACAAAACGGGAACTCGAAACTATCTGGCAGGTGATAAATCGGGAATGCAAAAAGATCGGAATAAACATTATTTGCGGACATACTGCGCGATACGACAACTGTAATTATCCAATGGTCGGCGGCGCCACTGTTTTAGCCGTCGGCAAGCTTTCCGAATATGTCGCTCCGGTTTTCATCCGTCCCGGCGATGCCCTTATTATAACCAAGGGGCCGGCGATCGAAGCCTGCGGCATCTTTGCCACTATGTTTCCGAAACTTATCAAATCAACATTTGGCCTTGATTTTGCTGAAAGAGCGGAAAAACTGTTCTATAAAATGTCGGTTGTGAAGGACGCTCAGACTGCCATCAAAATCGGGATCCGTGATCGGGGAGTATCGGCAATGCACGATGCAACCGAATGCGGCATTCTCGGCGGTGTCTATGAAATGGCGCAGGCTTCAAAACTCGGCGTTGTGCTTGAACGGGAAAGTATTGTAATGGAAGACTGCGTGCCGGAAATATGCAGATATTTCGAGATCGATCCGTTTAAATCTATCAGTGAGGGGACATTGCTAATCGCGTGCCGTCATCATAAAGCCGAATCATTGGTAAAAATACTCGCGGCAAATGATATTAAATCATCGATCGCCGGTGAATTCGTACCAAGGAGAAAAGGCCTGTCAATAATTGAAAACGGCCGAAAAGTCGAACTTAAGCACCCTAAGGTCGATCCATTTTGGAATGCTTTTTATCGCGCACTCCAGAATTATAAGGATATTGGAGTTAAGCAAAAGTCCTTGAGATAAGTCCAAGCTTGACATCAGTCACCAATACAGTAAACTAGTGTGCTGTCGCATAAATAACTTGACATCTAATTACACGACTTTTGCGTTTTTTAAAGAATATAAGCTTTGGGCTCATTGGCTCATATTCGCCCGAATTGCTCTTAGAGGAGAAAAAAGGAG
>JBBIHN010000156.1:0-4344 GCA_037446995.1 Caldifarciminota bacterium | reverse complement strand
CGTGGCTCAGATGAGCCTTGCTTCGCCCAAAATTTATCTTCTCATTGAATTTACAGAAGTCGTGTAATAACTTATGGCAATCGATATCTCAATTGTAATCGTTAACTATAATGTCCGGGCGTTTCTGGGACAGTGTTTGCTGTCGATACAAAAAGCCAGGCACAATCTGAACCTCGAGATTTTTGTCGTGGATAATGCCTCGGTTGACGGCAGCCAGGCGATGGTCAGGAGGAAGTTCCCGGATATTATGCTGATCGACAATAAGGAGAATGTGGGTTTTGCCAGAGCCAATAATCAGGCGTTAAGGCGGGCGAGAGGTCATTATGTTTTGATACTCAACCCGGATACGCTGATCCAGGAAGATACCCTGCTGGTCCTCAAGGCTTTCATGGACGCGCACGAAAAGGCCGGCGCAGTCGGTTGTAAGCTTCTTAATCCGAACGGATCGTTCCAGATCACGAGCCGGCGCAGTTTACCGACGCCATGGGTGGCTTTTACGCGGATCGTCGGTTTGAGCGGGCTTTTCCCGAGAAGCAGGCTGTTTGCCCGGTACAATATGACCTATCTTGATCCGGATGAAGAATCCGAAATCGAAGTATTGCCGGGATCGTTGTTTTTCGCCCGGCGCGGGGTTATTGAATCGGTCGGCTATTTTGATGAAGACTATTTCATGTACGGCGAAGACATTGATCTTTCCTATCGGATCATGCGCGCCGGGTGGAAGATTTTCTACACGCCGTCAACCAAAGCAATTCACTATAAAGGGGAGAGCACGAAGAAAGGCGAATTTTCGTTCGTTTCCAATTTCTATACGGCGATGCTGATCTTCATGAGCAAGCACTTTCGGGATCAATATTCATTGTTGATGAGGTTATTGCTGCGTTTCGGTATTTATGGTCGGGCTTTGCTGGCTTATTCCTGGCGGATAACGAAATCCCTGGTTGTGCCGATGCTTGATTTCTTTATGATCCTTGGATCATTATTGCTGGCCGTGAGAATCTGGCTGCCTCAATATCCGCTCGCGCGATTTAACTTCGTTATACCCTTCTACGCAGTTGTCTGGATAAGTTCACTATACCTTTCGGGCGTCTATCACAAACCGGCGCGCTATCGAATAAAGCCGGCAATATTGGGAGCGGTGGTCGGACTGCTGATCGCCGCAACCTTTACCTACTTTTTCAAACAATTCGCTTATTCCCGGTTCGTGGTCATGATTTCTTTTGCGTTCATGATCACCATTCTGAGTTTATGGCGCATTCTCTACCGGCTGATTTTTGCCGCTTCCATGCCCGGCCCTTTGTCCAGAATGCGACGGGCGGTTATTGCCGGCGCCGGCCGGGAAGGAAAGCGTATTTTGAAGAAACTGCGGCGTCGACCGGATATGCATTACGAGATATGCGGATTCATCGATGCCGATCCCGGGGTCATCGGCGCCGAAATCGATGGCACTGAAGTTCTGGCGGGCATCGACAGCATAAGAGATGTTATCCGGGTAGAGAAGATCGATGATGTGATATTTTCGACCGACCGCCTTTCCAACGCTCAGATCCTGGAAACCATTATTCGGGCGCAGGGCAGCGGGGTGAATTTTCGTATCGTTCCTCATGAGCTTGAATATATAGTCGCCAAGTCATCAGTAGATACGATCGAAGATGTCCCTATGTTGGATATCGGCGGTATAGCCGATCCCCTGGACCTGATCGTCAAACGCGCGTTTGACATGACAGCCGCGTTGTTTGTATCGGTGATCACCTCGCCCCTTTTCTTCGTCAACTCAGCATTGGGGGGACGATTGTCGAAGTATCAAATCGTCGGCAGAGACGGCCGACCGGTCAATGTTCATCATTTTGGAGGAGGGTTGTCTTTCCTGAAATGGATACCGCTGTACTATGATGTGTTGATCGGGCGCCTCAGTATCGTAGGTTCCGAGATAGTTGAGTATGAACCGGGGCAGAGTCGCCCGGTATACAGACCGGGCTTGACCGGGTTGGTTCAGGTAAAAAGGCGCGAGAAAAAAGGTTCACTCACTCAAAAAGAGCGTGATTACTATGACCTATACTACATAAAGAATCAGTCTTTGATCACTGATTTTCAGATCATCGTTAAGTCTCTGATCCGGTAGGCGGTCAGAAAATCGCTATCGGATCGACATCGATATCAAGTCTTGCTTCGTTTAATTTAATGCTCTTCAATGCCCGAATTTGTGCCGGGACCTTGCCCTTCGGTATTTTGATCAGGATGAACACGCGGTAGTCTTTGCGGATCCGGTAATAGAAGGATCGGTTCGGCCCATACAGTCTTATCGATCGAATCTGGCGTAATGTGCGCTCGACCTTCTCCGCTTCCTGCCATACTTTCTTCTCGTTCTCGCCCTTGATCCTAACCAATATAAAACGGCAGAAGGGCGGAAAGCCCAGTTCTTTTCTTGCTTTGATTTCCTGCGTGTAGAACTTCGGGTAATCCTGGATCTGGCTGCAGATTATCGCGTATTGATCGGGATTATAGGTCTGCAATACCGCCATGCCCGGTCTACTGCCCCGGCCTGAACGGCCCGCGACCTGGGTCAGAACTTGAAAAGTCCTCTCGCTGCTGCGAAAATCAGGCAGGTTTAAGATAATGTCGGCGTTGATCACTCCGACCAGAGTCACATTTGGGAAATCAAATCCTTTGGTGACCAGCTGGGTGCCAAGTAGAACATTGGCATTGCCTTTCTGAAATTCATTGAAAATATGTTCGGCCTCGCCGCGTTTGCGTATGCTGTCGCGGTCGAGCCGCAGGACATTGATCGCAGCTCCGGCGTGCGTACTCGGCGGCGTCAGCATGCGATTGAGAAATTCTTCTATTCGCTGGGTGCCGGCGCCGCGATAGCGTAAGTGGCCGCGACCGCATTTGGGGCAGATGCTGATCGGTTCGGCCCGGTGATCGCAGGTGTGACAGGCGCAGTGGGCGCCGCCGTGGACGTCGGCTCGATGATAAACCATGGGTAGACGGCAGTGAGGACACTTGGCGATAAAACCGCAGTTCTGGCATATCAAGTAAGGCGCAAATCCTCTTCGGTTCAAGAAAATTATCGCCTGTTCGCCGTTCTTGATCGTCGCAATCAGTGAATTCCTCAGTTTTGAGGACAGGTACCGGTCGCTTTCCTGTTTGAGATCGACAATATCAATGCCCGGTAGTTTACGGTTATCAATTCTTTCTCCGAGCGTCAGCAGCTGATACTTATCAATGCTGGCATTATGATAAGATTCGATCTGCGGTGTGGCGCTGCCCAGTATTACCGGTATATTTTCGATTTTACCGCGCATTACCGCCGTATCGCGCGCGTGGTAATGAGGCGAACGCTCTTGTTCCTTGTATGCGGAATCATGTTCTTCGTCGACGACGATTAATTTGAGATCGGGTATCGGCAGGAAGATACTGGAACGCGGCCCGACAATGATGCGGTGATCGCCCTTGCGCACCGCGTGCCAGATATTGGTCCACTGGCTTGACGACAAGGATGAATGTATGGTCGCGATCTTGTTGCCGAATCGTCCCTGAAAGAGGCTTGATATCAAAGGCGTCATCGATATTTCAGGCACGAGCACCAGTACCCTACCATTATTTCTTATGATTTCCTCTGCGCAATGCAGGTATATTTCGGTTTTTCCACTACCGGTGATTCCGTGTAGTAAAAAGGTTTTGTATTGACCGGCTTTGATCGCTTTGATTATTTGATTGTATGCCCTGGTCTGCGATTCAGTCATGGTTTGCGCGGGTACGGTTTCTACCCCGCCGGCACTATCTGATCGACGATGCTTTTTCCATATTTTTGAGGGCAGAGCAAGACTCAATACCTCGCCCAGGCTGCATACATAATAATCGGCTATCCATTGATACAGCTTGATAAGCGCTGGTGACAGGAAGTCTCTTTCTATCACCGATTTGATGCTTTTCAATCTCGCAATCGGGCTGCGAGAGGCGATATTAACGATTATGCCGTAGCGCAGGCTGCTGCGCAGCGGTACCTGGACCAGGTCGCCAACGCTTAATTCATCCGATGCCCGGTAAGTTAGACTGTCAACGCGGGTGCGGGGCAGGGCGACATCAATCTTCACAACCCATTATAACACCGACACGGGCATGAGTCAATTATCGCAATATTATATGCTACTTGGAATTAGTGCAATCATGGGTGCTCCTTTTGGTATTAACCTACCAGGGAGCATACTCTCTTACAAGCAAAACCTTAGCTCCTTGTATTATGAGAAAACAAGACCAGTTCGGGAAGATTATTTTTGATTGAAACCGGGTAATATACTGAGTTGTGTGTAAAATCTCTTGCCAGGATAGAAAAATGGTGTA
>JBBIHN010000155.1:779-4398 GCA_037446995.1 Caldifarciminota bacterium | reverse complement strand
ATACACCATTTTTCTATCCTGGCAAGAGATTTTACACACAACTCAGTATATTACCTCCAGCGTCTTTATCTTGACAATCTTTTCTGCATGAATAGACTATATCAAATGAAGATCGACATCGGCATTTACTACGGCCCGATCGATCTTCTTGTCTATCTGGTAAGAAAAAAGGAAGTGGATATTTTTGACATACCGATCGCCCAGATCACCGAAGAATATCTTGATTATATTCGACGCATCGAAAGACAGGATCTCGAAGACGCGGCCGATTTTCTGTTAATGGCCGCGATCTTGATCCGACTCAAGGTTCGTTCACTGCTGCCCAGAACCCCCGCCGAAACCGAAGAGGAGAAACCAATCACCCTAATGGCAATTGTCGAAGAATACAAAAAATACAAGGATCTCGCACAGGTTTTCGGTCTGATGGAGGCAGAAACCAGCCGACAATTCCCGCGGATCGGCCGGGAGGAAGCTCTGCTCGAGGAAGGCGACGTCGCCAGTCTGATCCTGGCATTCAAGAGCCTGAAACCGCAGGAAACCAAAAAGATTGTGCTGCGGCGGCAGGAAATACCGATCGGCAAAATCATCGACGACATCAAAGACCTGCTTACCCGCGAGGAGAAGATGAATTTCCTCGATTATCTGAAAAGTAAGGACGATGTTGTTGTCGCCGTCGCCTATTTCTTCGGCATGCTGGAGATCGTTAAAGCCGGTTTTGCCTGGGTCGAGCAAACCGATACCTTCGGCGACATATTCTTGCACCGGGCAGACCTGATATGACCATTGTTTTCTTCATCGCGCTATACTACGTTCCCGAGGATTCCAACAACCAGTATTTGCTCGACAAACAGCTGGCGCATTATTTTATCGACTGGGAAATGCATTATGGTTCATTCACCAATGGTCTACGCACTATTCAAGGCTGTCTCGACATGTTGTCCTGGTACATCAGTCTCGAAACCAAATACGAAACAAAACTTGCCGGCTTTCTCGGTCTGCGCTATCGAAACGTCTATATCGGAGATTACGCAAACCATGTATCGGATCACCGGTTTGAGCCTTTTTTCGAACTGAAACATAACGCCCGTTTTCTTCTGTCGATAACCACCCACTATTACAAGGGTGACAATGAACTGGGTATTGGCTATTTCATCGGCAAGGATTTTCTGAACTATTTCGAAGCGCTTTTCGTTGCCGAAGATTTTGACCGTAATTTTTCTCTGCAAGACATGGCCGACGGCCCGGACAAACTCATCTATCGCCTGCACCCGTTCAAGATCAGGTCAACGATCAATCAAAACTGGAATCGCGGACATTTCTACATGAATTTCACCCTGACCAACAAGTACGATTTGCGATCGACCGAACCGGACACGGCGCTCTATCATCCTTTCTACGCTGAACAGGCCGGCAAGCGTGATCTGAACATCAGATTCTGGCAGGATATCGAACGAATACGTCTGGGCGGCATAGTCGAATTCAAAGACTCGAAATACTTTGAAACCGATACCAGCCGTCAGCGCACGCATAAGAAAGCCGAAATAATCGTCGAACCGATGGTCGCCTATCGTCTTTCTTCGAAATGGAAACCGCATTTGTATCTCACCTACAATTACAAGACCGAGTATGATTCTTTGCGCTATTTTGCGTCGAACTATGACAGCATTTTCGACTATCGGCGCGACGTTTTCGCTTATATGTTCGATATCGAATACAAACCGGGCGGAAGATTTGTCTGGCATTTCGGCGTGCAACAGGCGTTCTACGAGAACAACCAGGACCGCCGGTTCCGAGACCGGCGCCTGCTGCTGGGATTGGAATATCGTTTTAAGAATATCTGGTTCTATCTGGTCGAGGCGATGGAAGGCGATTTTCCCACGCCCAAATACATGCACAATCATACTTATCTGCATCTCATGCTCAGGTTCTAACCGCGATCATGACGAAATCTTACCGATTGTTGTTGATTGATCAGGGGGCGGTGATCAAGAGCATGGCGATCAAGATCGGCGCCTGCATTATCGGCCGCAGCGACCAGGCCGACATGGTAATCAGCAGCAAGGATGTGTCGCGCAGTCACGCCGAAATCGAATTCGACGGCAATGGATTCAGGATAAAGGACCTTAACAGCACCAATGGAACGTTTATCAACGGCGGCAAAATCGATCGCGCCGCGGTGCGTCCGGGCGACGAAATCTCGGTCGGCGACTATACGCTGATCATCGACGACGGATCGCTCGACAGGCGTGGTGTTCTCGACGCCACCGAGGCGGGCCGCAAGGGCGAGGAAACCATGGTGATCGAGGATCATTTCCATGCCCTGCGCCAGAAGGTCAGTGATCATGACTTGAAAAAGGTGATAAGTAGAATGGAAATGACGGTGAAGAAAAGCCGGCAACGGCTGTCTTCCATGGCGAAATATGACCGGTTGACCGGATTGTTTAACCGCCAGCATTTTGATGGTTTTTCCAAGCAGGTTTTCGAAAGTGGCGTTGCCCGGGGACAGTCTCTCGCCGTGCTTTTCATTGATATCGATCATTTCAAACGGGTAAATGACACCCACGGTCACAAAAAAGGCGATGATGTTTTGAGAACGGTTGCCCAGTTGATCAAGATATCCTGCCGAAAGAGCGATTATGTCGCCCGCTACGGCGGCGAGGAAATAGTCGTTATCCTGGCCGACACCGATATCGAAGGCGCGGCAAAAGTGGCCGGCGATATCAACTATCTTATCGCGAGCCAGAGCTTTGATATGACCGGCATCGGTTTGACCGTGAGCATCGGCGTTGCCGGTTTTCCCGAGCACGGCGATGATCTCAAGATGATCATGGAAAAAGCCGACCAGGCGCTGTATCGCGCGAAGGAAAACGGCCGTAACCAGGTGATGATATATCATGGCGAGCAATGACGTAAGGTTCATTGGAAACTACAAGATCCTGGACCTGATCGGCAAAGGCGGCATGGCGAGAATCTATACTGCCCTGCACCTTGCCCTGAACCGCGTCGTCGTGCTGAAAACAATGGGAAAAACCGAGTCCCGACGCCGGTTCAAACAAGAAGCACTGCTAACCGCGAACCTGAATCACAGCAACATTGTTGCGACTTACGACTATTTCACGGTCGGCAACGACCATTACATTGTCATGGAGTACGTCGAGGGGTTGAATCTCGCCGATGTCATCCAGCAAGCCGCGCCGTTGCACCCGAAGATCGCCGCTTATATCGCCCACCAGATCTGCCGCGCACTGGCTCACGCCCATGACAACGGGGTTATGCATCGGGATATCAAACCTACCAATGTGCTGATATCGGGCCGGGGCGAGATCAAGATCACTGATTTCGGAGTCGCAAAAGCCGAGGATTCGCCGCAATTGACCACTTCGGGCATGGTTATCGGCACGCCCTTCTACATGTCGCCGGAGCAAGCCGCGGGCGAAGAACTAAGCAATCGTTCTGATTTGTATTCGATCGGGATCGTCTTTTACGAAATGCTCACCGGGAAAAAACCTTATGCCGGCGAAAACAGCGCCGCCATCACCGGCAAGGTTTGCCGCGGCAAATATCGATCGCCGATCTGGCTTGACCCCCATCACAGCCTGCGCCTGAATTTCATCATCCG
>JBBIHN010000155.1:0-764 GCA_037446995.1 Caldifarciminota bacterium | reverse complement strand
AATATCGGCAAGAGGTATCAAACTGCCGATGCCATGCAGCGCGATCTGGAAAGATTCCTCGGCTGGAAGAATATCGTTCGGGGGAATTCGATGATCGTTGAACTGATCGAATCGATCGAGGAAAATCGCCGGGCAACGACGATCGTCAAGCGGAAACCAAAAAAGCGCTGGAAGAGCCGGAAATCCAACAGTACACTGCTGTATCTGTTCCTTATTCTTGTTATCGTCGCGATAATGGCATATTTGATAAAGCTCGTACTATCGTAACGCGGAATGCGCAGCGCGAAACCTCTTTTTTATCCTGTATCATGAATCATGAATCAGGAATCAGTCTTTTATGTTATCCGGCATCCTGTATCATGAATCAGGAATCAGGAATTAGGTATTTTGGACTTTTGTTTTATTTTAGGTATTTATATGAAACCCTTGATAGTGATCAGCCGTTGTCTGGGCTTTGACAATTGCCGCTACAACGGGATCATGATCTATGATGAATTCATCGATCAACTGAAACAACACGTCAAGTTCATTACCGTCTGTCCGGAAGTCGCGATCGGTCTGGGCGTGCCCCGCGATCCAATACGTGTTATCCGGCAGCGAAACCAATTGCGGCTGGTACAACCGGCGACCGGGCGCGACCTCAGCGATGAGATGAACGCATTTTGCCGCGGATTTATCGCGTCGTTTGGGGATGTCGACGGTTTCATATTGAAATCGCGTTCGCCGTCCTGCGGGATCAAAGACGTGAAGCATTACTCGAGCAT
>JBBIHN010000154.1:0-4406 GCA_037446995.1 Caldifarciminota bacterium | reverse complement strand
ATTTGGGCTCATTGGCTCATATTCGCCCGAATTGCTCTTAAAGGAGAAAAAAGGAACTCATCGTGATAAGTATCAATAAATCAACATTTATGGCGCCACCCCGGGATTGCCGTTGTTCAACGAGCCGGGTGGCTCAGATGAGCCTTGCTTCGCCCAAAATTTATCTTCTCATTGAATTTACAAAAGTCGTGATGTTATCTCTTTGGAACATGCTGAGATTGCCACGCCCTTCGACAAGCTCAGGGTTCGCAATGACACAAGACACTGTAAAATAGTAATGTTGACATTATTTTACGAAAAGTGGAGAGGAGTCAGCTGTATAACCTATTGACAAACAAGTGTTCTAATTTATAATTTAGTAAATAGCAGTACTAGCCGGGTCGAGATCTACAAGGGCCAGTCAATGTGAACTGGCGGAGGAGAGGTAGTATGAAGTATGTAAGCATGATTCTAATGCTTGTCGCGATGGCAGGCACGATGCAAGGCAGAGCATTGATCGGACCGCAGCTTCAGGAAGAGATGATGCTTGCGGGCAATGCGCCGATCGAGGTGTTAATCGTCATGCATGAACAATCCGACGAGCAAATGCTGACCCGTTTAACCGCGCATCTTCCAAGAAGAGAAAAGCGCCACGTCGTGGTCGAAGAGTTGAAGAAACTCTCCGCGAGAACCCAGGCGCCGGTGCTCGATTATCTGCATCAGGCAACGCGCAACGGCAAGGCCGAAGAAGTAGTGTCGTTATGGATCGTGAACGCGGTCGCCTGCAAGGCCACGTCTGATGTCATCGGTGTAATCAGCGATATCGAAGGCGTATATTTTATCGAATCATCCAAAATAATATCCGAGAACATTCTGCTTACTGTCGGCGACCCGGTGCCGGTTGACGTCCCGTCAAGAACGGTTCAATGGAATGTCCGCAGGGTAGCGGCTGATTCATGCTGGGCGCTCGGATTCAAAGGTCAGGGCGTGATCGTGGGCGTAATCGACACCGGCGTCCGTTACACCCATTATGATCTGCGCAATCACATGTGGACCGATCCGAATTATCCGCATCACGGCTGGAACTTCGAAAACAACAACAATGATCCCAATGACGCCAACGGACACGGCACCCATTGCGCCGGCACTATTGCTTCGGACGGCTCGGCCGGCGATTCATGCGGCATGGCGCCGCAATGCTTGATAATGGTTTGCCGGGTCAGAACTTCGATCGCTTATCCAATGCCCGATACTCTTTCTGAAGAGCAGGTATTACGGGCAATGGAATTCGTCATCGCGCCGCCGCTTTCACCCAATCACGGCGCCGACGTCGTTTCCATGTCCCTGGGCTGGTTCTTTGCCTGGACGCCGAGACGAAGCGTATGGCGCAAGGGCGTTTCCAATGTCGCGATCGCCGGAATACCGTTTTTCATCGCCGCCGGCAATGAGAGAACCAATTCACTTTGCCCGGTGCCGTACAATCTGCGCTGTCCGGGCGACAATCCGGGTCCGTGGCGTCACCCATCCAACGCGCCGGGTCTGCTGGGCGGCGCCATTTCCGTTGCCGCAACCGACAATAACGACGTCCTGGCGACCTTTTCGTCATGCGGGCCCTGCACATGGGAATATGAACCTTGGTATTATGATTATCCATATCGACCCGGTCGAGGTCTATTAAAACCAGACATCGCCGCGCCCGGGGTCAGTATCGTATCCTGTAGCCGAACCAATGACAGCGCTTACACGACAATGAGCGGCACATCAATGGCAACTCCCTGCGCGGCCGGCGTTGCCGCCTTGCTCCTTTCGAAGAATCCGAATCTTACCGTGGCTCAAATCGACAGCCTGATGCAAATGTTCTCGCGGGACCTGGGTGCGGTGGGCAAGGACACGATGTACGGCGCCGGCCGGGTACAGGCAAAACGGGCGATCGATAACACGCCGGCGGCCGGTTCGTTCATTGATCTGCGCATTGCCGAATTCGGCACCGTAGTGCTTGATCCGACACCAAACGGCAACAACAACAGCTATTTTGAACCATCAGAAAGAATAACCCTTGTTGACACAATCGTTAATCTTGGATCGGCCGCTGCCAGCAACGTAACTGGTATTTTGCGGACAAATAATGCCAATGTTAGGATCATTGATTCGTTAAGCTCGTACGGCACTATCAACCCCCGCACCAAGGGCAATAATGGCAGCGACCCATTCATATTATCGGCCGATACATTAATAAATCTTGGTACACTGGTCCCGTTTACGCTGGTATTGACCTCTGGCGCTTATACGAAAACCCTGTATTTCCAGATGCGCATGGGTTCGGTTATTGGACCGGACAGTGCCGGTTATTTTGTGCTTGATGATTCGGATTCGTTGTATACCCAATCGCCGGTTTACAACTGGGTTGAAATCAACCCGGCTTACGGCGGTTCAGGAACTACAATAGGCACCGGCGGCAATGATGTCACGTACCGCGCCCGCCTGCCGTTCAGGGTCCGGCATTACGGCAAGAACTTCCTGGCGACTGACAGTGTTTCGATCTGTTCCAACGGCTGGATCTCAATGGGCCGCACGACGATCACGATTCAGCATAACAGCAAATTACCCAAGATTAGCGACTTCGGCATCCAGACATCGGCCTCCAACATGATTGCCGGTTTCTGGGATTCGCTGTCAACCTCGTCGCCCGCTACTTGGTGGCGTTATTATGATTCCGCGAATAATCGCTTCGTCATCCAATACGACTCGGTCCCGATACGAGGAACCAATTTGCGGCAGACCTTTCAATTTATAATCTACGATTCAACCACGGCCGGTCCGGGCAATCACAATGACATTGTGATTCAGTACCGAAGAGTGAACACGCCTAACAGCAATACGGTCGGCCAGCAGGACTCATCCAAGATGTGCGGCATCACCTATCTGTTCAACAAGACGTACGATATCGGCGCCGCACCGCTCATCGCGGGTCGGGCGGTCAAATTCACGACCAAGCAGCCGAGAATGAAACAGTGGATCGTGGCGGTCAATGAATACAAGGAATTCGCGGGCACCGGATCAAGACCGCTCGTGCTGGTGCCTAATCCGGCAAACCGCAGCGTCAAGATCTACTACAGCATTTCCGCTGACGGCCCGGCTTCGCTGAAAATCTACAATGCCGCGGGTCGGCTCGTGAGAACCTGCTTCGACGAAAGAAAAAATACCGGTGTCCATAGCCTAATCTGGAACGGGCGCGATGATCGCGATATAAAAGTACCGGCCGGTGTTTACTTCTACAATCTCGAAGCGAACGGAAAATCGCACTCAGAACGCGGCGTCATGATCAGGTGATTCATCGCAATGATTCGCCAAAAAGCCCTCCGGTTTCCCGGAGGGCTTTTTCATAAACCTCCCAGGGGGAATGTGGGGTCAGCCCTCCACTTTCCACACTATTTTATTCACAACACGTTTCACGTTTTTGTTTTTCTCAAGCTGTCGCTCAATAGATAGTCCCGCCCTGCTCACTGCCAACGGTCTCAGCCCAACATATCGCCCAATCTCCCGATTAGATAATCCAGTCAATCTGCGTAATAAATACACTAAGATATGTTTCGCATTCATGGGACGTTTTTTACTTTTCACCATCTCTTCTATCACTGTCTCGTAATATCCACTTACTTCCCTTATAATTTCTTCCGCGACGCCGATATCATCGCGCAGCACCTTCTTGTGCGCCACATCATCGCTGGCGATCTGAATCTTTAGATCCTTCAGTTTATCCTTGATAAATCCAACCGATCCCAGTAAAAATCCCGCATACACCTTCTTTAACGGGTCTTTCGGTTCCTTGATACCCTCCAACACAAAACGCCGATACTGCCCCTGGGACATGCCCAGGTATTGCTTTATCTCATCCTTGTCAAGGTACTCATCCTTCTTACCTAAATACCCGTGATAACTTGACCACTGATATGCAGCCGGATCGGATACTATACCAGCATACACCGGATTCAAATGAATATACCGCGTCAATTCTAGAAAATAAGCATCTTTGTCCACCACGATCGATTTGAACCGACCTTGAAATAAATGTCCGGTACGACGATGCCGGATATTGTTGTAGGTCGTATACGATCCTTTGATATAATGCATGATCTTGGAAATATTCGGCAATGATGTTTCTACTAATAGATGAAAATGGTTGATCATCAAACAATATGCATACAAAGAGAATTGAAACCGCTCTTTTGCCTTCATGATATAGTCCATGAATTTACTGTAGTCGCTTGGTATCGTGTAGATCCTCTTACGGTCATCCCCCCGGCTCATAATATGGTACAAGCAGTTCTCTGCCTGCAGTCGATATGGTCGCGCCATAATTAAAGTATATTAATCTGCCTCTTCCGGGTTTACTGTGGGTAATTTTAAGCATCGGGGATGAACGAAGT
>JBBIHN010000153.1:1010-4508 GCA_037446995.1 Caldifarciminota bacterium | reverse complement strand
GTGGTCGCCTCCCGGATTGCCGCTCACGCGGCGGATATCGCTAAGGGGATACCGGGGGCACGCCGGCTCGATTCGGACATTTCCCGGGCGCGCTATTCCCTCAACTGGAAGAGAATGCTGAGGCTGCTGATTGATCCGGAAAAAGCAAAAGAGATATTTCATCGCTCGCATTCCCGCTCGACTATGGCCTGTACGATGTGCGGTGAGTTCTGTGCGATGAAGAAAACCAAGCAAGTAATCAAGGGGGCATGATGGATACGTTGCATGATGAACGGAGACGGAAAGAAAAACATTTCGTATACCAGGCCGCGATATCCGTGATGTTGTTCTCATTCCTGGCCGAAGTTATATTTGCGATTGGCGCCATTTATCGCTTTCTGTTCGTTCCCAATAGCGTGATTCTTATCACCGCGGCTTGTTTCGTATTCGGTCTGATCATGTACGTTTTGAATCAGCGCGGAATTCATGCCTGGTTTATGCCACCGCTGATCACCACCTGCACCGCGGTCGTTCTGACTGTTGCCCTGGTCAACGTTGCCCCCGATTTGCGGACGCCTTTCTTTCTCATCTATCTATATATTGTGCTCCACCCGGCATTGTTGCTCGGAATGCGGCACGGTCTCTATGCGGTCGTGTTCAGCAATCTTGCTTACGGCATTACGATCTATGGCACGGTGGCAAGATATCCGGAGACAAACATCGGTCTTGAAATGGTTAAACTGGTGATCTTCAGCGTCATCTGTCTGCTGTTGATTTTCGATTTTCATGGTTTGCTGAGCCGGATCGGAAAGATCCGGAAGGTGATGCACGGCGTCGAATCCGGCGACCTTACGGTTCGCGTCGATGACAGAAATCAGGATGAACTCTCTTTTCTGTCGTTCAGCCTTAACCGCATTCTCGATGCCGAGGCTAATATTATCCGGCTGATCATAGAAATCGTACACAGTCTTTCGGCAATGAGCGAACAGGTTGCGGCAACCGCGAGCCAGATGGCGATCTCCACGTCGGAGATTGTCCAGACAACGCAGCGGATGACCGAAGGCATAAATTCTCAATTCGAAGAGCTTGACAAGACGATCAACACCGGTAAGGATCTCAGTGAATTGAGCTACAATATCGTCAACGACGTCAAAAAGATTGAAGATTTCTCGGTCGGTGTCTCGGATAGCGCCTCAGGTGCGATCGGCCAAAGCGGTGTCGTTATCAACAATATCGAACTGATCGGCAAACGGTATGGCAATTTAACCGCGCTTCTTGCTCAGCTCGGCGACATCTCTACCACGATCAACAAGATAGTGAACACGATCGACGGGATATCGGAGAAGATCAATATTCTTTCTCTTAACGCATCGATCGAAGCGGCGCGGGCCGGCGAGTACGGCCGGGGGTTTTCGATCGTTGCCGATGAAGTCAAGAAACTTGCCGACAGCTCTCAGGTTTCGGCCGCCGAGATCGGGCGGATAATCAAAGATATGATGGAATCGATAAAGACGGTCAGCGAGACTACCGGCGAGGTGAACAAGGCGATCGATGACGGCGCGGTCGTTGTTAGATCGACGGCCGATTCGTTGACCGGGATATCGAATCGCGTGCTTGAGTTAAACCAGCTGATACGCAATATCAAGGAGATGATATCGCGCGAAGAGGGGGCGATAACCAATATAATCCGGCAGGTCGAAGTTTCGCATAATGTGGCCAAGGAGAATTCGGCAGCGGCCCAGGAGATCCTCGCGTCGATCGAGGAGCAGTCCGCCGCGACCGAAGAGTTCTCGGCGGCCAGCGAAGAAATATTGTCCGTTCTCAATCGACTCAAGGAAATTACCGGGAAGTTCAAGCTCGACAAACCCGCGTAGAGGGCAACGTGCCGTGGCCGAGGTCATAATCGTCGAAGACAAAAATAGTTTCGGCGAAATGCTCAAAAGCAATCTGGAAGACGCCGGCATAAATTGCCGGTTTGTCCGGCGCGGACGCGAGGCATTGGCGGCATTCAAAAAGGAAAAGTTCGACGTTGCGCTACTTGATCTAAAGCTGCCCGATATCGATGGTATCGATCTATTGCGCGAATTGCGGAAATTCGAAAGCGATACTCATTTCATTATTATGACCGCGTTCGGTTCGATCGAGAAGGCCGTGGACGCGATGCGTCACGGCGCCGATGATTTCTTGACCAAGCCGATTGATATCGACGAGCTTATCAAGACCGTGAATCAACTGCTTGATGCCCGGCGCTGCCGTTATGAGAACATCCTATTGAAGGATGAAACGGCAAGCCGCAAGCCGTTTCAGATAGTTGGTCGAAGCGCCGCTTTAAAATCGGCGACCGATCTACTGCAGAAGGTGGCGGTGACCGATACTACCGTTTTGATCCTCGGTGAATCGGGCACGGGTAAGGAGCTCTTTGCCCGTGCCTGTCATAATCTATCCCGGCGCAGTAGTTTTCCGTTCGTGCCGATTAACTGCGCGGCAATACCGCGCGAATTGCTTGAGAACGAGCTTTTTGGTTCGGAAAAGGGGGCGTTTACCGGCGCGGCCGCGCGCAAGCTCGGTAAGTTCGAGCTGGCTCACCGGGGTACTATTTTTCTGGATGAGATCGGAGATCTCGACCTTGACCTACAGGCAAAGATATTGAGAGTTTTACAGGAAAGAACTTTTACGCGGTTAGGCGGAACTTATCTGATAACCGTCGATGTACGGGTTATCGCAGCCAGCAATCGTGATTTGCCGGTCTTGGTCAAGGCTAAGAATTTCCGGGAAGACCTGTATTATCGCCTCAGTGTTTTCCCGATAACCGTTCCACCATTGCGCGAGCGAGCTGAAGATATATCGTTGTTGATCGTTCATATTCTGGCACGCTTGCGCGCCAAACGAGTTGTTTCTGATGAGGCGGTCGAGAAATTGACCCGCTACCAGTGGCCGGGTAATGTCCGCGAGCTGGAGAATACTATCGAAAGGGCGGTGATTATCAGTAAGGATACGCTGCGGCCCGAGCATATATTGTTGCCCGAAACCGGATTTGAAAAGAGCCGAAGGCGGGAGGCCGGAACCCTGAAAGAAACCAGTAGTCAGGCACAGGAGATCGCCGAGGCCGATCTTATCAGGCGAGTGCTTGAGCAGACCCGCGGTAACAAGACGGCTGCGGCGCGTTTACTCGACGTATCCTATAAAACACTGCTGAACCGCATTCAAGTCTATAAGGAAAAAGACCTATTGTAGCCGATTAAGACAAAGAGAACCTGCCCGGGACAGGTAGTTCACCAGGCAGGAATTGTAGCCGGCATTGGGAAACGCTGCGGCTAACGCATGATTATCAATTTATGATGAGCGGTTGCATTACCTGATTCCAGATACAGCATATACACGCCACTGGTCATTCCTTCAGAGTTAAGAAGAACGCTCTTGGCGCCGGATTCTTCGACACCATCGATCAGCGTTTTGATCAAACGTCCGGCACAATCGAATATCCTGATTGAAACATGGCCGGAAACGGGCGTTGAATAG
>JBBIHN010000153.1:0-1000 GCA_037446995.1 Caldifarciminota bacterium | reverse complement strand
ACACGCGAACCAAACCCCCGGCCAGTACGGGCATGTTCGGCGCAAAGCCGAAAGCCACGGGTTTCGTATTGTTTGGGGTTTCCTCAATACCAACCCAGCCGAAAGCTTGGAGCATACGCTGTACCATGAGCTGCCAGTCAGCGGGAGAACTCGGGCCACGGCCATCAATCGTCCAGAATGAAGTGCTGAGCGGTGTTGTATTTGGATAGGCGATGGCATTGTACACTGAGTAGGTTTGATCATAAACGATATGATGAGCATTGGCATTAGGGATTAACTCATCGCAGTAAAAAAGACTATACTGATAATCGGCGTTGGCCGTGAATCCGATACCATTGATCTCGGCTTCACCAAGAATCGCCAACGACAGGTCATTCCAGGCGTAATCTTCGACGTATGACGCGAGGTGGAAGTAGTTCGCTAACCAGGCAGGCGGGACGCCGGCGTAAATAAGGTCCTGCCCGATCAGCCAGAACCGGCCGCCGCCGCTGATGTAGTTGCCAATGTTGCTCAGATCATTGGATGTGAGATTCGCCCACCAATTATCATAGCAGTTCCAGATGACAATTGGATATTGCTGCATGGTGGTTAGATCCGGGCCATCCTGGGCATAGTCGGTCGTCGCGCCGAACCATCCGTAGTTGCCGCTGCCGACTATATTGTTCAATACACCCTGCCAGTTTGGATCCGGTTTTGTCGCCGGGCCGAATAAACTGTTGCCCGGGTCTTCGACAAACAGCACTTCGTGTTGTCGGTTTGCCGGATGATATGGCGCCGGCCCGGTTAACTCGTCTCTAGCCCGTTCGTTACTGATTGTCCCCCGCGTGACCCCCGGGATGATCCCGTGAGCATACAGGATTGTCATCATTGTAGCTGCCATGACAACGATGATTGCTTTTTTCATATATGCCTCCTTGCTTGTTGTCGGGGTTGTCCCGTTCACTATTGAAATTTGATAACGAACCATACTCATGATACCATTATACTAAGCAACAGCGCT
>JBBIHN010000152.1:0-4568 GCA_037446995.1 Caldifarciminota bacterium | reverse complement strand
AAGAGACGGCGGTTTAGTCCGGAGCAGAAGCTTGGGATTTTGCGTGAACATCTCAAGAATCGGGTTTCGATATCGGAACTTTGTGAGCGCTACGGGATTCATCCGAACATGTTTTACCGTTGGGAGAAGCAATTATTTGAGCAAGGGATCAAGACAGCGTTATATAGCACCGAAAACCGCTCAGTGTTTAGAAAAAGACATTGACGAGTTGTTAGTCTTTTACAAACAAGACAAGAAACTATGGGTCAAAATACGAACGACCAATGCGATTGAACGTCTGTTCAGGGAATTACGTCGCCGGACCCGGCCAATGAATCTCTTCGCTAATGAAGAAAGCTGCCAGCGTATTGTCTATGCTTTATTTGCCAAATACAATAAAAAATGGGAGGATCGCCGATATGCAATCTTTTAATCAAATTTACACACACATATTGACATTACCTAGAAAAAATAGGAACTTGACAACTCGGCGAATAATACTATACTTAACCCGATAAGCGGGTGTAGCTCAGGGGTCGAGCATCGGCTTCCCAAGCCGAGGGTCGCGGGTTCAAATCCCGTCGCCCGCTTGAAATAGTTAACCGAAGGAGATTGGATGAAAAAAATGATGGTGTTTTACGTTTTGATATTGACCGCCGGAATGCGGCCGGCTCGGGCGGAAATGGATTGGGAGAGATATGTATTCCAATCAACCGCCAGTTCGGCCGTTTCCGGAAGCGAACTGCTGTATCAGGACTTGAAAGGCATTTTCTATGATGCGAATCAAACTATTAGCGAATTCCTTCAAGCCGATTACGAACGTCAGACCAAGCTGCTAAGAATAATAACCCAGTATCAGACGGTTAATCGGAATTATCTCACCGACGGCGGCATTGAAAACGTCTACCGGATATCCTTGACCGACAAGATAATGGCATTGCTTATTCCGCCGCTCGTCAAGGTCAGACTGAGCGTGCCGATGCTGTGTCCGTGCTGCGGTCAGGAATGGCCTCAGGGAAAGGCGTTGCCGCCGGGCATTGAGTTGACTCCCAAAGAGATTGATTCCGGCAATTACTCGGGGATAATTATCGATTGCCGCGGCCTGCCATTGACACCCGCTCTGTTTCCCGTGATATACAATGAAATCGGCGACGAAATATGCTCGGTGAACTTTGCTGACCCCAATTATGTGATTGAAATCGGCTTGTTCATGTATGCGACCCAGGAACCGTACAATAACCCCAGAATCGGCTACAATCCATTGCGCGTGCGCGCGATCGGCATAACCGGCAAGAACATGACCGATATCAAAATCTCGTCTTTTGACGCCCGCCGGATTCATGGATCAATCAAGAATCTTCAACTGTTAAAAGAATGCCGGGTCGCGGTCATCTTTGGCCCTTAGTATTCGTGCTTGCCGGCTGTGCTTCCTTTTTCCCCGGCCGATCCGATCTTAAGAAAGGTATCGCTCTTTACAACAAAAACGAAGTCCTGAGGGCGTTGCCTTACTTCGAACGTTATTATCAGAAGAATGACCGGTCTGATACGGTCCTGTACTTTCTTTACAACTGCTACCGCCATCTGAATGATCCTGATCGATCAGTACAAAGTCTGGAAAGGCTTATCGCGCTCGATGTCAATGATCCTAACGTCTATCTTAATGTTTACTATTACTATCGGGCCGGCAAACGCTACCCGGATATGCTTAGATTACTTGCCGGCCTGCAACCCTCGATCAGCAGAATTTTCGACCAGCGTTTTCCTCTGACCAGACAAGAGCTGGCCGCGCTGCTATACGGGGCGGCCGGGAGAAAAAGCCATTCGGACCCGATGATATTTGCCCTGTCGGAAAACCTGCTGCCGGTCTTTCCGGACCGGAACCTGTATCCGGACGACACGATAAGCATGGCGCAGTTAATAATTATCCTGGATCGCAGGATCGATCCAGACCCGCCGGCCGATCTCTCCACGGCTGTGCGCATCGCGCCCGAATCGTTCCTGTACCTGCCCTACATGCGTTTGGTCGGCAAGGGAATCCTTGCTTTGGACCCGAACATGCTGCCGACCGACCGCGTTCCGCTGACCACTGCCGCCCGGGCGATAGTCAACATGAAGAACCGGGGCTTTCTTGAATAAGATCATCAACCGCTACTTTATCCGCGAATTCGTGCCGCCTTTCTTGTTTTCGATGTTCGCGCTTACGTTCATCCTTCTCATGGATCAACTGTTCCGGCTTATCGATCTTTTTGTCCGTAAGGGACTGCCGATATTTATCGTCGCCCAGATATTGGTTTACAGCCTGCCGATCATCGTTTCTTACACCGCGCCAATGGCGATACTGGTCGCGGTGGTCATGACTTTCGGCCGCATATCGCAGGACAATGAAATACTGGCGCTGAAGGTAAGCGGGCGCACTTTTCTGTCGATCGTCAAGACGCCGCTGCTGATAACCGCATTTTTCATGATCCTGCTCATGTTCTTCAACAACTATATATTGCCCGAATCCAATCATCGCATGCGTAATTTGATGCTTGACGTATCGAGAAAGAGACCGGCAATACGCCTGCCCGAGGGGATATTTAACAACGACTTTCCAGGTTACAGCATATACATCGGGCGCAAAGATGAAGGACGATCCCAGCTCTATGATATCACAATCTACGATCTCCGTAACGGCATCATGATCACCGCACCCAAGGGCGAATTAAAGGACTTTGAAGCGGACAATATAATCCAATTCGTGCTGTACAACGGCGAATTGCATCAGCTGGCCGAGGATTCAAAGTATCAACGCACGAATTTCAGCCGGCAAACCATCAACATGCAGGTCAACACCGAAATGGTCCGAAAAGAGCGGTCGTATCGAAATGACGATGAGCTTAATTTCTTCGCCCTGCGCAACAAGATCAGAGAAATCAGTGCCGAGATCAAAACCACCCGTAATGACATTTCCCAAATCGGTGAGTCGGCAATTGATAGCTATCTGCGGCAGGATCATGCCGCCCTCGAATCCGGCCGCTTCAACATCGAGAAAAAACTCAACCTGCTCAGAGGTCAAAGACGCAAGCTTTCCAGTCTCCTGGTCGAACAGCATCGTAAATTCTCGGTAGCTTTTGCCTGCGTTCTATTCATCCTGATCGGCGCGCCGCTAGGCTATATTTTCAAGCGCGGCGGCATCGCCGGGGTCTTAGTCGGGATAATGCTTTTTTCGCTCTATTATATCATGGTTCTGGCCGGGCAGGAATTCGCCGACCGGCGCGGTTTTCCGCCGGTCATGGCAATGTGGCTGCCCGATTTGATCCTGCTTTTCTCCGGCGTATACCTTTTTCTTGCGGCTGAATATGAAAAATCACCGCTGCGTCTGGTGTTCAGATGAAAGTTATCGAAAAATACATTCTCGGCAATTTCTTCCGGTATCTCATTTTCTGTCTTGCGGTCCTGGTCTTCATCTACATTATCATCAATCTTTTTGAGAATCTCGGCAAGTACCTGGCCAAGAACGCCGCCGCGCTCGATGTGGTCGTATTCTACCTGTATCACATCCCGTCATATGTCGTGCTTCTGGTGCCGGTGGCGTCGATCATGGCGGTTTTCTTCATTTTTGGATTCATGACCAAAAACAAGGAACTTTTCGCGCTCAAGGTGAGCGGGTTGAACACTGATCGTCTCTTTCTGGTCATTGTCGCGGCTGGTCTTCTGATCGCCCTGGCCGCATTTGCGTTTCAGGAAACGGTCGGCGTCTGGGCGCAGGGACGCCGTTATGAATATGAGCAATACCGCATCAACCGCCGGCCCCGCGATATTTCGGTCCGGCGCCGTAATTTCTTCTATTATGGAGACAACAACTGGATATATTTCATCCGTGACTTTGACGGCGCCGCGCAGCGCATCAACGGCGCAATACTATGGCAGATCAACCAGAGCCGGGTGGTGAAGCGGATCGACGCCGAGCAGGCTTACTATGACACGATCTGGAACTTCGCTCAGGCGACGGTCCGGCAATTTGACAAACTCGGCAACGAAACTAGCACGCTTTATCCGGTCTTACCGCTGCCGGAATTGGCCGAAGAGCCGGCGGACTTCTCTAAAAGGATAAAGCCGATCGAAGAGATGAATTTTGTTCAGATCGCGCGATTCGTCAGGAAAAGGTCACGGGCCGGCGAGAACATCGCCCGGGAAGCGGTGGAACTCAACTATCGGTTCTCTTTCCCGATGATAACGATCATCACCCTGCTCATTACCCTGCCGCTCTCGGTCGTGCTGAAGAAAGGCGGCATTGCCATTGGCCTGGGCATCAGCATTGGCCTGGCGTTTGCCTATTGGGGCGCAATCCAGTCCTGCCGGGCGTACGGCGTTGCCGGCTTGATCGATCCCTTGATTGCAGCCTGGATACCGAACATTTTCTTCGGGTTCTTTGGCCTGCTTCTGATCGCGAAAGTACCGCGGTAAGAACGGTACTCGCTGATCGCTGAACACTAATCGGCAGAAAAGACAACAAACCGTAAACACTGGAAACTATTTTATATATTACTTCTTACACGACTTTTGCGTTTTTTAAAGAAAATAAGATTTGGGCTCATTGGCTCATA
>JBBIHN010000151.1:0-4586 GCA_037446995.1 Caldifarciminota bacterium | reverse complement strand
TAGCCCGACTGGACAAAAAGCACGCTGTCCTTAATCACCTTACCGTAATAGTATCTCCCGCTAATCATCCAGGAGCACTGATATTCACACTGCATAATTATACTAAGAATCAATAAGCTCATAATATCCTCCATTGCCGAGATTTACTAAGGCGGGGTATAAAATACCCCGCCTTAGTGGCCGAACTACTCATTGCCTCCCTGTTCCGGTTCTTGACCCGGTATTCTCTTTAAAAGTATGGGACATGTTGAGCTTTCGTTCGCATGTGTATAAGGAAAAGGACCTGTATACGCCATTTCCCAACCGCCGCTGTACGGACCGCTTGGATTGTATTTATAGCCTTTTACATAGTATGAATATCCAGGTCCAAATTCAATGAGGACATCAGGCCTATAAGAGGCGTTTGCGACATAAAAGTGAGGTTCATTCACCCGTGAATTGCCGGTAAAGACCTTTCCATCGGTTGATCTTTTCAAATAAAGGTCAACTGAACAAGCAAATGCAATTGGCTGGCCCTGATCATTACAGTAATAACAATAGCCGGATATCCCAGCCGGCAATTCTTCATCGGCCATGGCAAATACAAACAGGATACAAATGCCCAATATTATTGCTCCCATGCTGCTTTTCATTTTTTCCTCCTCAATTGTTGCTGATTGTCTTTGTATAACTGCTCAAACTCCCTTCGGTTTGAGACCAACAATGACGAATCATAGATTGCTTCGCTGTTGCCATGCTTCCGCCACGAATAGTGGCGGACAAACGCAATGACATCATTGCTGCTAAATGCCCGGTCTCGAATATCGAAACCGGGCGCACTCAAACATACCTTATAAACTGCGCATAAAATATTGCCTCGGAATTTCTCTTGTGAATCGCTGATTGACTGAACCTGCGTTTATTCGCCGCGGATAATACCATACCCCCCTCCCGAGCGAATTACGATATTCCAAACAGTACGGCACTATTTTCATGTCTTTGCCTCTAACTGAATAATACAAAAAAACATACTATTGTCAATAGGCAAAACTACTGGTTTTACTCTTTCTCCTTCCCGTATGAAAGGACACGCCATCTGATGAAAGCAAGTCTATTTTCCTTGACAAGCACCAATCGTTCCATAGAATCTATCAGCAATCATATGTCTAGAAAACGCTCCAGAAGAACAACTCGGTACGAAACTGTTCCAGACGATAAACACAATGCCACCCTGAGCAAGGTTCAGTGGCAAGATATTTTCCGTTCTCCCTGGTTCATCCCGCTGATCGGAGTTTTCCTTCTGCTGATATTGCTTTCCCTGCGCCTGATCATCGATGTTGACCTCGGTTTTCACCTGCGCGGCGGCCAATGGATGCTCGAGAACCGCTCATTTCACCGCCATGATGTTTTCACCTATACGGTAAATAACCACGAATACATAGCCATGTACTGGCTATATCAAATCGGTTTATTCATCACCTATACGCTATTCGGTTACGGTGGAATCTCAATCATCAATACCCTTTTGCTGGCCTCGGTCTTCTTCATTGCCTGCCTGCGCATGAAGCATCACCATGTCCGTCCCGGAACCGCCGCAATCATTCTTCTGCCGGCCGTGATCGCGGTTGAAATTAGATTCGGCGTGCGGCCGGAAATCATGACCTGGTTAGCCATTCTGGGAATGCTGATCGTCCTTGATCAATACTATCGCCGACGGCGTAATCTTCTTTTTCTCCTGCCGGTCATACAATTGCTCTGGGTGAATCTGCACGGTTTGTTTATCATTGGCTGGTTCCTGGTCGGCGCATATTTCATAAGCAAACTCTTTCATGACCGGGAGTTCGATAAATCGCTGTTCCGGTGGTCGTTGATCACGATTCTGGTATCGTTCATGAATCCATATTTCATCAAAGGCGTTCTGTTCCCTTTTTACTTGTTCACGAGGCTTCAGGGCTCGAATGTTTTCAAAGCGGTGATTACCGAACTGACCTCGCCCTGGTCGATTAAAGCCCTTACCAACATGCCCGGCGCTCCGCTCTACATTTACTACGCGTTTTCGCTTGTCAGCCTGCTGCTGCTGATATTCACCTGGCGCAAAAGGAAATTGCACGAATTACTGATTTTCCCGGCGTTTTTCTACTTGTCTTACGCCGCCGTGCGCAACATACCGATATTCATCCTTGCCGTCATGCCGTTGATCGGCAATGGTCTCGACTACCTTGCCAGCCATGTCAGAATCCGATCTTTTGTGACGTATCTGAAGCCATACGGTCGTCCGGCGCCTCTCTTGATTACGTTGTTCATCGTTCTTCTGTGCCTTAGAATCGTCACCAACGCGTTTTATGCCGGACGCCGGGGCGGCAATTTCGGCATCGGACTGGATGAAAAAACGCATCCGGTGGCGGCCGCCGAATTCATTAATGCGCACGGGTTGAAAGCAAGATTCATTAATGATCTGAACCGCGGATCCTGGTTGATCTGGGCGACGCGACAACCGGTTTTCATTGATGGCCGCCTGGAAGTAGTACAAGAAGATTTTTTCCGGGAATACCAAAGGAGTTTCGCGCCGGGCGGAATGGAAAATATCATCGCGGTCTATGACCCTCGATTTATCATATTTGACTACTCTTATCCCGAGGCAATGCTCTGGGAGATTCAACTCCAGCAAAAGCCTGACTGGCGCAAAATCTACTGGGACCAAACCTCGGTAATCTACGCGCAGAACGCCTATCGGCCGGATCTGAAAACCGTCGATTTTATGTCGGTCGCGCACGCAATGGACATTGATACTGCGGTCAGCAGCGATCAGATATGGCGATCACTGCAAAACCCTGAGCCGTCACGCTTTACCGCGTGGCTACAGGGTTTTTACCGGCATAAATATTTTCCCGCGGAACTGGGAAGGATGGCCTATTACGCAAGCGTTAATCTTGAATTTCGCGCCGCGGAATTGCTTTATTTCGAATTCACGCGGCGGACCGATCAAAATCGCTATGCCGCTTATCTGGGACTGGGCACGATCTACATGCTCAGCGAAAAATTGGACCGCGCGATTGGCTGCTACGAGCTCGCGTTAAGGGAGAATCCGCGCAGCGAAACGGCGGCGCGGCGAATCAAAGAAATCAAGGAATATCTTCGTAACAAACCATTATTACATAAATAATGCCAAGAACGGATCACTGGGATAAATTATAGTAGCATTGAGGGTCCTCAGCGTAAATATCATTACACATTGCCCGGGCGAGTGCCCGGCATCCGATACATTCATCAACCTCACAACTCCGGCACCTTCCCTTTAGTTTTAACCGATAGCCACGACGCATTTTTTTCAACTGGTCGATAATATCATTTATTTTATCGCTGAAGATATTCCCAATTTTCACCGGCGTACGCCGGCAAGGATATATATCACCATTGGGCATCAAAGCCATCGAATTTTCGCCATGATCGCATAATGCACCACGGATCTCAATGTTACTCCCAAAATCAACCCAGAAAGCGCGATAGGCAAGAAAATCTTGGGGCGAAAGTCCGAGATCAAAATAGTTGATTAGGTCCCGGATGACTCTAAACCATTCTTCTCTGCTCAGTACACATTTTATTAATGAGCGGGATTGCCCTTCCGGCACAAATCTTTCAAGGATCACCACATGTATCCCTATGCTCTTGGCATATTCAAACATGCACGTAAGATCGAGGCAATTGTAATCGGCAAGAGTGAACATTAGTATCGCTGGTTTGGAGGTTGACATCAATATTCGTATCGCCTGATCAATTTTGCGAAAAGTGCCAATACCGCGTACTGAATCGTTAATCGCTTCATTAGACCCTTCCAGGGAAATTTTCACGCCTTTGATCCTTTTAATCTGTTCAATCTGACCGGCATTCTCATCGTTGATTAACAAACCGTTGGTGATGATATATATGTCCTCGATATTACTGGTTCGATCCAGATAATTCAATATATCGAACAGGTCTTTTCTCAAAAAAGGTTCACCGCCGGTTAAATTGATCGAGATTTTGCTGGAGCTCAATTCACTTGAGATCTTATCGATTATCAGTTTTATCTTATCAGTATCCAGATCCTTCATTGCCGAATAATTATCCTGATAACAATGTTTGCAACGTAAATTGCATACATCAGTTATATGCCACTGAATGCTGAAATTTTTCATAATAGTACATGAATTATATTCCACTTATTTGCATCGTCAATCCACATATTCACTTATTCGGGGCTGTTCCACAAATATTGGCTTTCAACATTTCATGACCTGTTCTCAAAATGACAGGAATTGAAAATTCAGTAAATATCTGCCGGATCATTCCTTTGAGAAAGGACAAAATTCTTGTATTGTTTCATCATATTTTAAGCTCATCTCCCAATCGAGTGGGTGAAAATCAGTTAAAGAACGTCCGAAAAGCGCATCAGGACTGCATTTTATCGCTTGTCAAAGGTTATAAAACTTGTATACTAAAAGCTATGAGAAAATATAAGCGATTATGGGATGTTTATCGTTATCTTGGCTTTACCCCGGCGTCGATCGTGCACGGTCTTTTTGGTGATCCGCGGGCATTGGTTATCAAGTTACGACGTCGGGGGAAAA
>JBBIHN010000150.1:1424-4630 GCA_037446995.1 Caldifarciminota bacterium | reverse complement strand
CGCGTCCGGCGGAACCGCTACATTCAGCGGAACTTCAACTATTACAGGCGCAGGCAGCGGCACATTTCACGCATTAGCGGCACCCGGAACTCTTGCCTGTAATGAGGGCATCACCGTTAATAACCTTCTTTCCGGCACCGGCTCGTTCACGCTCGCATCAGGCAAAACCCTCACGCTCAATTTTGTTGACGCTAATCCGGCGAATGTTGCCACTTTTACGGTCTCTTCCGGCACGGTTATTTATTCAGGCGGAGGCGACCAAGGCGTTAGAGCGACTACCTTTGGAGCGCTTACGCTCTCCGGCTCCGGCATTAAGACCGCTGCTGGCGCAATTACTGTTAACAATACGCTTACTATCTCGTCAACTTTTGCGCTCAACACAACTTCTGGCAACAATCTCACCGCAAAAGGCGATTTTGTTAATAACGGAACCTTTACACATAACAGCCGCAAAGTGATATTTGACGGGACTTCTACCCTGAGCGGCTCGTCTACTACCACATTTAAAGATGTTGACATAAATTCAGGTAAATCGCTTTCAACTGCCGTAAGTTTCAATGTTGCGGACGGAACCTTTACGAAAACAGGAACTTTCACCGCATCTGGCGGAACCGCTACATTCAGCGGAACATCAACTATTACAGGCGCAGGCAGCGGCACATTTCACGCATTAGCGGTGCCCGGAACTCTCGCCTGTAATGAGGGCATTACCGTTAATAACCTTCTTTCCGGCACCGGCTCGTTCACGCTCGCATCAGGCAAAACCCTCACGCTCAATTTTGTTGACGCTAATCCGGCGAATGTTGCCACTTTTACGGTCTCTTCCGGCACGGTTATTTATTCAGGCGGAGGCGACCAAGGCGTTAGAGCGACTACCTTTGGAGCGCTTACGCTCTCCGGCTCCGGCATTAAGACCGCTGCTGGCGCAATTACTGTTAACAATACGCTTACTATCTCGTCAACTTTTGCGCTCAACACAACTTCTGGCAACAATCTCACCGCAAAAGGCGATTTTGTTAATAACGGAACCTTTACACATAACAGCCGCAAAGTGATATTTGACGGGACTTCTACCCTGAGCGGCTCGTCTACTACCACATTTAAAGATGTTGACATAAATTCAGGT
Organism: Caldifarciminota bacterium; assembly: GCA_037446995.1. Taxonomy (GTDB): domain Bacteria; phylum Hydrothermota; class Tepidihabitantia; order SM23-42; family SM23-42; genus RBG-13-43-14. Next base: position 3,504 of record JBBIHN010000150.1, on the reverse strand, counting down.
AAATCGCTTTCAACCGCTGTTAACTTCACAGTCAGCGGCGGAACTTTTACTAATAACGGAACGCTGTCGGCGAGCGCGGGCGCCGCCACTTTCAGCGGCATTTGCTCCATCGCCGGAACTCCATCCGCTACAACTTTCTACGGTCTCACTATATCAGGCGACCATACAAATTCTTCTATATCCTTCACGGCGAATAATCTCACTATTTCCTCCGCTTGCACATTATTTGTCGCATCGGCAAAAAAAGCGACTATTTCCGGCGGCGGCTCGCTAACAATGAACAACGCAACATTCGCCGGCATTACCCCCGGCAACGCTTGGACAACCGGTCCGCAGATGGAACTCGGCAACTCTACGCACGGCGTATCCCTCTCGCTTAACAACGCTACATTCTCCAACATCGGACACGAAGGTCTCATCCTGAACAAAAAACCCGATGGCTTCATCGCTTCCGACATTGTAAATCTTAAATTCAAAAACGATTCCGAACCCACCGGAAGCCCCGCAACTTATCTCAAAATCACAAGTAATTCTTGGAATGGCACATTTTGGGGGGATGATGATCCCAATTCCTGTACCGTTTCATTTTACTGTCTAAACGCATTTGATAACGGCTATCATCCGCTCGGCTTCTCCGGCGGCTTCACCGTTGACGACACTTGGATAACGCTTTCCCGCAAATATGAAAAAGCCGCGAACCATTTATACAAACACCATTCCACATTTGATTACGGATATAAATACAACACGAGCGGATTTGACTGGGAAGGACCGACCGCTGTTGATTTGCTTGATTTTTCCGCAAAGGGATATAACGGCGAAGTTCTTATAGAATGGCGCACGGCGAGCGAAATCAAAAATCTCGGCTTTGACATCTACCGCAGCGAATCGGAATACGACGGCTACATACGAATCAATCCGCGCATCATCCCCGGTCTCGGCACGAACATCTCCGGCGGCTTTTACTCGTTCATTGACAAAAATGTGATAAACGGAAAGCGCTATTATTACATCCTCGCAGATATTGAAGCGACGGGGCGCGTCAAACTGCACGGTCCCGTCTTTGCGGAGCCGCAAAACGAAGCGCCGTATCTCAAAATAAATCCCGACAATTACACAGCAAGCGGCTCAACGGACGACCCCGGCGCTGAATATGTTTCGCCGTCCGCGCCGACTGCGGATGCGCCGAAATCATTCATCCGCCAAATCGCTTCCGATGCGTGGATTACAAATTCTTACAAAAACAAGCATATTAAAGACGGATACATCATTGAGATTTATCCGCCGCAATACGAAAAGCAGGAAGTGAACATTGACAACAAATCGTTCACCAAAATAGTCATTAGCGGGTATCGCGACAGGATAGAGCCGGGATTTGCGGTTGTTCCGACGAAAGAAATTATGCTGCCGATACCGCAATGCGCCCAGATGCGCGTTGTGATATTGCAAAAGGTTCAGCGTGAGTCGGAAAAAATTATTGATATGCTTACAACCCCCGATGAAAACGGCGTTTCGGACGCGCGCAAAAAGAAGGGATTTTATCCGAAGCAGATTCTCGTTCCTTTGCGAGTGAACAAGCACGGCGAGAAATATTTTGGCGTATTGGAAGTCAATCCGGCGATATTTCATAGCGAGAAATGCGAACTTCGGAGTTATTCCAAAATCGTTGCGCGTCTTGAATTTTACGGCAAGATGAGTCGGGAAGAAAATTTTGCGGATGTGATGGCGAACCAATCAAAAATCGCTGCTTCCGACGGGTTAATCATCAAAACGAATCAGGAAGGAATTTATCGCGTGAAGAAGAGCGATTTTGAGAAAGTCGGAATAACGAGCAAGTTTGATATAAGCGATTTGAAGGTATTTAATCTTGGGCAGGAGGTTTGTGGGAGGTATGTAGAAGCGCCAACAGGCGATGATTATATTGACTTTTTCGCGTATCCGTATACAAGCGAATACACAAGCGAGAATGTTTATTATACTTGTGTCAACGGCGAGAAAAAGTCGGAGACGCTGATTAAAGACGGCTATCCTGTATCGGATTTTATTGAGGATGCGTCATATCTTGAAGTGAGGCGATATG
>JBBIHN010000150.1:0-1324 GCA_037446995.1 Caldifarciminota bacterium | reverse complement strand
TATCCTGTATCGGATTTTATTGAGGATGCGTCATATCTTGAAGTGAGGCGATATGAACGCAATTCTGTATATTTGAACGATTTAGCGGGGGATTCTACGCGCGATAGATTTATGTGGGACGGGACGCTCGCGCCTTATTTTAGCGAGTTCTCGGTTGATGTTGAAGTTGATAATATTTTTGACACAACGGCGATGTTGACATATTATTTACAGGGCTGGTCAAGCAATGAAAATGTCAATCCTGACCATCACTGCAAGATTTTGATTAACGGAATAGAGGTCTCTGATATTTATTTTGACGGGATGGATTATGTGATTGGAAGCGTTTCGTTTTCGTCGGAGTTGCTAAAAGAAGGCAAGAACCGAATCACATTGCGTTCAATCTGTCAGCCCGGCGTTGATTTTGATTCGGTGTATGTGAATTATTACGAGATAGCGTATAAACGGAAATTGGTTGCAAAAAATGACGCGTTGTTATTTGACATTTCAAGAGACGGCGCATACAGGGTTAGCGGATTTTCGTCTGACAATATTATCGTTGTGGACATAACGGACGGATATAATTTAAGCGAGATAAGGGGCTTATGCAACAACGGCGAGGTTTCTATTGAGTTGAAAAAAGGCAAGAGATACGCCGCATACACGGAAAATGGGGTATTTGCGGGTAAGGTGTTGAGGAACAATCCATCCGATTTGCGAAATCCGAGCAACGAGGCGGAGTTTATAGCGATAAGTCATTCGGATTTCAAGAACGCCGCGGAAACGCTTGTAGAAAGGCGTCGGCAGGAGGGATTAACGGTTTTGTCTGCGGATGTTCAGGATGTTTACGATGAGTTCACATTTGGGATAGTGAATCCGTCTGCGATAAGGAGTTTAGTTGAGTATGGGTGGAGGAATTATAGCGGGACGAGGTTAAAATATTTGCTATTGATTGGCGATGCGTCATTTGACAGGGACGGCGATTTTAGCGGTGGCGAATTATCGTATATACCGGCGAAGTATGTGACGACGGGGATTATATATTCTGCGAGCGATAGTTGGTATGGCGATGTTGAGGGGAGCGATTTTGTATGCGAGGTAGCGGTGGGGCGATTGCCGGTGAAGAGCGCGAGCAAGTTGACCGGGATAATCAATAAGATAATTGGCTATGAGGAAGCGCCGATAGATAGTTGGACGAATCGCTTGATGTTCATAACGGACAAGAGCGAGATAGATGGGACGAATTTTCAATCAATGGTGACGAACGATGTGATGAGGGCGGTGCCCGGAAGCGCGGTGATAGACGAGGTGCGGATAGCGGTGTTGGGAAAGAGCAAGGCGAATG
>JBBIHN010000149.1:0-4660 GCA_037446995.1 Caldifarciminota bacterium | reverse complement strand
TTCATCTTCTCGGTTTTCATCACAACCGCATCGTAGAATTGACCATTGACAAAATCCACGCTATTATCCGCATTTCGACGCATTGAGCGGAACTTGTAAAAGGTGAAAACCGATCCATTTCTGCCGCATCTTTTCTGCTTGTATATTATCGATCCGGGTGAATCGATCCTGATAGCGACACTGATAATGGCAAAAATCGGTGATAAAACGAGAAGGGCAATGAAAGCTCCGATGATGTCCATAATGCGCTTCAACGAATCATAGAATATGTAACTGCTCTTCATCCTAAAAGCATAAACCGGCATACCGTCAACCGTGCACCATTCCCGGCCGAGATTCAGATCTTTGAAAATAGAACAGGCGACATGCAGTTCGCCGTCGGCAATGATGTTCTCTTTGATCTTGTTGTAACAATTCTCATATTTCTTATCCGCAATAAACAGAAACTTATCGCCAGACTTCTGCTTCTCTGACTCGGCCGGGTCCAGCAAGATAATACCGGTTACCGGCGTCCTGGCAAAAAACTCGGCAAAACGAGCATGCGATTCAGATGGTCCCAGATATCTACAGATTCTACTCTTGCCGTGCGTTCTGAACCACAGATTCAAAATATGTCCGGTCAGAAAAATCCTGGCAAATACGAAAAGGAAAAATGCCGATGAATAGAATAAGACAATGAATGTCCGGCTTTCTACTTGAAAGTAGAATTTGGTTGCGAAACCAAAAATAACGTACAGCAGAAATGAAACTATCCATGCCCTGACTATCCGGGAGAGAACTCTCAAGGGCTGCGCGTATATGAGGTATGTGTACAGGTCGTTGAAATAAAATAGTAACGGCGTTGTCAGAAGTAACAGGATTATTGTGCCGGTTTGATTATGAATAACGCCGGATACACCGCCGAAACGGATAATAAGAGAAGAAACAAACGCCGCGACAATGATGACTATGTCGGTCAACAACAAAAGGAATCTGATCATTTATCTCTCGGACCGAACTAAACTAATATGCACCGCGGCCGAAAAGCACGCCCGGGATCGTCCTCAGAATCAATTTGACGTCCAAAGTGAGCGACCTGTTCATTACATACATCAGATCAAGAAACATCGAATGATCTGCCGGCAGACTGCCCCGGCCGTAGACCTGCCAGATGCCGGTCAGGCCAGGTTTCACTCTTAGTCGGTCACGCTGCCAGGGCTGATAGTGCTTAACCTCGTATTGAATCGCCGGGCGGGGGCCGACGATGCTCATCTCACCTTTGATGACATTCAGCTATTGCGGGAATTCATCAAGCGAAGTCTTTCTCAGCAGTGAACCGATCGGAGTTACTTCGTTTTCATTTAGAATTTTACCGGATGTTGTTTTATGCTGTAGATATTCGCGATATGCTCCTTCGCGATCACAATCCTTGTCTTTCCCATCGATCATTGTTCGGAATTTATAACAAGTAAATATTCGATCATTATTGGCGCACCGTCTTTGCCTGAAGAATACCGGCCCCTTGGAATCAATCTTGATCACTATTCCAACCAGCAGCAAAAGCGGCGAAAACAAAATCATGATAAACGATGAGAGCAGAAGATCATAAATCCTTCTGACAAACCCGCGCACTGTGTCGTTGTTTACGCGCCGAAAAGTAAGAACCGGAGTATCATTATATCGTATCCAATCCCATCTCAGTTTCAAATGATCGAACAAATTCGATGCGACATGCACCGGTATGCTTCCTTTGGTGAGATGACAGGATATTTCATTGTACAGCGAACCATAGTCGGTCGAATTGCTGGCAATGAAGATTTCCGACCTTTCCGGGATATCGTCCGTGTCTTTCTCATATATGGGCATGAATCCAAGCACGGGATAGCTGCCGACAAATTCGCTGAATTTCTCACGATCGCCCGGATCGCCGATGAATATGCACGGTATCTTTTTTGAAGGATCTGCAAACCAAGAACACAAAATCGAAGGAATGACTACCAGGTGCATCAAAATCATCAGGCATGTCAATACTGTGAAATAAATTATGATGAAAGTCCGGCCGGCAGGCCATAAAAAATAATTGGTTAAGAATCCAACAAACAAGTACAACACGAGTAAGACAAAAGAGAACTGTATTAAACGGTAAAAAAGTCTCACCCTTTCGACATAAATATAGCGGTCATAGAACCGGTAAAAGTACATCACAACCAGTGTTAGTACCGGAACACTTAAATATGCGAGTATTTCCGATAATCCAAAACCCCATGCTCCGCCGTTTTGGAAATATTTCGCGCAGACAAATGCGCTGAGAGTTATCAATACGTTAAACAAGAATATCATTATGCCGCTTTCCGGCCGTGTAATTCGTCTACTGCCACCTGTCCACCGCTTCGCTTACGTACCTAACCTCTTCGGCGGTAAGTTCCGGGAACATCGGCAGGGAAACGACTTGTCTTGCACATTCTTCGCTGACCGGGAAGTCGCCTTCCTTGTGATCCAAATACTTGTATGCGGCCTGCAGATGCAGGGCAATCGGATAATGTATTGCTGTGCCCACGTTTTTCTGCTTTAGAAATCCCATAAAACCGCTACGATCTTTGACCCGCACGACATACAGATGATAGATATGATTACGACCGGCTTTTTCCTTAGGCAATATTAACCCGTCTTTTTCTCTTATGTTTTTATCGTAAACCCTGGCATGAGCACGTCTTTTATCATTCCACTCATCAAGGTGTTTCAACTTAATATCAAGAATGGCTGCCTGTAATCCATCCATTTTGAAATTCCAGCCTTCAAATTGATGTTCATAACGTATGTTCGAACCATGATCGATATGCATGCGTATTTTGTCGATGACTTTATCGTCGTTCGCGGTCACCATACCGCCCTGTCCGTAGGCGCCGAGATTCTTGCTCGGATAGAAACTGAACGCGCCAATATGACCGATCGATCCGGATTTCTTGTTCTTATAGGTGGCTCCATGCGCTTGAGCCGAGTCTTCGATAACATACAATGAATATTCATCAGCGATATCGATTATCTCGTCCATGTCCCCGATCTGGCCATATAGATGCACCGGCATTATCGCCTTTATCCTGCAGCCGGTGTTCTTGTCCGTCAGAACCTTGTGATCTTGATCCCAACGGCAGTTGCTCTTGACATAAGCGGCAACTGCGGCCGGAGATATGGTAAACGACTCCTCATCAATATCGACAAATATTGGCCTCGCGCCGGACAATGTTATCGCCTCAGCCGTCGCGATGAAGGTAAGAGGCACGGTAATCACGGCATCGCCCCTTCCAACGCCGATAGCGCTCAGCGCGACATAAATAGCGCTGGTTCCGTTGCACACACCGACGGCATGCTTCACGCCGCAATATCCAGCGAAATCATCTTCGAACTGCTTCACTTTCTCGCCGGCGACGAATGCGCATCGATCTATGGTATTCTCTATCGCCTGATCGATCTCTGGCTTAATGCTCAGGTATTGTCTCTTCAGGTCAAAAAAAGGCACGTTCATCTAAGTTCCTCCATAACGGTATGTTTATGCTCGTCCTCAGCGATCTCTAATCCTTACCCATCTTTGATCTTGCGAATAACTTTTGCCGGCACGCCGGCAACCACGACATTATCCGGAACGTCTTTCGTCACCACCGAACCGGCGCCGACAAGCGAATTCTCGCCGATCGTAACACCGCACATGATTGTCGAGCTCGAACCGATCGATGCTCCTTTCTTGACCATTGTCGGGATGACATTCCAGTCATCCTCGGTCTGCATCTGCCCTGTGCCGGTTGTTGCTCTTGGATATTTGTCATTTATAAAGGTCACATTATGCCCGACAAAAACATCATCATCAATCGTCACCCCTTCGCATATGAATGTATGTGAAGATATTTTGCAATTGCTTCCGATCTTTGCATTTTTCTGGATCTCAACAAAGGCGCCGATCTTGGTGTTGTCGCCGATAATGCATCCATATAGATTAACGTGCCCGAATATCTTAACATTTTCCCCGAGTTGCACATCGTCGGCAATCAACTGGTACGCCTTTTCGCTCATTTTAAATCGACTAAAACGCCTTTTTTGCCGATTGATTTTTGGGCGGCTTCAAGGGTTTTTACTATTCTTAATCCTGCGTGCCCATCAGTAAGCGGTTTACGTTTATTCTGTATCGATTCAATGAACTCATTGGCAACCTTATAAAGAGGTTCAATAGTGTCAAAAGCAGGTGCATATACATCGCCCGTCCGATATTGAATAAGCGCCTTATACAATCCTTCTTTGGTTTTAGCCTCAACTCCTTTATCATAGACCTTAATTTTCTCAGTTGTCTGCATGTCGTCATAGACGATCATCTTCTGAGAACCACCGATAAGTATCGTCCGTACCTTAACCGGCGCCAGCCAGTTCGCGTGTAAATGAGCGATGCAGTTATCCGCGAAATGCAAGGTAAGATAGGCGATATCTTCGTGATCGTGATAATGTCTTATGCCGGTCGCGCTTACCGCGACAGGCCTCTTTGAGCAGACATAATCCATGATTGACAGGTCGTGGGGTGCAAGATCCCATATAACATTGATATCATGCTGAAAAAGACCTAAATTGATCCGTACGGCATCAAAATACAGTAATTTGCCGATCTCATTGGCATCTATTATCTCTTTTATTTTTTGGA
>JBBIHN010000148.1:0-4758 GCA_037446995.1 Caldifarciminota bacterium | reverse complement strand
TATGAGCCAATGAGCCCAAATCTTATCTCCTTTAAAAAACGCAAAAGTCGTGTTAGAATTAAGAACGAGGAACCGCGAGAAACACTAGAGCGCAGAGTGGAGGAAAAATGGATTGTCCGGTTCATTGGTAGATAAAGGCGCCGTGCCGCGCTAATCCTGAAAAAAGGCGTTGTGCTGTTTTTCCTCGCCGATCGTCGTTGCCGGGCCGTGACCGGTATAGACAACGGTTGGCTCGGGCAACACAAGCAGTTTTTTCCCGGATCGGATGATATCCCGGTAGGATCCGCCGATCAGGTCGGTACGGCCGATCGAAAAACGGAACAGGGTGTCGCCGCTGAATAGGACATCGTCTTCTTGCGCATGCAGGCATATGCTGCCCGGGCTGTGACCGGGCGTGTGAATCACCAAGAGCCGGACTTCGCCGATCTCGATCGCGTCGCCGCCGTGAAGAATCCGGTCGGCCGGCGGCGAGGGGAAAACCTCGAAAGCAAAACCGCAGTCAGGACAGCGAATATCGACCTTGCCATGTTCGGCATGAATCTCGCCGGACTGATTTTTGCTGCGGCACATCGGGCACGCGGGTTTCCGCGTCTTGTCCGCCGCGGCGAGCCAACGCCATTGTTCGCGGAGCACCGGCGCGTCCAGTTCGTGGATCAAGATTCGGGCATTGGTCGCCTGCTTGAGCATCGCGTTGCCGCCGGTATGATCAAAATGATGATGGGTGTTGACGATGTATTTCAATTCGAGACGGCGGGCGTCGATTTCTTCGAAGAGCCGTTGCTTCTCTGGTTGAGTCCGGATGTCCGGATCGATTACCAGGGCGCGCAAGGTCTTTGCGCAGGCGACCAGGTAGCAATTGGTTTGGATCGGGCCGAAAACAAAATCTCTGATCAGCATGAGCGTAATTATCCCCGGATCGAAAGGAAAAGCAACAATTTCATGCAAGGATTCGCGCTGTCCTTGTTCGCGCGCGGCTGACCATTGACTGAGTCCTCTCCACTTTTCAGTTTCCTAATCGGTCATTGCGCTTGCCCCGTAGCGCATAGCGGCGGGGAGGAACAGAGTGACGACGCAATCTCATCTTTTAATACAAAAAACGCTAATCCCTCACCTTTATCCTCTCCCTTTAGCAAAGGGAGAGGGGTGGGCTACGGAGTTTACTAAATACACGACTTTTGCGTTTTTTGAAGGAGATAAGATTTGGGCTCATTGGCTCATATTCGCCCGAATTGCTCTTAAAGGAGAAAAAAGGAGCTCATCGTGATAAGTATCAATAAATCAACATTTATGGCGCCACCCCAGGATTGCCGTTGTTCAACGAGCCGGGTGGCTCAGCCAATATCCGTGGCTCAGATGAGCCTTGCTTCGCCCAAAATCTATCTTTTCATTGAATTTACAAAAGTCGTGTAAATATTTACCATATGAAAAAAATTTCCAAATGTAAAAACCTGTTAGACGCACTACACTAGGTTTGATGGAAGCGGAGAAGCGTTTTCGCCGGGTCAATGGCTATCGTCATATTCCATTGCTGGTTGATGCTCTGAAAAAGAGGAAAAAAGTCCTTGACAAACGGGTGGTTGCTTAGTATTATGTATTATGAAAAGGGTTCGTTACCGACCTGCCTGTGCCTGCCTGTGCGTGTCTGCACGCAGACAGGATTTCAACAGTGAACGGGACAACCCCATTTCATACTGCTAATATATATAAAGGGAGGCATTATGGGCTTTATTGAATCAGCGTTATTGCTGGTGTTGATCAATGCCGATTTTCCGGTGGCGAATCTGGCGACCGGCGAGACCTATCCCTGCGCGGCGTACAAAAACGACCAGTATTATGTGTTCTGGACCGATACTCGCAACAATCCGTTATATTCCCTGTTCGGGGCGAGAGTGAATACGGGTGGAACCGTGCTTGATCCGGGCGGCAAGATGCTTGCCACGGACAGCGTTTTCAACCCGCGTGCCGCCTATGACGGCGCTAATTTCCTCGTGGTCTGGCGCGAGGGCTGCTGAAGTAGCGGAGACATCCGCGGAGTGCGTGTCACTCCGAACTGCGATTCGATCAATTCGTTCTACTTGAGCAGCGCCGCCGGGATACAGCTTCAGCGGTTATCACTTTGTTGTCTGGGGTGACAGTCGCGGCGGCACCTATCTGGTCTACGGCGCGCGCGTGACCCCGGCCGGTTCAGTGCTTGATCCCAGCGGCATTTTGATCAGCCGTAATACGGCCGTGAATAGTTACTACCCCGCGGTTGCCTGGGGCGGAACCCGGTATCTGGTCGCCTGGGGCAATTACGGCACGCCGTACGCGGTTTACGGACGGCTGGTCAATACGAACGGAACCTTTGCCAGCGATACGATCCGTCTGGCAACCGGCGCGGCCGGCATCTATCATACCCATTTGGCCTATGACGGGACGAACTTCATGGTTATCTGGGTTGAGATGACGTCGCCTTACACGCTTAAAGGGATAAGAGTATCAAACAGCGGGATGCCGCTCGGCAGTCCATTCACGATCGCGTCTAATGTCTTTTACTTCAAATCGGCCCGAATATGCTTTGACGGAATAAATTACTTTGTCACTTACACACGCACTGACTTCAGCCCCTATCAGTTATGGGGGCGAAAATATGATACTAATGGTTCGCCCGTGGGTTCGGCTCTCCGGATAACGCCCACGACCTACGGCACGTACTACGGCGATGTTGTTCCGGGCGCGAATAACCGCTATCTCAATGTCTGGAACGAATACCGATCAAGCGATGACATATACGCGAATCTCGACGTCATGATGGTCGGGATCGAGGAACAATCCGGCGAAACGCGAACGGTCGCCGGCTTGAAATCGATGTTTATCAGCGATTGTATCGAGCTGACCGGGCAACAAGCCGAAGCCGAGATTTTTGATGCCGCGGGCCGATATCTGGGCAGAACCGAAGGCGGAGTTTACGATTGTTCAGCACTGCGGAACGGGATCTACTTTGTCAAAACGACTTCGGGCGCGACTCTCAAGGCGGTGAAAATAAGATAGAAGTCCGGGGATTTCTATCGTTAGTGATTACAGTTTCTTAAGGGCGCCGTCCCCAAATCTGAGGAGTACTTTTTCTTCGGATTTTATGCCGTAATGCTGATAAGTTTTCTGCCATTGCTTGAAAAAATTTTCAGCGCGGGTGCGATTACCGCGCATGAGGTAAAATTTGATAAGGCCGCGCAGGGTTTTCACGCGCCGGAGCGGACTTTCGATCGCAGGCAATTTATTTTCCATTTTTTTCACCCATGGTTGGACCGGTTCCAGCCATTTGTTAAGACCGAAGGTTTCGATCACGCCGACAAGACCGGCGATGCTGTCAACAATGAGCATATCATCGGGCGTCCGCTTCAAAGCGGCGAATAATTTCAAGATCGCCCGATCAAGGGAATGCCAGTTGTTCCACGCGCAAGATTTTACCCGGTTGAGCAAATAGACGATATGCATTTCCCTTGATTGCAAGGTATTGACCAGCCGGCCCATGGCATCAACCGTCCGGCTGAATGCTTTGCGATCTTTTTGCCGCCAGTGCATGTCAGCCATCATCAAGAGACCTTCAAACTCGCCGTATTTGTCGCCGGTCCTGCGTACCAATTCAAGGCTTTGCCGATGATATTCAAAGGCTTTTTCAATGTCGCCGTAAATGTCGCTGTAAATCGTGCCGATATTGGTCAAGGCAATGGTGATCCCGTATCGGTCGTTCAAGCGCCGGAACATTGCCAGGGCTTTTTCATAGCATTCCAGCGCTTCCCGGTAATTGCCCATTTCATCGTATATCAATCCCAGATTATTCAGGGCAGTGGAAATGCCGAACACGTGACCGATCTTTTCGCGTACGCCAAGAGCCTGGCGGCAGTGTTTTATTGCGTTTTTGTATTTGCCCATTTTCCAGTAGGTCAGGGTAAGGTTATTGTCGACGATGGTCATGCCCTCGAGATTGTTGATCTGCCGATGCAGGCTACGCGCCCGGGAAAAACAGGCGAGCGCCGGAACGTATTTCCCCATGTGCATGCTGGATGTACCCATGAGCGTGTAAACGCGCGCCTTGTTATGTTTGTTCAGATTGCCGCCGGCTTTCAGGAGCCCGCGGGCTTTATTGAAGGCGGCCGCGTACTCGTTTTTCCTAAGCAGAAGCTGCACCTGGGCGACAAGTAAGGCGCTTTCATTGAGGGTGCCGGGGAAGCAGCGGCAAATCGCGATCGCTTTTTCGCGGAGCTCGACCGCCCGGTTGAATCGGCCGGTGTGATCATGGAGATCGCTGACGCCCTGATAATATTCGTAATCGCTGCGCGGTTCATGGCTGGTTTTTTTGAATCGCCGCCAGTCTTTCAGCGCGCGCGGGTATTGACCAGTGAATTGAAATACCCTGGCCCGGCCCGCAAGGGCACGACGGTAAAGAGCGTCGGCCGGCTCTGGATGTGGCCGTGGTTTTTGCGTCTTCATATGTCTGCGTAATCATATTATACGGCGCGCGGAGCGCCGAATCAAGAACAAAAACACGCTAAACGCTAGGCGCTGTGGGCTAAGCGGCGAAAGAAAATTGATACCTGATACACGATTCATGATGCACGATACAGGATACATGATTCAGGATGCAGGGTTCATGGAATGGATGCTTTGCATAGAATTGAGCTTCGCTGGAATTGAGCCTTTGGCTGGAACACGAAAAATTCGGAATAAGTATCAATAAATCAACATTTATGGCGCCACCCCAGGATTGCCGTTGTTCAA
>JBBIHN010000147.1:0-4778 GCA_037446995.1 Caldifarciminota bacterium | reverse complement strand
ATACTTATCACGATGAGCTCCTTTTTTCTCCTCTAAGAGCAATTCGGGCGAATATGAGCCAATGAGTCCAAAACTTATCTCCTTTATAAAACGCAAAAGTCGTGTAAATATAAAATACGCGTATGAAGCCGAAAAAATTAGTGTTCAGAATTTACCCGGGAACGGCATCTTGCCTTTAATTTTCCCCTTGCCGATCTTCTTCATGAGATCACGCGCGTAACTAAACTGCTTGAGCAGCTGATTGATGTCCTGAACGGTTGTTCCGCTGCCGGCGGCAATGCGTTTTTTCCTGGAACCGTCGATAATGCCGGGATTCTGACGCTCTGATCGAGTCATAGAATTTATCATTGCTTCGATCTTCTTCATTTCATTCTCATCAACGTCTGATTCTTTGACCCCGGGAATCATGGCCGCGATCTTACCCAGAGGTCCCAATTTTCTGACCGCTTTCATCTGTTCGAGAAAATCTTCGAGATCAAGCCCGCCGCTCGTCATTTTTTGCCGTATTTTCGCCTGGTCAATATCCGCCTCGACCATCTTGATCTTTTGCACCAGACTGGCGATATCGCCCATTCCCAGGATGCGCTGAGCAACCCGGTCAGGATAGAACTCTTCGAGGCCGGATAACTGCTCGCCGGTACAAAGAAAAAAAATCGGTACTTTGGCGATACGTGCGATCGAAAGTGCAGCTCCGCCCCGCGTGTCGCCGTCCATCTTTGTCAGAATCGCGCCGTCAAGCCCGGTCCGGTCATGAAAGGCCGCCGCCTGATTGACCGCGTCTTGCCCGGTCATGCCGTCGGCAACCAGCAACCGATATACCGGCTTCACCGCGTCGTTGATCTCCCTGAGTTCGTCGATCAATTCCTCGTCGACGTGCAAGCGTCCGGCGGTATCGATGATAATGATCTTATGTCCGCGGTCATAAGCCATATCCATTGCCCCTTTGACCGTCTTGATCAAGTCGGTACGGTCAAGCGGATAGACATCGAGTCCGGCGCTTCTGCCGAGGCTCACCAGCTGCTCAAAAGCGGCCGGCCGCTTGATATCCGCCGGAACCAATAGCGGTTTTAAGCCCCGGTATTTCACGCCCAGCTTAACCGCGGTTGTTGTTTTTCCCGCCCCCTGCAATCCCAGCAAACTGACAGCGGGCCGGTCATGGTCCTTGAAAATCATCTTCCGGGGAGTCGCGCCAAGCATAAGAACAAGTTCTTCGTATACCGCCTTCAGAACAAGATCTCCCGGGCCGAGGCTTTTGGAAAGCTCCAGCCGCGCGCAGCGTTCTTCTATGTTCTGGATGAAATCCTTGACCAGCCGATAATTGACATCCCCCTCCAGCAAAGCAACCCGTATGTCTTTCAGGATCACGGCCAGTTCATCGCTGGTTATCCGGCCATAGCCGAGCACCTTGCGCCGGATCAACTGAAAGCGGCTGATCAACCCGTCGAACATTTCATCTTCTGGATCGCGTCCCGATAATCAACGCTTTTGTAAACCGACGCGCCGGCGACGACAATGTCCACGCCGGCATCGGCAAGCAATTTGGCGTTTTCCGGATTCACGCCGCCGTCAACCTCGATCCGGCACGACAATCGTTTCCGATCGATGTACTCGCGCGCTTCTTTGATTGTGGGCATGACTTCAGCCAGAAAAGACTGGCCGTAAAAACCGGGATTAACGGTCATGATCAGCACAAAATCGATGATCGGCGCGTACTCTTCGATCTCCTGCCACGGCGTGGACGGCGATATCGCCAGGCCGGGCCGGCATGCTTTCGATTTTATCATTTGAATGCAGTCGCTGGCGCGATCCGTGGCATCGGCATGAAAAGATATCCAATCCGCCCCGGCCTCGATGAACCGTTCGATGTACTTCTCCGGTTCGATTATCATCAAATGGGCGTCCAGCGGCATGCCGGTGATACGATTGATGGCTTCAACGATCATCGGGCCAAACGTGATATTGGGAACAAAAACGCCGTCCATGATGTCCAGATGAATAAGGTCGGCGCCGGCCTCTTCGGTTTTTCTTATTTCTTCGGGAAGCCTGGTAAAATCCGCCGCCAGTATCGATGGCGCGACTTTCACTTCACTACCATCAGCGTAATTGTATCGCCGGCCTTGACCGTTTGATCCGCCTCAGGGTTCTGAAGCAATACGCTCCCCTTCTCGCCGCTGCCTTCGATTTCCTTGACATCGCCAAGCACCAATCCCAGATCGTTGATATTTACCCGGGCGACATCCAGCTGTTGTCCGATCAGGTTCGGCATTCTGAGCTGACGGCCTTTGCTTGCGACCAGCAGTATTCTGTCCCCCTTTTTCATCTCTTCGTCGGCCTGGGGTATTGACCGTATCACCCGTTCTGCCGCGATCGAATCGCTGAACTCATATATTATCTCCTCAATCCTAATCTCAAGACGCCCGATGATCAACTTCGCCTTTTCCAGATCCGCCCCCTTAAGATCGGGTATTCTGACTGTCTCCGGCCCCAGGCTTATCGTCAGGTTTATTATCCTGCCTTGCTTTACTCGGGCATCTGGCAACGGCTCATGGATAATGACTCTGCCCTCCTCGATAACCATATCATATCTCCGCTCAACCACGACGCCTTCAAGCCTCTTCTTCTTCAGCTCGTCAATTGCCTGTTCCAGAGACAGATTGCAGACATCAGGCACCAGCACCGCCTTGCCCATTCTCACGACCGAGGGCATGATCAGAAAATTGGCGATTACGATGCCGATTGCGAAGAAGATGATCACAAGCGCCGAATATATGAATATCCTCTTCATTCAAGGACCGTTGCGACCACCAGATTGACCGCGCTTCCTTTCTTCACGCTCGCGCCGGGCGCTGGGCTCTGCCGGATCACGATGCCGACATTGTATTCGGTGCTGACTTCCCAGTTCACGTTACCGACTGCAAAACCGGCATCTTCGATAAGCCGCCGGGCGGTTGATAAAGCCTTGCCGGTGACTCTCGGAACCGCGATTGTTTGACTTCCCTGACTCAAGACAACGCTGATCAGATCATCCTTTTTCACGCGCGAACCGGCTCCCGGACTGGTGCTGATGATCTTGTCTTTTTCAACCGTATCATGTTCTTCGCTTTTGACTTCCCCAAATTTGAGACCCAGCTCAGACAAACGCACGGTTGCCTCGCTCAACCCCATGCCTTTCAGGTCCGGCAGCACGATTGCCCCGGAACCTTTGGATAGATAGACCGTAACCGTCGATCGTCCCCTCACCACCGAACCTTGTAAAGGCACCTGGCGGCAGATCAAATTGACGCCGAACTTATCGCTTTCTTCTTCGCCGCCAACCACGATCAGCAACCCGCGGGTTTCGGTAATCACCCGTGCTTGTTCGAACGTCGAACCAACCAGATCCGGCACGACCTGGTTCTCGCCGCCGCTCAGCAGCGGAACGACAAAAATGAATATTACGCACACGATCACCGAGGTGATCAGCGAAACAAGAAACGAAACTAAAAAATTCTTACCGCCGTTATAGTACATAAATCTCCTCTCTATGAGCCTTGCCCATTATTAAACTATCCCTTGATATATCATAATCATTTCATCTCAGGTATCTTTTTTCATCGCTGTAATCATTGCCGCATGAGGCGGCAAACGGAGAGGGCGGGATTTGAACCCGCGACCCCGATTTCGCGGGGCACACGATTTCCAATCGTGCTCCTTCGGCCGCTCGGACACCTCTCCTTTCATCGCCGGCATGGATCTTAATCAAACAGGAAACGGAACACCGGTATCTCAGGGCTTATCTTTCTCTTTCTTCTCTTCATTGTCATCGGGATTATCCGGAGCGCTTTCGATCTCGTGCATACCCTTTTTGAACTCCTTTATGCCCCTGCCCAGACTGCGGGCCAGATCCGGTATTTTCCGGGCGCCGAACAGCAGAAGAACGATCAAGAGAATAAGCAATATCTCTTGCCAGCCAACATTCATCTAACCTCCTGAATTAGTGTATTATAGTGGATAATGTAAATATTGTCAACCGTGAACTGTTAAAATATCCAGAAACAGAATCGTCATTGTCTTATTGGTCATCAAATCACTTGGAACTAATTGAAGGGGAGCAGGGCTGGTACGGTTTTTATCGCTCTTGACATCATGGTTGGTATAAATATAATTCTGAAAAAGGAGGCGTGGTGACCAATTTACATTTTAATTACAAAGATATTTTTCGGGCTGGACGTCTTGGATTCAGCGCCAAAAAAATGTGGCTGGCGTTTCTCGGTTCGATCATCGGCTTTATCGGTTATACGGTATTTTCATATCTTGCTTACATAAGCGCGGGCATTGAGATCGGCGAAATCTGGGAGACTTTCCGCCTGCTCCCGATGTGTCCGATCGGACTATCTTGGTTCAGCTGGTTACTCTGGGTTGTCGGCTTTGCGTGGCTTATCAAGGTTTGCCTACTAACCGGTGTCGCCATATCCAAAATCACCTATGAGCAGTTAAAAGGCGACGAGTTTTATGAAATAAAAGAAGCGGTCAAGTTCACCTTCAAACACGGAAGATCAGCGATCCTGGCGCCGATTATCCTGATTCTTTTCATCGCGATGCTTGTTGTCATGGGAATCATACTCGCGGTTATAACCTGGATCCCGTATGTCGGACAGCTGTTTTTCGCGTTGATGGCAATACCGGCTTTCGCGGTCAGTCTGTTCATATTGTATTTGATCGTCGTGATCATGGTCAGCATCATTATCGGACCATCGATCGTCGGCTGCACCGGCAATGATACTTTTGACACGCTTTTT
>JBBIHN010000146.1:0-4783 GCA_037446995.1 Caldifarciminota bacterium | reverse complement strand
TATCTCAATTTTGAATTCGATTTCAATAACGGCATCTGGCGGATATGACATTTCGCGACATTTCGTCAAGGTTGACCAGCAGCTTCAAATCGATATACTTTGCCGTGACGACGATTGAAATGCTGGCTGAACATGAGGAAACAATCGGCAGGCTATACGCTGGATACGCCGAAATATTCCCGGAGCACAAGGCATTCTGGGTAACCCTGGCATTTGAGGAATCGGATCACGCGAAGAAAATTCGTGAGCTGATAGAAGATAGAAAAAAAGGGCACGTTATGTATGATGCGGAGAAATACGATTCCAAGGCAATTAAAGCTTCTTCAGATTATCTGCGACAGCAGATTGATAAATGCCGAAACGAGTACGTATCGTTAGTCAACGCTCTATCCGTTGCGTTAAACATTGAAAAGGCGATTATCGACGGCAAGGTTTTCGAAGCTTTCAAGGGACGTACGCAAAGGACACGCGAGCTCATTCGGGAACTGGCAAAGTCAGTTACCGATCACTATCAGGCGATTCAGCAAAAGTGGTCCGAACACAGGCAATATTAGTGAAATCACTTCAAAGAGATTTTGTTATGATGAAAAACGGACGCTGTAATCAGTTATCAGTATTCAGCAAAGCAATGTGCCCCGCTTGACTTGGACATGGATAAAATCAATGCTTGCATGATTGAGTAGGAGACCGAAGATGAACCGCGAGAACTCCGGATGATTCAACGCATGCGTTCGAGAAATATGAGGGGCTCGTGAAAGCTTCAGATTTGAGCCGCATAATAAGCAGTTTATGCCAGGTTGCTAAGATCTTGCATCAACAACCAAAGCGGGCATTGCAGGAACTGAGGAATATCGCCGAAAAAATCGACAAACAAATTCCTTATTATGACGGCCATATAATACGCGTTACCGAGTATTCGGTGATGATCGGAAGGCGACTCGGCCTGCCTGAACCGGATATGGTCACGCTTGAAACCGCGGCACTGCTTCATGATTTCGGCAAAATCGGCGTCGACGAAGAGCTGCTGCTGCTGCCGTGCAAATTGAATGGAAAACAAAGAATCGAAATCGAAAACCATGTTATGCGAGGATACTACATACTGCTTGGATTCGAAGAATTGCAGAAATCGCTTGATGGAGTTAAGAACCATCACGAACGCTACAATGGCACCGGCTACCCAAAAGGCGCTGCCGGCGACCGAATATCTCTTTTCGGAAGAATTATCGCGGTTGCCGACGCCTATGACGCGATGACATCGAAAAGGCCATACCGGAAAGCAAAGACGAAAGAGCAGGCGATCGCCGAACTCAAGCGCTGTTCAGGCACCGAATTCGACCCCGAAATCGTAGACGTGTTTTTGCAGGCGCTTAAAAAATAGAACTATCTCAATCAAATAACAGTTTACCGTCCTTATCCAATGTCTGATAATAGATATTATGTAAACCTGATGATAGATGATATCAACGACAAATACTGCGCACGGTGATCTGCCTTGCCCGTTATCCCTAAATAGGATAAACTCCCCCTTGACAAAAGAAGAATAATTGGTATAATTATTTAATTGAAGATTGGAAATTAGGATGATCAATGCTATTATCGCCAAATTATTTGAAATTACGAGGAGGTGGCTGAGTTAACAAAACAATCGGTCATATTGTCTGTTGATAAAAAGGAGTGGATTATGAGAAAAAGCCTTATCTTGATGTGTATTATCACTATCAGCCTTGGCTGGACTAATCTTTTGTCCAACAGCAACTTTGAACAGCCGTTGACCACGGGCTGGTCAAGGGACAGCGTCGGAATCAATTTCATCATTGACCGGGCAACCAATTATGACCCGGATCCTGATTATGAAGCCCGCGTGCAGATGAATACCGACATCGGCTATGCAAAGCTCTACCAGCGGGTGGATATTCCCGGCGTGAACCTTATGTTTTCCTGCAATGCCCGGTTAGTCGCAACGACCACGTCTTCGACCTGCTGGGCCGGCACGGCATTGATCATCGGGTATTTGAACGCGTCGAACACGCTATTAGGCGAAACTATGATCTGCCGCCGCACTGCTGCATGTCCGTGGCAGAACACGACGACCCGCCATTTGATCGACGCGGTAGACACATTGTGGCATAATTATGGATTCAATATCAGTAACGAACTGGCGAATCTGCCCGGAGTCAATCCCGCAAATATCGCCCGCATCGAAATCTCTTTACACAGTCAATGCTCTAGCGGTTGAGGAACCTCTGAAACGGCGAAGGTCTTCGCCGACGATATCAGCCTCGCCATGGCCGGCAATCAACCCTTTCTGATTTTGAACAGCGTTAGTGTTGTTAACGACAATAACGGAAATGGCCAGCTCGATCCGGGCGAAAATGCCGGCATTGTCACTTACATACAAAATGCGGGCAATCAAACCGCAACTAACGTGCAGGGACGCCTGCGCACGAGTTCTCCTTATGTTACGATCACCGATTCAATGTACACCTACGGCAATGTTGCGGCCGGCGCGAGCGCCAACAACATTTCTGATCCGTATGACGTTCAGGTCAGCGCATCGACGCCGAACGGCACGATCGCTGGTTTCACTTTGTCTCTTGCTTCGGCCGAATCAACCTGGACCAGGCCGTTTTCTTTGACCATTGGGATCGCGGCCGGCACAATCATCTGGGGACCCAAGGTTTTACCCGGATATCCCAGCACCGGATTCATTTACGGCCTTGCTTACGACCGGATCGGCAATCGCATATATGTGCTTAATGCCTATGGCCGGGCAATATACGCCTATTCATCGGACAGCAATTTGACCAGCCTTGGTTCAATCGCCGCGCCGGATACTCTTTGCGCGGATATCAGCTATTCGCCCTACGACGATAAACTCTGGGTAACCGGCTTTAATCTCAAACAGATCTGGAAGATCACCAAGACCGGAACTGTTAACCGTCAATTCGCCAACCCGGCAAGCGATTACCCGGTCGGGCTCGCCTATCGCAATTATCGTCTGTGGTGCGCGGATCGCCGTTCTTCGCTGGGCGCGACTCAGTATCTTTACAATGCCGATACTTTCGGCACCGGCACGCAATATAACAACCCGGTTCAAGGATACTATAACAGCCGCTGCCTCGCTTATGATACTGATTACAATCGCATGCTTCAGGTACATACCTGGTTCAACTCGAGCGGCACCGCGCTCGACAGCGCCGGAATCGTTGAGTACCAAGGCACTCCGCCGACACTGACCGGCAACCGGTTCAGGACGCCGGCCGGCTGGAACATACGCGGCATCGAATACGACCCGCGCGACGGAAACTACTGGATCACAATACCGCAGGGCGCCACGAGCTCTAATATGCTCGTCAAGGTACGCGGCTTCCATACGGTATTCGGGATCAATGAACGCGATAACCGGGCAGTGAACCGCGTCAACTTGATTGTCCAGCCTAACCCGGCAAGCGATCAAGTCATGCTTTCATTTACGCTTGATCATGATAATCATGTCGCGGTCCGAATCTATGACGCAGTCGGCCGGGTCGTCCGGCACCTTGATCACAACCGCCACGGCACCGGAATGAAACGAGCCGTCTGGGATCTCAAGAACGATCAGGGCATTCGCGTTGCCGATGGCATTTATTTTGTTATGGTCAATGCCGGCAGCGAACGCTTCACGCAGAAAATAGTCATTGCTCGCTGAGCGGATTGCGCTTATTGGGAGACGCCGATCATTGACCGGCGTCTCCCCTTTCTTGAAGAACGCTTGACAAAACGCGTATTTACAATAGAATAACTTACAAATGCCATTGATTTTGATTCATTCATTGCTGACGTTTTGCATTGTCATCTTCGTGTCTTTTATTTTGATCTACCTGCAGGATCCTAAGAGCAAACAATTTCTCTATGCGGCAACTCCATTATTATTCAGCGCCGTATCGCTGTTTGGTTATATCATGCTGAGATCCGGCGCCGATCACCTGCTGTCGGCGAAAATCATGTATAGCGGTATATTCGGCTATATGCTTTCGTTTATGCCTTTTATCAGCTCGCTTACCGGACGCCCGATCAACATGACCGCGCATATCACGCTTGCCGCAATCACCGCGTCCTTCTGGGCATTGACCGCGTTCACCGACAGAGTTCTTACCCTGCCGTTCTTCGAATACGGCAGTGTCATGCGGCCGTCCAACGGCCCGCTATATCCCTTCATGATGTCCGTGCTTTTCGCAACCGCCGCGTATTTTCTGATTCTGCTCGCGATCACGCCGAACAGCGAGATTTTCAAAAACATGAACCGCCGGCCGATTTATATCGGTCTGGGATTTGCGCTTTTCACCGGCGTCTATGATTTCATTTCCAAAAGCCGGAGCCGGCCGCTGCTGCCCCATGTCGACTTCGCGTTTCTATATGGAATAGCCGTTTTTTCCTTATCCTATTTATGGACTTTTCTGTCCCAGTTTTCGTGGATTTTCAAGGCGCTGGCAAAATACGAAAATCAGGTTTGCGAATTGACCGCGAAATCGAACCGGAATTTTGTCGAACTGGTGCAGTTGATCGCCAAAACGATCGAAACCAAGGATCAGTACACGGCCGGCCATTCTCTGCGGGTGATGACCTATGCGGTCAAGATCGCCGGCGCATTGAACCTTACGGAAAACGAAATCGAGATTCTCAGACACGCGTGTTTGCTGCACGATATCGGCAAGATCGGCATCCCCGAGAGGATCCTCAACAAGAAAACGGCGCTCACTTCGAAAGAGCGCCTGCTCATACAGAGCCATCCGGTGCTTGGCCG
>JBBIHN010000145.1:0-4793 GCA_037446995.1 Caldifarciminota bacterium | reverse complement strand
AATGGTATATTCCCGTGTTTCTTGCGAGGATTAGCGTCGGTCTTGTTCTTGATGAAATCCAGGGCATCGATAATGCGCGGCCGGGTTTCCGACGGCCGAATAACCGCGTCGATATATCCTTTGCTCGCGGTAAAAAACGGATTGGCGAATTTCTCGGTGTACTCGTTGATCAAATCTTTTTCGAACTTGGCCGGATCTTGTGCCTTCTTGATCTCGTCGCGATAGAGTATCTTGACCGCGCCGTCCGGTCCCATGACCGCGATCTCGGCGCTCGGCCAGGCAAAATTGACATCGGTTCGCGTGTGTTTCGAGCTCATGACGCAATAGGCTCCGCCATACGCTTTCCGCGTTATGACCGTTATCCGGGGCACGGTCGACTCGCAATAGGCATAAAGCAATTTGGCTCCGTTCTTGATAACCCCGCCCCATTCCTGCGCCGTGCCGGGCAGAAAACCCGGAACGTCGACAAAGGTGACGATCGGAATATTGAAGCAGTCGCAGAAACGGACAAAACGCGCACCCTTAGCCGATGAATTGATGTCAAGAACCCCGGCAAGAACCGCCGGCTGATTCGCGACAATACCGACCGGGCAGCCGTTCAAACGGGCAAAACCGACGATAATATTCCCGGCAAAGTACTTATGAACCTCAAGAAAACTGTTTTGATCGATGACTTTCGAGATCACCTCGTGCATGTCATAAGGCTTGTTCGAACTGTCCGGGATTATCCGGTCCAATATATCCTCCACGCGACCAATGTCGTCCGACGATTCTCTTTGCGGCGGATCATCCATGTTATTCTGGGGAATATATGAAAGCAAAGACTTGATAAGTTCGAAACAATCGCCTTCAGACTCAACGGCAAAATGCGCGACGCCGGATTTTTCATTGTGCACCATTGCGCCACCCAACTCTTCATAGGTAACGGTCTCATGGGTTGCGGCTTTAACAACATCGGGACCGGTCAGGAACATGAAAGAACCATTAACCATGATCACGAAATCCGTGATCGCCGGCGAATACACGGCGCCGCCGGCGCAAGGTCCCATGACTACCGATATCTGAGGAACGACGCCGGACGCGAGTACGTTGCGCAGGAATACATCGGTATAGCCGGCAAGGCTGTCAACACCTTCCTGGATACGCGCCCCGCCCGAATCCTTAAGACCGATTATCGGACAGCCGATCTTCATCGCCATATCCTGAAGTTTGCATATTTTCTCGGCGTATGCCTTGGAAAGCGATCCCCCAAAAACAGTGAAGTCCTCGGCAAAAACGCACACCGGCCGGCCGTTAATGCGGCCGTAGCCGGTCACGACTCCGTCGCCCAGAATTTTGTTTTCCGCCATCTGATAATCACTGCAGCGATGAGTCACGAACTTATCGGTTTCCTGGAACGTACCGGAATCAAGCATCATATCAACGCGCTCACGTGCCGTAAGTCTGCCTTTGTCATGCTGTGCCTTGATCCGGGCTTCGCCGCCGCCAAGTTGAGCCTGCTTTTCCAGATCTTCGAGATGTTTTAGCTTGTCTTTAATTGTCATTGTTTCTCCTTAAGATCAGACTCCAAGATCCAAAATCCAAATTTCAAACAATACAATAAATAAAAACTATATTAATCGCTTATGCATGTAACCAATAGATACTAAATACATCATTTATATCTTGCGTCTTTATCAAAATTTTTACGAAATTTCTAATTCCTTCAGCAAACCCGAGAGTCGTTTCACCCAAATCGTAAGGTCTATTTGTCAATGATTCATCCTTTGACATGTGTTTGGTATTTGGAGTTTGGAATTTACACTATCTATTGGTTTCAGCACATACTTGCCGTCCTTTTCTTCCAGATAGGCCATCGGGGTATTGGTATCGTGTTCAAAGATCAACAGCCATTTTCCCTTGATTGCTTGTTTGATTATTCGCTTCTTGATATTCATCAGTTCACGAGGATTAACGTCAAACGCGGTCATATACGTCGATTTCAAATGCGCGGCAGTCGGTATTATGTCCCCAAGAAAGACCGCTTTTCCCCCCGGCAATTCGATCGCCACCGATTGATGGCCCGTACAATGACCACCGGTATGCATTATTTCCAATCCGGGCAGCAATTGACAATCACCGTCGATAAAACGTAACTGCCCGGTTTTCTCGAGCACCGTGAAATCATCATTCATGTAACTTGCCCGGCTTCGCTCATTGGGATGAGTGGCGTCTTCCCATTCACTTCTTTGAATCACGTACTGGGCATTGGGAAACGCGGGTTTGACGCGGCCGCCTTCGCGAATGACATTGCCGCCGGCATGATCGAAATGCAAATGGGTGTTGATCACGTAATCGATATCAGCCGCCGCCAAGCCGCGGTCGGCTAATTGTTCAATCAGCGAACGACCACGTTTGAGTTGATAGATCTCGTGATAGCGCGGCTTCAAACTATCACCGATGCCGGTATCAACCAGTATTTTTTTCTCGCCGATTATCAATAGGCAGTTGACCGCTAACTCGATACGGTTCTGCTCGTCGGCCGGCATCAGCTTGTGCCAAAGTACTTTGGGAACAATGCCGAACATTGATCCGCCGTCAAGGCAGAACCGGCTCTCTTCGATCAATATCAGGTCGAAATCTTCCGGCGGTTTTTGCTTGTTCTCGGGCATCAACGTTTGTTCTTCTTTCTCTTTTTCGTTTTTTGCGGCTTTCTCGTTCCTGCTTTCGCCGGCCTTTTTTCCAAGACTTGTTTTTTCTTTGGTTTCTTCGAAGGCGGTCGGCGTCCACGACCGACATATTCCTTGATCCAGGCGGCGATTTCGCTGGTCGGCGTCCCGGGACCAAACAACTTCTCGACGCCGGCACGTTCAAGTTTCTTTATGTCCTCGTTCGGTATTATGCCGCCGCCGATAACCGCGATATCGTGCGCCCGGCGCGCCTTAAGCAGACTAAGTACCTTAGGAAAAATCGTCATATGAGCGCCCGATAGTATCGACAGGCCGATTATGTCCACATCCTCCTGGATCGCGGCTTCAACAATGCTTTCGCACGATTGATGCAAGCCCGTGTATATCACTTCCATGCCCGCATCGCGCAGGGCGGCGGCGACGACCTTTGCCCCGCGGTCATGGCCGTCCAATCCAGGTTTACCGACTAAAATCCTGATTTTTCGTGGCATAGGAACCCCCTTTCCCCCTGAAAGGGGGAAACTATGCAAACAGATTTAAACCGATTCATACAGATAGAGTATCCGTCTGCATCCGCTTTCATCCGTTAAATCATTTTTATTAAAATATGATCGGTTCTTCGTATTCGCCGAATTCTTCTTTTAAAGTATTGCAGATCTCGCCCAGAGTCGCGTAGACCCGAACGCAGTCAATTATCCGGGGCATCAAGTTCTCTTTTCCGGCCGCGGCTTTTCTCAGCGCGGTTAGAGATTCCTTGACTTTCCTGCGGTTGCGCTCTTTTTTGACCTTACGCAAAGACCGGATCTGGTCCCGTTCAACTTCCTTTGAGATCTTCAAGATCTCGATATTGGCTTTTTCCGATTCTTCGAAAATATTCACTCCGACCTGATACTTCTCTTTACGTTCAAGCTGTTTCTGATACTCGTAAGCGCTTCTCGCGATCTCGCGCTGGAAAAAACCCTTTTCGATCGCCGCGATGACCCCGCCGAGTTCATCGATCTTGTTAAAATATTGATAGGCGCCCTTTTCCAGTTCATTGGTCAAACTCTCGACATAGTACGATCCGCCCAGCGGATCAATGGTATTGACGACGCCGCTTTCGTAAGCGATCAACTGCTGAGTTCGCAGCGCGATCTTGACCGCCTTCTCGGTCGGCAGGGCATAGGTTTCATCCATTGAGTTCGTGTGCAGCGATTGGGTCCCGCCCAGAACCGCGGCCAACCCCTGAAACGCGGTGCGTACGATATTGTTCTCGGGTTGCTGCGCGGTCAGACTGCAACCAGCGGTTTGGGTATGGAATCTCATCAAATACGATCGCGGATCCTGGGCATTGTATTTGTCCTGCATCATCCGCGCCCAGATTCTGCGCGCCGCCCGGTATTTCGCGATTTCCTCGAAGAAATCAATGTGGGAATTGAAAAAGAATGAAAGGCGCGGCGCGAACTTGTCCACCGGCAAACCGGCCCGAACCCCGTATTCGACATAAGTAAAACCGTTTTTCAGCGTAAAGGCTAATTCCTGCAGAGCCGTGGAACCGGCTTCCCGAATATGATAGCCGGATATCGAGATCGTATTCCATTTTGGCACGTGGTCGGAGCAATAGGTAAATATGTCGGTAATGATCCGCATCGACGGAACCGGCGGAAATATCCAGGTTTTTTGAGCCTGATATTCCTTGAGCATATCGTTTTGAATGGTTCCGGTCAATTGACCGGCCGGTATCCCCTGCTTCTCGCCGACCACGATGTACATCGCAAGCAGCAGGGCGGCGGGCGGATTGATCGTCATCGAAGTGGAAATCTGATCAAGCGGTATGCCGTTGAACAGAATTTCCATATCGCGCAATGTATCGATCGCCACTCCGCAGCGCCCAACCTCGCCGCGGGCAAAAGCATCATCCGAATCCCTTCCGTAGAGCGTCGGAAAATCAAAGGCAACGGACAGCCCGGTCTGGCCGTGGCGTAAGAGGTACTTGTAGCGCCGATTCGTATCCCGCGGCGTGCCGAAACCGGAGAATTGACGCATGGTCCAGAGGCGCCCCCGGTACATATTCGCGTACACCCCTCTGATATAGGGAAACTCGCCGGGGAATCCAAGGTCACTGCAATATTCAAAATCACCGAC
>JBBIHN010000144.1:0-4813 GCA_037446995.1 Caldifarciminota bacterium | reverse complement strand
CCGGTTTTGTATTTAAGCGCCCGTTCGGCGATTTCTTCGAGCGCGTCGTCGGTTAGCTCGAGGTTAATGCCTTCCATTTTGAAATACTTACCGTACTGTTTGATCAGCGAATTCTTCGGTTTGGTCAGGATTTCAATCATCGCCGCCTTCGACAGTTGATTACACGGCGCGAGCACGGGCACTCGACCGATGAACTCGGGTATTAACCCGTACTTAATCAAGTCCTCGGGTGCCACCATCTCGATGACTTCGTCGTCGATTATGCGGATTTTATCCCGTACCATGAAACCTATTGTTCTTCTGTTCAGACGATGCGCGATGATCTCTTCGATACCATTGAAAGTACCGCCGAATATGAAGAGAATATTGCGCGTATTCAGACGGATGTATTCTTGCTCAGGATGTTTTCTGCCTCCGTGCGGGGGGATGTTCGCTTCCGTGCCTTCGATGATCTTCAACAATGCCTGCTGAACGCCTTCGCCGGAGACGTCTCGCGTGATTGATGGTGAATCCGACTTACGGGCGATCTTATCGATTTCATCGAGATATATGATTCCCTTCTCGGCGGCCGGGATATTGAAATTCGCGGCCTGGATCAGCCGCAACAGGATGTTCTCAACATCTTCGCCGACATAGCCGGCTTCGGTCAAAGGCGTGGCGTCCGATATCGAAAAAGGGATTTGAAGCAACCTTGCCAGAGTTTCGGCAATCAGGGTTTTGCCGGTGCCGGTCGGGCCGATCAACAGGATATTACTTTTCTGTATTTCGATGTCGCGGTTTGCGGCGATCATTCTCTTATAGTGATTGTAGACGGCTACTGAAACTATCTTCTTGGCGCGCTCCTGGCCGATGATATATTTATCGAGGAAGTTTTTGATCTCAACCGGTTTGGGCATGGTCGGCGCCAAATTGTTTCTTCCTTTCTCCTCGTCTTTTAGGATATCGCCGCACAACCGCACACAGACGTCGCAGATGTATCCGCTCTTGCCCCGGAAAAGCCGTTTTACTGATGCCTTTGGACGTTGACAAAAACTGCAGTGTACGCGAGCCATTATCCCTTGCGCTTCTCGATGATATCATCGATCAGACCGTAGCTCTTTGCCTCGTCTGACGACATAAAATAGTTACGGTCAGTATCGGTCGCGATTTTCTCAATCTTCTGATTGGTGTGTTTAGCCAGCAATTTATTCAGGACTTCGCGTATTGTCAAAACTTCCTTGGCATGGATAGCAATGTCGGTTGCTTGTCCTGAATATGCGCCTTCAGGTTGATGGATCATCACCCGGGCATGGGGCAGGGTGAACCTTTTGCCTTTTGCTCCGGCGGCCAGAAGCAGTGCGGCCATGCTTGCCGCCATTCCGATGCAGATCGTCGATACGTCGGGTTTGATGAATTGCATCGTGTCATAGATGGCTAACCCGGAGGATACGATTCCGCCGGGCGAATTTATGTAGAGGAAGACATCTTTGGTCGATTCCTCGGCGTCAAGGAACAATAATTGCGCCATGACGAGATTGGCAACGTTGTCGTCGATCGGCGTGCCGATGAAGACGATTCTTTCTTTGAGCAGCCGGGAATAGATATCATAAGCTCTCTCGCCCCGTCCGGTTTGTTCAATGACGTACGGAATTGTGATCATGCAAGGCCTCCTTGGGGGAAACAATGCGGCTTTTTCGGTTTATTTTCGCCTTCCGGTACACGAAATCGAGGGTCTTTTCACGGGTCATCAGCTGCCGGAAATACTCGACGGCTTTGATCCGGTTCTCCTCGGGTAATTTCCATTGCATCGCCGCGATGATTTTTTTTATGTCCACCTCGGGGATTTTGATATTCTCGAGTTCCGCGATTTTTGACAGGATAAGATCGAGGCGTGCCCGTTTTTCCGCAAGCGGCTGAAAACGCTCGCGGTTCGATTCCGAATCCGTCTGTTCAAGTTGTTCCAGAATACGTTTGTACTCCCGATCGACAAAGCTCTTCGGAATCGGAAAACGGTTGCGTTCGAGCAGGATGTTCGATAACGATTCCTTGATTTCGTCTTCGACTCTTCGATCTTCATCTTTCTTGGCTTGCTCGAGCAAATCTTTTCTCATCGCCTCAAGGTTGGCAAATTTCATCTTCTGTGCAAATGCGTCGTTGATCAAAGGGAATGTTTTTTCTTCTACTTTCTTGACCGTGAAACGGTACACCGCCGATTCGATTTTGATTTCTTTCCAGGCATTTTTGGTTATGCCCACCAGCGCCCGGTTGAGTTCGTCAGGGAGACTACGGTCTCCAATCCTGATCGCTATGCCGGCTTCGTTTTTTTCCAGTTTGTTATTCATTATTATGTCGAGATCGATCGTGACAAAGTCATCAACAACTGCCGGTCGGTTAACTTCCTTGATGCTTGAGTGTTCGTCCATTAACTGCTTGACCGCCTTCTCCATGAGATAAGCATCGGGCAGATTGTCCTCCCTGAAGACCTCGAGGTTACAATAATCAGCCAGGTTAATATCCGGCAAAATCTCGAACCTAAGGCTGAACTGCAGATCGTCTTCTTCTCTTGCATCGAACATCTCGGCTTGACTGGCGGGATGCCAGTTGTTGTCGGTCAGTATTCTGCGGAAAGCATCATCCGCCGCATCGCTTATTGCCCGACTTTTGAGATCCAGGGCAAAACGACTGCGGATTATCGATTTTGGCACTTTTCCCTTTCTGAATCCAGGCAGTCGGATGCTTTTCCCGATTTTGTCGATCTGATTGACAATACCTTGTTCAATCTCGTCAGCCGTGATCGTGATCACCGCTTTCTTCTCGAGTCCTTCATTGTCGACAATCTGATACTGCAATCTTGCCTCCGTTATTCCATCTAATGCGAGGAGAGGGATTTGAACCCTCATCCCTTACGGGACTGGATCCTAAATCCAGCGCGTCTGCCAATTCCGCCATCCTCGCGCTTGACATCATAACTTATATTATAGCACGTATGTCTGGTTTGTCAAGAAAAGTGTACGAGGTCTCTGAAAAAATCATTGCGATGCAGTGAAACGAACGAAGCAATTTCATGTTTTTTCAATACTTCTTTTAATGGAGAGGATTCAGCTGACCCTCTTCTTGATGAACGACTTTAACAATAAGGCGAAACCGATGTAAATATAGGGAATTATGATGAACCTAAATCTCATGTTTTCCCCATATTCGACCAAATTGCAGATCGAGGTCACATATAATACTTGAAAGCAGATCATATGCAGAGTGGCTTTATCATTGCGGTCAAGATCAGTGTTTTTGATGCCTTTTAACAGAAACCAGATCATGCCCAGATATACGAAGGGAATATACAAATAAAGCAGGTTGAAATGAACTGTTCGGGATTGACCGTAGCGGTTGATATACCTGGTCTGCCATAGACTTGATAAAAAGCCACCGAGCAAGTAGCTTTCGTACATGTCGATCCAACCTTTGATTTTCTGACGGTTTTGACCCGGAAAGATGATCTTGTCCGAAGTGGGCATAAGGAACCGGTACACAGCCTTTCCGACGGATAGTAGGTAGTATTGGGGATATTTGACAATAAGGTCTTTGGCGATCGCAAAATACTGTTTTGATATCGATACATACGCCCTGTGATTGTAGTTCGGATATGAAGTTGACCGATACCTCTGGTCAAGGACTTTGATTCCGGTCGCCGAGTCAAAATCGGCGAAATTCCGGTATTGATCCGGGTCTTGAAAGGGCGGTATCAGGGCGAGTCTGCTGATCGCATCGGACTCAACCAGGGATTCAAGTTTGTCCCGGGGTATGCTCAGTGTCATTTTATACAGATTCATACCGTACCACGAGGTCAAGCCGAAAAAGTTGAACATAACGCCGTTCTTTAACATCAGTATCGTGACTATCGTCACCGGTAATGCGCTGCATAACAGAATTCTTTTTATGTCACCTTTGCGGAGCATTGTCAACAATGCAATGCCCGATAGCAGCCATAGCGGGTGGAAAGCGGTCCGGGTCAGGACGATTACTCCCCAGGCACTGATTGAGAGGAACAGATGCCGGGTTTTCCCGCCCAAGAAATATTTGCGGATCAAGTACATGGAGATGATCAACAACGTCGTGACCGGATGACGAAGAACCCGACGATAGCAAAACACATAATTCTTGGGATTTTGAGATCCCGTGATAATGTGAAGAACATCACGGTCAAGAGCAATCCACAGATAATGAAAATCAGACTGAATATCGCTGGCGCCAGCCGACTATCGATCTTAAGGACGATTCCGAGAAAAAGATTGAACAAGGGCGGCTGGATATGCAGGTGGTAAACGCTCGTCACAAGGTTGTTTTGCAATTCATGCGGATCAAGATATTGAAAAAACCAGCTGATTGGGGAGTTGTCAAATTTAATGCCGGCAAGCCAATATATAACCCGGTTGACTGCGAACAGGGCGATGATCAGAACCAGATCAATACTTCTACTTCGACAATTCATGCGGTTCGCGCGCGCTCGGTTAGGTATGAATCTCCGGAAAAGGTGTCGATACGCGCCGGGGTTTTCAGAAAATAGTGATCTTGAATCGTTTAGGCATTGAATAAACCGGCTTGATGAATTCCGGGAGTATGATCGTTGCGGGCAGGTCATAGTCGCCATTCGACAGTCCGGTCAAGGTTATTCTTACAATGATATCGCGTTTTCTGATGGTTTCAAGCCGCGACTGAGGGCCCTCGATGATCAAAGTATCAAGGCTGATCTTTTCGGAAGTAACTCGCTGGCTGGCGGTGTAGATCAATTTCAGGGGAATGTTGGTGATGACCATCTGCCTGGTGGTATCGAGTT
>JBBIHN010000143.1:0-4821 GCA_037446995.1 Caldifarciminota bacterium | reverse complement strand
AGAATCGTGTACTCCTCCGGATTACCGAGATTTATCGGTAACGCGTGGTCAGTCATTGTCGCCCGGTCGATACCTTCAATCATATCCGATATGTAACAAAAGCTCCTGGTCTGCTTGCCGTCGCCGAAAATCGGCAATGGTCTCCCGTTTATCGCTTCGGAAATAAGCGTCGGTACGACCCGACCGTCATGACTGCGCATTCGTTCTCCGTACGTGTTGAAGATTCGCACAATCCCGGTCTTTAACTCGTATTTACGATTGAAAACCATCACCATGGTTTCGGCATACCGCTTACTTTCGTCGTAGACGGCGCGAGGGCTCAACATATTGACATTGCCAGCATAATCCTCAGTCTGCGGATGAACCAACGGATCACCATACACTTCGCTGGTCGAAGCGAGCATGAACTTTGCCTGATGAACGCGCGCGATCTCGAGCATGTTGTAAGTGCCGATTGCCATGACCTTCATGGTTTCGAGCGGGTAATCAAGATAATCAAATGGACTGGCCGGACAGGCAAAATGCATGAGAATGTCAAACGGGCTGCTGATCTCAGTGATATAGCAGACATCGGCCTTGATGAATTCAAAATTCTTGTTGCCGAGATGATGTTCAATATTCTTCTGACTGCCGGTCAGCAGATTGTCGATAACGGCAACCTCATGATCGTTTTCAATATAGTAATCGACTAAATGAGAACCGATAAACCCTGCGCCGCCGGTAATGATAATTCTCATCTTCCGATACCGGCATACACGAAACCGATCTCTCTCATTTTGACCGGGTCAAAGACATTGCGTCCGTCCAGAAACACCGGTTGGCGCATAAGCGATTTCATCTTCTCGAGGTCAAGCCCGAGGAACTCATCCCATTCGGTGATCAGCATCACCGCGTCGGCGTTACGGGCAACATCGTACGCGTCGGCAGCATAATCAAGATCAGGCATTATCTCGCGGGCACGCCCCATTGAAACCGGATCATAGGCAACGACCGCAGCGCCTCGCTTTCTCAATTCTTCGATAATGAATATCGAAGGCGCGTACCGCATATCATCGGTGTTTGGTTTGAAAGCCAGACCGAGAATACCGATACGCTTCCCCCTGAGATTCCAGGCCATTTTTTCCAGTTTTTCAACCGCCAGCATTATCTGATCATGGTTGATTTTTTCGACCGTCTTCAGTAACTCGAAATCATAGCCGATCTCGGCCGCGATATTGATAAACGCCCTGAGATCCTTTGGAAAACAGAAACCGCCGAAGCCAACGCCGGCGTTCAGAAAATCCCGGCCGATTCGTTTATCCAGACCGATGCCCTCAGCCACTTTCAATATATCGGCGCCGGTCTTATCGCAAATCATGGATATCGCGTTGATAAAAGATATCTTAGTAGAAAGAAAAGCATTGGACGCATGCTTGATCAGTTCGGCACTGGCAATATCGGTGACGATCTTGACCGCGTTGATCGGCCGATACAATTCGAGAAGTTTCTCCTTTGCCGTTTCGCTCTCCACGCCCAACACAACGCGGTCGGGATAAAGGAAATCATTAATCGCCGATCCCTCGCGCAAGAACTCGGGATTTGAAGCCACGTCAAAACGAATGTTCTTCCTGTTAAAACGCTGGATCACCGTTCTAACCCATTGGCTCGTCTGGACCGGCACCGTGCTCTTCTCGAT
Source organism: Caldifarciminota bacterium (assembly GCA_037446995.1). GTDB lineage: Bacteria > Hydrothermota > Tepidihabitantia > SM23-42 > SM23-42 > RBG-13-43-14. Next base: position 3,146 of record JBBIHN010000143.1, on the reverse strand, counting down.
AATTATCCGGTATTCGCTCATTGCCGCCCCGATATCCTCGGCCACTTTCTCAACGTATGACAGATCGGGTTGACCATCATCCTTGGGCGGCGTACCGACGGCGATAAAGAGCAATAACGACCTTTCCACCCCGTCTTTTATCGATGTCGAGAAATCCAGCCGGCCAGCGTCAACGTTCCGTTTTATCATTGCCTCGAGACCTGGTTCATAGATCGGAATTTCTCCATTCCTGAGAATAGCGATCTTCTTCTCATCGCTGTCAACGCATAATACCTCATGACCGATCTCAGCGAAGCACGTACCTGACACCAATCCGACATATCCGGTACCAATCATGCAAACTTTCATTCTAAATTCTCCTTTCGTAAATTGCTTCTCCGGTAAAAAACGAAGATAACCGCGCCGATCAATGATACAATAACATAGAGAAAAAAAGAAACCAGCGAGATCGCAACCGATGTCTCGGGCAAGAGAGCAACACGACGGAAAAGCAGAACGTACGCGTATTCCCGAATGCCGATGGCATTGATAGACAACGGAATCATCGAGGCCACATTGATGATTGGGACATAAAGAAAGAATGGCAGAATCGTGAGCCCCTTAACACCCATGCCGAGCGCCACGAAAAAAGGCGCGATTGCCAGCAGGATCTGAATCATGACCGATTGGGCAACGCATATCAACACCACCGGCCACGCGCGGCTGAAGCCGGTGGCGGCAAGATGTAGACGATTCAGGCGCTTACCAACGCCGAATAGCTTAATCTTATCCATAACCGGCGATATCTTCTGATAAATGCCGTCCGAAAAGAATACATACGTAATCGCCACGATAACTGCAAGGCCGACAACAACAAATGGAAGGAATTCCGCACGCTGCCGCGTAAAAAGCATATAGACTATCGCCGTAAAAGCAAAGATAAAAAGTCCGACAAATCCCAGGAGACGATCGACCAGGACGACGGCGGCCGCATCGGCGCGCCGTGAGTCCATCGAATAGTAAATCCTCATAACGTCTCCGCCGATCGTGGTCGGTAGAAGATTATTGAAGAAAGAGGCAATAAAATAAATTGCCAGCGTGCGGGGAAAACGCATATCGATATTCTTGTAATCGATCAGCAGCTGCCACCGCCAACTCGACATAATAATGAATAGAAAATAAGCGATAATCCCATATACCAGAAACTCGATTTCAATGTTGCCGATGCCGGATAGAATTTTATTGACATCCAGTCTCCATAATAAGAAAGCGGTCAGTGCAATCCCGACAACCACCCGCAGAAGACTTAACCAGACTCTACGATCTTCGTTTTTCAAGCCGATCCAGGACTGCCCTGATTGATTCCCCAATCAACCCAAGCGAAAAAAACAGAATACCGGAGATAACCAGTAAAATCACAAGATACAGCATCGGACGGTAACCAAGACCAATCGCACGCAACACCAATGCGAAAACACCGACGATGAATCCGACAGCGATCGCGGCCAGACCGATCGTGCCGAAGTATAACAAAGGTTTCCGCATAAAGGTCAGTTGGAATTTAACCGCCAAAAGATCGAATACGCCGACCAATATCCGGGATTTGTGCTGATACTTCGCTCTTCCAAAACGCCGTGGTCTCAGGCTTACTTCGATCTCGGCGATCCGATAACCGGCGTCATAGGCAAGCGCGACAATATAGCGGTGCCATTCCTTTCTTAAGGGAATATCGTCGAGGATCTCCTTGCGAAAGGCTTTGATCGAATTCATATCGTGGATTTTTAAACCAAATAGCCTTCTGGCCCAGCCATTATATATGCCGGAGACAAATCTCTTCTCGTATTTGCCCTGCTTCCAGCCGGTCGCGACATCGGCTCCCTGATCAATAAGATCAACAAGCCTGGGAATATCCTCGGTCGAGTACTGAAGATCGGCATCGAAAACTACAATGATCTCGCCCGCGGCTTCACGGACACCGGTAATGATCGCCTGAGTTTTACCCATGTTACGCCGATGCCGGACACACCTAAGATATGCGCGCCGGTAATTCTGAATCTCCTTGTCGGTGCCGTCATCCGAACCATCATCGACTAAAACCACCTCATAATCATCGCGGCCATTGAGAAAACAATCCAATTCCTCGATCAAAGGCGCCAGATTTACCGCCTCGTTATAGGCGGGAACGAGAACCGTGACTTTCATCCTGAAGTATTATACCAAATACCTTCCGGTAGTCAAGCCGGCTCAGACGTTGAGCAAATCCGCCATCGTATATAAGCCAGATTTCCTGCCGATCATGAATCTCGCCGCGGTCAGGGCGCCACGGGCAAAACACCGGCGCGAGGTTGCATAATGTCTCAACTCGATAAATTCGCCGCTGCCCAAAAAAAGCACCCGGTGTTCGCCGACAACATCACCGCCTCGTATCGCGAAAACGCCCATTTCGCCGCTCTCCCGGCCGCCGGTTGTCCCGTTCCGTTCGCTCACTATCTTTATGTCCGGTCGATTTGCTCTGATTATGTTGATCATCTCCTTGGCCGTGCCGCTCGGTGCGTCTTTCTTCGATCGGTGATGAGTTTCAATGATTTCGATGTCAAATTCCGGCAGGTTCCCTGAGGCCCGTCTGACCAGCTCATACAGCGCGTTGATACCAAGCGACATATTGGGGGCGACAAAAACCGGTACGCGCCGGCTGATTTCATTGATCGCGTCGAACTCTTTCTCGCTGAAACCGGTTGATCCGCTGACAAACGGGCGAATCTCCGAAAGCAAATACTGTAATGTCGACAACGCGGCACGATGATTGGTGAAATCGATAACGCAATCGCATTCCCTGACTGCGGTTCGGATATCATCATAAACCGGGATATCTTCGATCGCCTTGCCGATCAGAGCGTGTCCGGATATCTCAAGCCCGGCGGCTATCTTAATGTCCGGATATTCGTGTGCTGCGCCGATGAGCTCCCGACCCATGCGCCCGGCGATACCGCAGATAGTTATTCTGATCATAGATCAATCCCAAAATGAATGAGCTCTTTGCGCAGGATATCGGTGTTCTCCTTGGTCATTTCCACCAGCGGCAGTCTGGGTCTTCCTGCCGGCAGCCCCATTAACTCCATCGCCTTCTTCACCGGGATCGGATTCGTCTCGATAAAAAGCGCCTTTAT
>JBBIHN010000142.1:0-4843 GCA_037446995.1 Caldifarciminota bacterium | reverse complement strand
TGAGCCTTGCTTCGCCCAAAATTTATCTTCTCATTGAATTTACAAAAGTCGTGTGATTAGTGTTTTTAGTATTGACTTTCCTGATACCGTGTCTATAATCAATTCGTGATTGTCGATGCAGTCGATCTCAAACTGATACGTTCTTTGGAATTGAACGGCAGCATATCGGTAACCGAAACAATCGGCAAGGTGCAGGCGAACGAAGAAGAAATACTGCTGAGGATCAGCAACTTCGAAGAATCCGGGTTCATAAGAAGCTACGGTATGAAACTATTTATCCCCGGTATCCTCGGCGGCACCTGGTACTGGGGCTGTCTTGCCTGCGAAACCGAGATCGCGCAGCGGATAGAGAAGATCATGCCGATAACCGAGGAAATCGTCCAGAACCTGATTATTCCTTCAGGCGTATGCCCGGACCGGTCTTTTCTATTTTACAGCCAGAATCTCAAAGAAAGTTACAAGTTGACCAATCGCCTGTCCGGGATAAAATATGCCGAGGTTTACAAGATCGACGAGTACGACGTGAAAGTGCCGAGGCTGCTGCTCAAAGAGCACTGGCAGGCGATCGCCGCGCTGCATAATCGTCTGCCCAAAATCGACTATCAGACAATACACCGTATCGTCAACAAACCCGAGACCGAGAGCGAAGTAATGCTCTCCCGTCTGATCTGGACCAAGAAGAACCGCAAGGGCGTCATGACATTGCTACCGAATTTCGATTGGAGCGTGATTAAGAACTACCTGCATCTTCATGTCGCGGTTTCGACGAAACTCAGAACCAAAGAGCTGCTGCGGCTGGTCAACCGGATCGGTTTTTCGGGCAACATAACCGGCCGTTTCAAGAAACGCTATTATCAGATCGAATTCGAATTGTGGGATTTTCGGACCTGCAAATTGTCGTCGAGGCTTTGTCGAATATCGGACGGTTGAATGTCGCGGGCCTGTCCTTCGCCCATAGAAATCAGATCTATGATGAGTGGCTTAAGGATTTCATCAGCAGCAAAATATAGGCTCCTTGTTGCGTTGTTTTTGACCGCTCTTGCCTGCCCGGGCCGCAAGCCTTCGGCGCCGGTCGAGTCGTTCGAGGTCTGCGAAGCGGTCGTGCGCAAAGGCGAGACGCTCGAATTGGTGCTCAACAGGTATCTGGGAAACGATCAATCCCGTAAGATAATCAGAATCCTCGACGCGTGCGGATTTTCCTTCCGGCGCTGCCTGCCCGGCGATTCGATCGTGATCACGATGCGCGACAGCGAGTTCATGAAGTTGGTGTACAAGCAAAGCATACTGACTCAGTACCAGGTGTCCAATATCGATTCGGTCTATTACGTGGCGATGAAACTTCCCTATATTGACACGGTTCAGTGCTATCTCGAAGGCGTGGTCAGATCGAGTTTATACGAAACCTTCCTGAACAAGGGGGAAACGCCGGCGCTGGTTTTTCAATTTGCCGAGATATTCGCCTGGGAGATCGATTTTGTAACCGAAACTCAAAACGGCGATTCATTCGGCATTATGGTTAAGAAAAGAATGGTTGATTCCTGCCTGGTCGATCATATCGACATAAGTTTGATCCGCTATAAGGGACTGGTCGGAGATTTTACCGGCATATATTATTGCGATCCCGAGGGTTACGACGATTACTACAATCTCAAGGGCGAATCGCTGCGCAAAGCCCTGCTCAAAGCCCCTCTGAAATTTTCCAGTATCAGCTCTTTCTTCTCCAAAAGCCGCTACCACCCGATACTCAAAGTGTGGCGTCCGCATCATGGCCTCGATTACGGCGCACCGATCGGCACGCCGGTGTCTTCGATCGGCAACGGCACGGTCAGTTATATGGGGTGGAAGGGCGGGTATGGAAATCTGGTCGAGATCAAGCACATGAACAATTACAAAAGCCGCTACGGTCATCTGTCAAAGTTCGCCAAAGGCTTGCATAACGGAAAAAGAGTAAAGATGGGCGAACTGATCGGTTATGTCGGGTCGACCGGACTTTCCACCGGCCCGCATTTGCATTTTGAACTGCACAAGAACAACGTGCCGATCAATCCTCTGACCGTGAAATTGCCCCGGGCGCCTTCGGTAAAAAACAAGTATTTCGACAGATTCGAACGCCACCGGGACTCGCTTATGGCCTGCTGGGAAGCCCGGTCCGGCGACGATCAAATAGCCCGGCATTAGCAAATCATCAAGGAGGCATTGTGCCGCTGCATCTAAAGGCAAACAAAGGCGATTATGCTCCAACCACTTTGCTGGTTGGTGATCCGGGCCGAGCCGAACTGATCGGCAAGGCGCTCGAGAATACGAAGTTGGTGAATGACAATCGCGGTCTTATCGGTTACACCGGTTGTTACAAAGGCAAGCCGGTTTCGGTCCAGACTACGGGAATTGGTTGTCCTTCAGCGGCGATCGTCGTCGAAGAGCTGATACAGTGCGATGTCCAGACATTGATCAGGGTGGGCACCTGCGGCGGTATCGGCAAGGATATCAAGCCGCTTGATATCATCGCCGCGGTTTCAGCGGCGCCTTATGACGGCGCGACGCGCGTCTATGTACAGAGCGATCCTCATGCCCCGTATGCGTCCTTTGAGATCTTGAAAATCGCCAGCAACGTCGCCGATCAAGCAGGGATCAAAGTACGATTCGGCGGGGTGGCAAGCGTCGATGTGTTCTATAATCCGTTTCCAGACTATATCGAGCGCCTGCGTATCAAGGGAATATGCGCGGTCGAAATGGAGACAAGTCTGATCTACGCCCTTGCCAATCGCCATAATCTGCGCGCCGTCTCGTTTCTGCTCGTTTCTGATATTGTCGGCGGGGGAGAGGGCTTCACCGAGTACGTGACCGACGAAGCGCTCAAAGCCGGCACCAAGAGGATAGTTGATTTTTCGCTGGAAGTCTTCTATAATCTTTAGTATAATGATGTATTATTATGATGATGAGGAGGAATAATGCGCAAATGGCGTTGTCCGGTATGCGGCTATGTGTATGATATGAGGCTTGGCGACCCGGAAAGCGGTTTGCCGCCCGGCATTCCTCTGGAAGGTTTGCCCGATACCTGGGGCTGCCCGGATTGCGGAGCTGACCCCACGTTGTTCGAAGAGATCGATAATGACAATTACTGAGCGGGCAGAAGATTCCAGTGAATGCTTACGTTGATTCCGGGATAAGCGACAAGTCGTTCGATACCCCGGCCCATGCGATCCGGAAGCCGTCAAGAAGACAATGAAGGGTTCTTTCCGGATTTTAATCCTGGTCATCTGGATCACGGCGATCTTCGTTCTGACCGGATATCCGGGGCTGGATGCTCCGCAGATTGACGATTTTCCAATCGATAAGTTGTATCATTTTATGGCATTTTTCATTCTTGCGTTTTTGGAGAGACCTATTTTAAAGCCGATTCCTTTCATCCTGCTGGGTATCGGCATCGCGCTCGCCGCCGAGGCGCAGCAGCTGATTATCCCGGGGCGTGAATGGGATCTGATGGATATCGCCGCCGGCATCGCCGGATTAATGACCGGTTTCCTGATTTTCAAAAAGAGGAGATCTTAAGCATGCTCTATCAAAAACCAAAAGGGACGCGCGATATCCACGGACCGGATCTGGAACGGATCGAATCGCTCAGTTCCCTCGCCCGGAAATACTTTGGTTTAAACGGTTATCAGGAAATACGAACTCCGGCCTTTGAGTTTGCCGATCTGTTCATCCGGTCGATCGGCGAATATACCGATATTGTAGAAAAGGAGAATTACGCCTTTCATATCGATGACAAAACCTATATGCTGAGGCCCGAGGGCACGGCGCCGGTGATCCGGGCGATCATCGAGAACAATATCGGCCTGCCGGCGCGGTTTCTTTATATTGAACCGATGTACCGCCGGGAAAAACCCCAGAAAGGACGTTTTCGCGAATTTTTGCAGATCGGTATCGAGTTGATCGGCGAAGCCGATCCTTTCTATGATGCCGAAATTATCGCCCAGGGGAGAAGCTTTCTTGTGAGGGCCGGTTTAAAGGATTTCCGGCTGGAGATCAACTCGATCGGCTGTCCGGTTTGCCGCCGCGATTACAAAGATAAGTTGAAAAAAGAATTAAGAGCCAAACTCGATCAGCTGTGCGATAACTGCCAGCGCCGCGTTGACAAGAACTTCCTGCGTATTTTTGACTGCAAACAGGATCGCTGTCAGAGTATCTATGCCGGCGCGCCGAGTATAACCGACAATCTATGCGCTGACTGCCTCAGGCATTATCAGCAGGCAAGATCTTATCTTGACGCTTTTTCGCTCGAATACCGCGAAAACAAAACCCTGGTCCGCGGTCTCGATTATTACACGCGGACCGTTTTCGAATTCAAGCATCATGGGCTGGGTGCTCAGGATACGCTATTGGCCGGCGGCCGGTATGACCTGCTCATGAAAGAACTCGGCGGCAAAGATACGCCGGCCCTAGGTTGGGCAATGGGTGTTGACCGTTTGTTGATCGCGATGCCGGAAAACACCCTTGACCGAGTATCTGAACCGAAAATATGTCTTATGACCAGTGATCCGCGCTATTTACGCGACCTGATAAGTCTGCAAAGCGCGGTGCATGAACGCGGTTTGGCGTGCGCGATTATCGACCCCGGGATCAGTTTCAAGGCGCAGTTCAAAAAAGCCAATCGCTTGTGCGCCGATCTGGTCGTTATTTATGGCGAGGATGAAGCAAGACAGGGATTGTATTCGGTAAAAGACATGAAAACCGGCGAGCAGGTATCAGTACCGGCTGGGGAAATCATTGGTTACTTAAAGAAGTAAGAACACGACTTTTGCGTTTTTTAAAGGAGATAAGATTTGGGCTCATTGGCTCATAT
>JBBIHN010000141.1:783-4863 GCA_037446995.1 Caldifarciminota bacterium | reverse complement strand
TTCTGCGCGAGAAAGTCACCGCCCTTATTGAAAGCGGCGCTAATACCATTGCCCTGATCATGATCGACCTTGACAATTTCAAGGAATACAATGATAAGTTCGGGCATTTGAGAGGCGATCATATTCTACGCCTGTTCTCCCGATTGCTGGTCAAAGTCGCGGCGGTTAACGGCTATGTGATAAGATACGGCGGCGACGAGTTCATCATTCTGCTGCCCGGGGGAGACAGGGTTTCGGCGAAAAACGTGGTCAGCCGGATCAACTATCAACTGACCCGGACCGATAAAGAGGAGATGCGCGGCCTCAAATTCTCATCCGGCATCGCGGTTCATCCGGAGAACGGCAACGAACTGGGCAGACTGATCGATCATGCCGACAAACTTGTTTATGCTTCAAAACTAAACGGAAGAAATGGCCCTGAGGCATAGATTCACTTCTCGACCCCTGGCCGTCTATTTCTTGATCGGGATCGGCATAATCGGCATACTAACATTCATCTATTCGAACTACCTGATCCAGCGCATAAAAGAGGAAACCGAAACTACCTCACAGCTTTTTGCCGAGTACGCGCGGGGTCCAAGCTTGGATGAAGAAAGGCTTCTGGTTCTATTCTACGAAAAAGTGATCAAGCGCATCGATTTCCCGGTTATCCTGACCGATATTAACGGTAATCCGGTTTCATCCAAGAATATCCGAGACAAAGATCTCCACGCGGCGATTCTAAAACTTGATCGGGTTCACAAACCAATACCGATAATCATCCACCACGGCCCCGATTCGACTCTTGTCGGGCATGTTCATTACGGACTATCTACGTTCACCAGATCTCTTCAAATACTACCTTTCGTTGAAACCATTTTTCTCATCGCTTTCCTGTTTATCGGTTTCTGGGGGTATTTGATCTACCGAAAGAGCGAAGAAGAAAAAATATGGAACTCGCTTGCCAAAGAAACCGCTCATCAACTGGCAACGCCGCTTTCATCGCTAACCGGGTGGCTTGAGGCCTTGAAGGGTAAGTTATCCGATGAAATCTATGCCGGACTCAACGAGGACGCGAAACGAATGAGAGAAGTGCTGGAAAAGTTCTCGCGCATCGGTCTTCCGCCGCGGCTCGTTGCTCGCGACCCGCTCGAAACAATCAAGAACTCGGTGGCATACATGAGGCATCGGGCGCATTCCAATATCTCATTCGTCGAAGAATACATCTCATCATCAGCGGCTCGATTCGACGACATCCTCCTCGGATGGGCGGTTGAGAACATCATCAAGAACGGGCTGGACGCGATCGGCAGCGATCCGGGGCAGATCAGGATCAAAATCCATGAACAGAACGGCGTATATATAGAGATTTCGGACACCGGACGGGGAATGAAGAGGAATCGCGATATCTTCAAACCGGGCTACACGACGAAGAAATACGGGTGGGGGCTCGGCCTGGTTCTAACCCGCAGGATCATCGATGATTATCACCGCGGGAAATTGACATTGAAAGAAACGAGCACAAAAGGCTCTTCGTTTCAGATATTCTTACCAAAGGCGGAACAATGAAAATACTGTGGATCGACGATGAAATTGAACTATTGAAACCATTTGTCTACCTGCTTCAGCAAGAAGGATATGAAGTAGAAACCGCGAGCTCCGGAGAGGACGGAACGCAGATGGCGGCAAGAGAGATATTCGACCTTGTTTTCCTTGACGAAATAATGCCCGGGGTTGATGGGCTGGAAGTATTAAGAAAGATCAAAAGCGAAAACTCCCAACAAATAGTCGTCATGGTCACGAAAAGCGAAGAAGAAGACCTAATGAAGAAAGCGTATGGCGGCTGGGTCGATGATTATATAACCAAACCATTCAGCTTTACCCAACTACTGTCGGTGCTGAACCGCACCCTGAACCGCCGGCGGATCATCAACAATGCGCTGGGGGAGGAATATTCAACGCAATTCCGCAACCTTCAGGAGCCTGCCGACTATAATGAATGGATCGAATTCTACCGGAATATTGTTTCCTGGGATCTGAGATTGATGGAATTCGGCAGCAAAGATCTACGTGAGATGCAGGATCAGCGCAAGCGCGATGCAAACGCCGGTTTCGCGAAGTATGTTGAGAACATCTATCCATCCTTCCTCGAAGGTAAAGGCCCGCTCATGTCTAATCGATTGTTCGCCAGCGCAGTTCTCCCGTTACTGCGTGATGGGCCGGTGACTTTCATTATCTTCGACAGCATGCGCCTGGATCAGTACGTCAAGATTGTCTCGGTGTTGAGGGACTATTTCGAGATAAACACTCAATTCTACTATTCTATCCTTCCGACCGCCACGCCCTACTCGCGTAATGCGATCTTCGCCGGCATTATGCCGCTTGAGATACTGCAGCGTTATCCGGAAATGTGGTCATTCGAAGAACAGGGGCAGAACCGGTTTGAAAAACAACTGTTCGAAGCCCAGTTAAAAAAACAGAACATCAATATGAAATTCAGCTACCACAAATTATCCTCTATCGCCGAGATCGAATCAAGTATTTGCGAGATCACGACCAATACCAGCGATATTTCAATAGTGATCATCAACTTCTTTGATCTTCTGATTCATTCCATTCCAGGGCGGGGCGACATGAAAGGAATCCTTGATGATGAAGGAGTTCTTCTCAACATCCTTAATTACTGGTTTCCGATCTCGTCGATATACGAGATTTTCAGAATTCTGGCAAGAAGAAAAAACCGAATCGTGCTGACCACGGATCATGGTTTTATCCGAGTACGCCGCCCCACGATCGTATACGGCGGCCGCACAATATCCCCCAACCTTCGCTATAAATACGGGCCGGCGCTGCGCGTCGACAAGAAGAACGCCTGGCTGTTAAATAACCCCGGTGATATTGCATTACCGGTCGAGGACGCGTCGGTGCGTTTTGCGATCGCCCGGGAAGATCACTTCTTTATCTATCCGACCAAACCAACCGAATACGAAAAAGAATTCAAATATACTTTCCAACACGGCGGAATATCCATGGAAGAGATGATACTGCCGTACGGGATACTTACGCCGCGCTAAACGGCAGTACAAACTGAACACTAGGAACTAAAAACTGGAAAGGTCCGTAATCGATTTTCAGTGACCTAATGACCCAATGACGTGATGACGTACTTTTTTATCGCGTATCGTGCATCATGTATCAGTTCTGTCGCTTCTGGGGTTACCTGTCCGCCGTCCACTGTTGACGGAAAATGGGGAGCCCCCACCGGAGGGCGAAGATAATGTTTAGCAGGGGCCCCAGATTATGGTTTACGGCCGAAAATCAAAAGGTATTGATATCTGTTGTTCGAATGGCTCACCGTCTTTCGTGGCGGGCTTGAACTCCCATTTCTTTGCCGCTTCGATCGCGGCCGCTTCGCAGGCAGGATTACCAAAGCTCGAAACGATTACCGGACTGGATACTTTCCCATCGACTCCAACCGTAACTTTTACAACCACCCGACCCGTGGCACCGATCGAACGAGCCGCGTCCGGGTATGTCGGCGTAACTTGCTTGACCAGCGCCGGCCTTGTGATCACGGCGGGTTTGGGCGGCAGCGCTGGTTGAGTATCAGGCGGAGCGATCGCGACCGCGGTCGTCTCCTTCTTCACGGCCGCTTCCAGCAGCTTCTCCGGCGCGACGATCTCCACCGGTTTGATCTCGGTCTCTGGTTTTGGCGGTTTTTCCTCAATGCCGGGTTTCACTTCGGTCGGAAGTTCGACCGGTGACGGAGCCACCGCCGCGACCGCGACCCGACGCTCGGCTTCCGGTATCCAGTAAGTATGAGCGCTGGCCAGTACCATTCCATAATCCAACCCTTTCACTCTTTTGTGGGACGCGGCAATGATGTCAGGCACGACCAGAAAAGTATACGGCTGATCCTCATATATGATCGATTGGAACTCATTCCATACTTGCTTCGCCCGCCTGCGGTTCAACATCGCAACACCCTCATTGATCAGTGAATCAACCGCCGGATTCTTATAGCCGGTGAAATTGAACTTCCCCACGGCCGGATCAGAATTCCAGTAAATGGTTGGATCGATCTTCTCTTCAACGCTCCAG
>JBBIHN010000141.1:0-773 GCA_037446995.1 Caldifarciminota bacterium | reverse complement strand
TCGAAATCGCGTTTGACCAGGGCTTCGATAAAAGACCGCGTATCCAATTTGCGGGCATTCACCTTAATTCCCATCGCCTTCAGATCCTCGACAACATAGTCGAGTATTCGAACACGATCCGGGTTCTCGATATTGGTGATGATATTGAGCGTGAAGTCAACCCGGTCCCGGTCATAGTAGTTGTTGCGGTTGCGATCCTCGAATCCCTTACTTTCGAGAACGCGTCTGGCCTCCGGCAGATTGAACTTCACCGTCTCGATATTCTCGTTATATCCCCATGACGACGAAGGGATCGGCCCCAATGCGATACTACCCATACCCAAATATATATCGTCAAGGATGCGGCCAGCATTGATCGCCTTGGTTATTGCCTTTCTGATATCCCGGTCTTTCAAATAGACATTGGCAAGATTCCAGCCGATATACAGGTATGAATTACCGGGTCGTGAATCAATCGCTATGTTCTGGTTTTCCTCCAGTCTTTTCGCCAGGTTGGGCGTCAAGTTCATGACCATATCAAGATTGCCGGCCGCGAAATCATCGATCATTTTCGCAGCGTCCGAATAGTAGATAATACTGATCTCGTCAAGAGGGGGTTTGCCTCGATAATATCCTTCATTTGCCTCCAGAACCAGCATCGAGCCGTACACCCACTCCTTGACTTTGTATGGTCCGTTACCGACTATCTTTCCGGTTCCATAAGCGGCCGGCGCAGCGGCGTGTGCATGTCTGGGAACAATCATGAAGTCGGAATCAGTAAGTAGATCAGCGTA
>JBBIHN010000140.1:0-4887 GCA_037446995.1 Caldifarciminota bacterium | reverse complement strand
GATAAACGCCGGATCTTTATCGATCTTCAGGAAAACATCGTTTACAGCGCCAATACGCAATACGGCGGCAATACGATCGGCCTTAAAAAGCTCGCCATGCGACTGGCAATCAACCGCGGCAGCAAAGAAGGCTGGCTCACCGAGCATATGTTGATCATGGGCATACATGGACCGAAGAACCGCGTCACCTATGTTACCGGCGCATTTCCGTCATTATGCGGCAAAACCTCGACCGCCATGCTCGATGGCGAGACCATTGTCGGTGATGATATCGCCTATCTTCATAAAAAGGATGGCGAAGTTCGTACCGTGAACGTCGAAAAAGGCATGTTCGGCATCATCCAGGGGATAAACTCAAAAGATGACCCGATGCAATGGAAAGCTCTGAACAGTCCGGGCGAGATCATATTCTCCAACGTGCTTACGACCGAGGACAAAGGCGTTCACTGGATCGGCAAAGACGGCGAGGTCCCGGCAAAAGGCCACAATCATTCGGGAGAATGGACAAAAGGCAAAAAAGACAAAAACGACAAGGAAATCCCGTGCTCTCATCCCAATGCTCGCTTTACGATCGCCCTAAAACAATTTGATAATCTCGACCCCAAAGCCGACGACCCCAAAGGCGTTGTTGTCGGCGCCATGGTGTACGGCGGCCGCGATTCGGACACCTGGGTTCCGGTCGAAGAATCATTCGATTGGGCGCATGGCATAACCACCAAGGGCGCGGCGCTTGAATCAGAAACCACCGCCGCTACGCTCGGCAAAGAAGGCGTGCGCGAGTTCAATCCGATGTCCAATATCGACTTTCTTTCGATACCAATCGGCAAATACATACAGACGAACCTGGAATTTGCCGGCGACCTGAAGAAGACGCCGCTGATATACTCGGTTAATTACTTCTTGAAAGACAAGAACGGCGACTTCCTTAACGAAAAAACCGATAAAAAGGTCTGGTACAAATGGATTGACCTGCGGGTGAACAAAGAAGCCGAGGCGATCGATACGCCGACCGGCCGCATCCCCAAATACGATGATCTGAAAAGATTGTTCAAACAGGTACTCAACAAGGAATACACAAAAGACGACTATACCAGGCAATTCACGATCCGTATTCCGGAAAGCCTCGCCAAGATCGACCGGATAAAAACCATATACGAAACTAAAATCAAAGGCACGCCGAAAGCACTTTTCGAGATCTTGGAAAAGCAGCGACAGCGCCTGCTCGATGCCCAGAAAAAATACGGCGACTATGTCGCGCCGGACAAGCTGGCATCGAGTCCAAGTGCTTAATCGTAAGAAAACAAAGAAATACTGAGAGAATAAGGTTTGACCATTGGATTGACGACCGGCGGTACTATAAAAGCAGATCATCCGTGATTGGCATCGAATAGCCGGAGGAATTGGACAAGAAATGAGATGCGGCAGGGCAGTCAATTTCAATGAAGCGCGCGCGGCGCACCGTATGTTGATAATCAAACAAACAGTAATCAATCTGAGAAAAAGAGCCTTTGACGCTGCCTGTTTTGACGATACCGACGCCGCGGTCAAAACGGTTCTTAAGATGATTCCGAAGAAATCATCGGTCGGCATTCCAGGATCGATCACAGTGCGGGAAATGGACCTGGTCAAGAAACTGGAAGAACGCGGAAGCAATGTATTGCACCATTGGCGTAAGAATATTACCGGAGAATCTGACCGTGATATCCGGTTGAAAGAGAATGGCACCGATTATTTTGTCACCAGTGCCAACGCGATCACAAGAGCGGGCGAGATCATCAATATCGATGGTATCGGCAATCGCGTCGCCGGTATGATATATGGTCCAGCCAATGTGATTATTATCGTCGGTTGCAACAAGATCGTGAATACCGTCGATGAAGGAATAAAACGCAGCAAAGAAATTGCGGCGACCATGAATGCTCGGCGTATCGGTTCGCAGACTCCATGCGCCAAAACTGGTATATGCATTGACTGCAGCGTCCCGCGCCGGATCTGCCGAGTGACCTCGATTATCCATTATCGTCCATTGCAGACACCTATTACTGTAATGCTGATCAATCAGGAATTGGGTTTCTGATGAAAATCGGTTTTGTCCAGTTCGCGCCGGTTTTCGGTGATCGCGACGCCAATCTGAATATTGTCAGCCGATTGATCATGACCGGCTCGGCCGATGTTCTTGTTCTCCCCGAATTGTTTAACACTGGTTACACCTTTGCCAGCCGTGAGGAACTATGCGCTCTCGCCGAACCGGTCACGGGCCCCACCTACGACGCATTGCTCCAATTATGCAAGAGGAGATCGATTTGTATTGCCTACGGCTATGCCGAAAAAAGCACTGATGTCGTATATAACTCGATGGCAATGATCGGCCCGGACGGATTGATCGGCAATTACCGGAAAATCCATCTCTTCCTTGACGAAAAAGATCTCTTTGCCCGCGGCGATAACGGTTTTACAGTGCTCGAATACCGAGGCACGAAGTACGGTTTGATGATATGTTTCGACTGGATATACCCGGAATCGGCGCGGACCCTGGCATTGCGCGGCGCCCAGGTGATAATGCACGCGGCAAATCTCGTTCTTCCCTATTGCCCGGATGCAATGGTTACCCGGGCATTAGAAAACAGGGTATTCACGGTCACGGCCAACCGTATCGGGAGCGAATCACGGGCCGGCAAAAGCCATGCTTTCATTGGAATGAGTGAAATCGTATCCCCGGACGGTAAGATACTGTGTCGGGCACAGAAAGAAGAATGCTGTGTGGTTGCCGATATCGAACCCGGTATCGCCAAGAACAAAAAAATAACGCCGCGTAATGATCTGCTTGATGACCGCCGGCCTGAATTCTACGAGGGTTCACACCCCGGAAAGAACACTATCTGATGCCGATCGATTCCAAGAACGCCGGGTCCAATCGATGACCCCTGTCGAGCAGGAACAGAGCATCCTGCCGGGCATTTTCAATGTCGCCCGACAGGTAATAAACAACGGAACGATTCTCGATAATTACCAGTAGATCCGGCGCGATGCCCAGGGCATGGCTATAATCATCAATCGCCTTTTGGTACTGCCCCTTTCGCCGGTAAGCGGTACCCCGATTATTGTATGCCTGGACATAATAAGGTCTTAGTTCCAGGACCGCCGAGTAATCGGCGATCGCCAGGTCATAACTGGCTATGGCGAGATAGAGGTTTCCGCGATTGTATAAAGCCTCGGCGTAACGCGGATTGATTTCGATCGCCGTGTTGTAGTCCTTTAGCGCGGTCATGTAATTGGCTTGGGCGCGGAACGCCTTTCCGCGATTATTGTAGGCGATCGCCGAGCGAGGCCGTATCCTTATTGCCCGGCTGAAGTCCTCAACCGCCCGTTCAAGTTCGCCCTTTTGCAGATAAGCCAATCCCCGCATGTTGTAAGCATGCGGGGAATCTGGATAATTCCTGAGTACCTCATTCCAAAGAGTAATGCTGTCATGCCAGACCGAACAACGACCGAAGGTAACTAGCGCCAACACAAATACCGTCGATGCGACCAGCATGACGAATAGAGCCCGCAATACGCTCTTCAATCTTCCCGCGAAACGATAGATACCAAAAGCAACAATCATCGCCAGCCCGACCATCGGTAAATAGGTATAGCGGTTCGCGGCAATCTCCGGCCCGGCGACCGGCATGATCTGAAGCACTGGCGCGATTCCGATGAAATATGCCAGAACCCCATAACGTATTATTCTCACATAACGGCCCGCCGATATATAGAAAAACGCCAGACATGAAACAAAAATCGGTGACAAGATAAAAATCAACGGCAGCCGGTACAGAAAATCGTTCGGAAACGGATACAAAGGGCTCAAACCGATCGGCAGTATGATTTTCTGGAAATAAAAAACAATGACATAATTGACAACGAATACATTGCGCAGGATTGGTACCGTATGGCCGGGCAGGGTTTGCTGCGCGATCACCGCGATGATCGAAAAGACGAACGAAAGCACGAAAAACGGAACTTTTTCGATTATGCCGCGCTTGGTCAGTCTGCCCGATAAGACGTGATCAAGCAGCAGCATGATCAGCGGCAGAGTAACCGCCGCTCCTTTTGAGAACAAGGATAACAAAAAGAAGAAGAAAGCCAGAACATAGTTCAAGATCGATCTTCCGCGCACGAACATCACATGGCATATAAGCGATGCCAGATAGAACATAGCGAACAGAACATCCTTACGCTCGGCCACCCAGGCGACCGACTCGACCTTTAACGGATGAACGCCGAACAACATCGCAGTCATCAGCGCTATCGCCGGATTGCGCGTGATCGCGAATATCAGAACATAAACCAGCAGACAATTGATGATATGCAATACGATATTGTTGAGGTGATAATAGAATGGCTTCAGATCGAAAAAGCGGTATTCAACCGCAAAGCTCAAAATCGTAAGCGGTATATACGTACCGGCATTCACGCCGCTGAATATTTTCGCAAAATTATCAATACTCAACGACCTTGCCCGCGGATTGTCAACCAACAGCGCGTCATCGTCCCAATTCGTGAATTGATTTTTAAGGCATGGAGAAAAACTGAACCCAACGACCAAGACGATAAAGAGACAGAAACACAAGTGTTTCATAATCGCCGGTTCGGCATCATTCATCGGTTGACAGGGCGCGATTCAAAGCTTCGAGAAACAACTGGTCAACGGGTTTTCCATAGCGCAGCAGAATCTCTACATCTTCTTTTGCCGCTGGATATAGACCTTTTTCGAACCGTGCAATCGCCCGGGCATATCTGACTCGATGATTGTCCGGCTGTGCATCCAGCAATCCGTCCAGATCAACCATCGCTCGGTCATATTGACCTGTCATTGTATAGCCGATTGCCCGATTATACAGCGCT
>JBBIHN010000139.1:0-4893 GCA_037446995.1 Caldifarciminota bacterium | reverse complement strand
AGCCTTGCTTCGCCCCAAATTTATCTTCTCATTGAATTTACAAAAGTCGTGTAATCAGTAAACAGTTATCCGTAGCGCTTGAATTTTTGGGATAATGCGCTATAATAAGCATAATGCTTTTTAAACCTGCACCCAAAGATATCAATTTTCCGGAAATGGAGCGTGAAATGCTCGATTTCTGGGCTAATAACAAGATCGTTGAGCAGTATCTGAAAAGGAACAAAGGCAAGAGAAAATGGTCTTTTCAAGATGGCCCGATAACCGCTAATAATCCGATGGGCGTGCATCATGCCTGGGGTAGAAGTTACAAAGACATGTTCCAGCGCTACAAAACCATGAAAGGATTCGAACTCCGTTATCAAAACGGCTTTGACTGCCAGGGATTGTGGGTCGAGGTCGAGGTCGAGAAAGAACTCGGCTTCAAATCCAAGAAGGATATCGAAAATTACGGCATTGATAAATTCGTGAAGAAATGCCGGGACCGGGTTCACAAATATTCAATGGTTCAAACCGAGTCTTCGATACGCATTGCCATGTGGATGGACTGGGGCGAGTGGAAAACCGCCATGGACGACACGGACTGGATGAAAAAGAGTCATTCTTACTACACGATGAGCGACGTCAACAACTATACGATCTGGTATTTTCTGAAAAAATGCCATGAGCGCGGTTTCATCTATGAAGGGGTTGATGTCATGCCCTGGTGCGGCCGCTGCGGCACCGCGATCAGCGACATGGAGATCGCGACCGAGGGCTATCAGCAATTAACCCACAAAGCGATCACGATCCGCTTCAGATTACACGCCCGGGATAACGAATATCTTCTCGTATGGACGACCACACCCTGGACCCTGACGGCGAATGCCGGCGTTGCCGTGCATCCGGGCTTGACTTATGTGAAGGTCGAGAACGAAGGTTCAGTATATTATCTGGCGAAATCGCTGGTATCGGTTCTTAAAGGTTCATATCGGGTGATCGCGGAAATATCGGGGAAAGACCTTTTGGGACTGACTTATGACGGTCCTTTTGATTATCTGCCGGTGCAAAAAGACGTGGTTCATAAAATAATACCCTGGGAGGAAATAAGCGAAGGCGAAGGCACGGGCATTGTTCACATTGCGCCCGGGTGCGGTAAAGAGGACTTTGCCCTGGGCAAGGAATTCGGCCTGGCGACGATCGCGCCGCTGGATGAATTAGGGATCTATGTCGACGGATTTGATTGGCTTTCGGGTACGGATGTCAAAACCGCGGCAAAACCGATAATCGACGATCTCAAGAAACGCGCCATACTCTATGACCTATCAGATTATTCACATCGTTATCCGGTATGCTGGCGCTGCAACAGCGAACTGATTTTCCGATTGGTCGACGAATGGTTCATATCTATGAATATATTACGCCACGAGATCGCGGAATCGGCGAAAAAGGTCGAACGTTGGATCCCGGCATACGGACTGTCCCATGAACTGGACTGGCTCACGAACATGTCTGACTGGTGCATTTCCAAGAAAAGATATTGGGGGCTTGCCCTGCCGATATGGAAATGCTCATGCGGTCATTTCATGGTGATCGGAACAAGGGATGAATTAGAAGAAAAGACGGTCGATGGCTGGAAGGATTTCGAGGGCAATCCGCCTCACCGGCCCTGGATCGATTCAGTAAGAATCAAATGCGAAAAATGCAGCAACACCGCATCGCGGATACCGGATGTCGGCAATCCGTGGCTTGACGCGGGCATTGTCCCGTTCTCTACTTTACGGCCGCCAGACAATATGCATGAATATCATAAGGGCTACCCCTTTGACAAATCGTACTGGCAGCAGTGGTTTCCGGCCGATTTCATCTCCGAATCCTTGCCCGGCCAGTTCCGGAATTGGTTTTACGCGATACTGGCAATGAGCACGGTACTCGAGCAGAAACCGCCTTTCAAAATACTTCAAGGTTACGCGTCGCTCCGGGACGAAAAAGGCGAAGAAATGCATAAGAGCAAAGGCAATGCGATCTGGTCGGATGAAGCCGCGGAAAAGACCGGCGCCGACGTCATGCGCTGGATGTTCGCCAAGCATAATCCCGTTCAGAACCTTAATTTTGGATACGAAGCAGCCAAGGAAATAAAAAGAATACTGCTCACACTCTGGAATGTGTATTCATTCTTCATCACCTATGCCAATATTGATAATTTTGATCCGGCCCGTAAAAAGATAAATGCTGAAAATCTGACTGAGCTTGATCGCTGGATATTCTCCCGGCTGAATTCAATGATCAAGATCGCCGACCATCATTTCGACAACTTCGACCTTATGAATGTCGTCAAAATTACCGAAAATTTTTTCGATGATCTCTCCAACTGGTATATCCGGCGCAGCCGGCGACGATTCTGGAAATCCGAAAACGACATCGACAAGGAAACCGCTTATCTGACGCTTTACGAATGTCTGGTTAAACTCCTGAAGGTCATCGCGCCGATAATGCCTTTCTTGACCGATCATATGTACCAGAATCTAATTCTTGGAGTCGATCAATCGCAGCCGGCAAGCATACACCTCTGCGATTTTCCGGAAGTGGATACGGTCAAGATCGATAAAAAGATTGAAGATGAGGTTGCTTTGATCCGCGCGATCGTATCCCTCGGCCGCGCCGCGCGCAATCAGGCGAATCTAAAAATCCGCCAGCCGCTGAGCAAGATGGCGATCAAGGTCAAAAGTGGTGTAGATCTGCCGGCTGAAGCGCGGTCGATTATTTTGGAAGAGCTAAACATTAAAGAAATAGACCGCATCGGCCCTGATGAACTCGATGAACTAATAAAGCATCGTGTTCGGCCTGATTTCAGCAAATTAGGACCGAAATTCGGCAAAAACCTAAATGCGGTCGTGGATTTATTAAAAAACATGTCGGATGAAGACTTAATGGCATTGATCAAACACGGCTCGATCCGGCGCGAATATAAAGGTGACCACATTGATTTGGCGCTTATCGATGTTATTGTCGATAAAATTCAAAAAGCCGGCTGGAGCGTCGCTTTTGATGAAAGCATCGGCGTCGCGGTGTGCACTGAGATCGATCAGAAACTCGAGTTCGAAGGAATGGTCCGCGAACTGATACATAAAGTACAGCTGATGCGCAAAGAAGCCGATTTCAACCTTACCGACCGCATCAAAATAAGATATAAGACCGACGAGAAACTACGCCAGGCGATACAACACAACCTCGATTATCTTAAGAACGAAACTCTGGCGGTCGAAGTTGATGCGGGCGACCGAGCACCGGCAGATGCGGTCGAACTTTCGATCAATGGAATAAAGATCGAAATAAAAATAGATCGAGCCGGGGACGGCTTTCCCCCACAATAACTAACTGTGGGAGCGGCATCTTGCCGCGATATCAATCGAGGATTGGAATTATGTATTCAAGATTGCCTCTTTCTTTTTAATCTCTCACGGAACTTTAAGATCGTCATATTCTCTATTACTGAAATCGATTATCCGGCCGCATCTTATGCGCTTGAAATGCTATAGTATTCAATACTATTTGTCAAGAGGCAAGATTCAGCCCTGGCAAGAGATTTTACACACAACTCAGTATATTACCATTCAGCCCGTGGGCATATCCACGAAAAGCGGAGAGCTCACTCCGTCATTTGGTCAGATGATTTATCCCCGCCCTTTATCGGGCGGACGCGCCCGATATGAACAGTGACGCCGGCCGCCACGGCAAGCAGAATGATTCGGATGAAAAAATTGCCGACAACAAAGATAATTGATGATACTATGGTCAACCATAACAGAAAGATCGACGAGATTTTTACCGCCAACGGGATCCCTTTCCCTTCTTGATAGTTGTGGATATAGTTGCCGAATAACTGATTGCCGAGCAACCAATTATAGAATCTTTCGGAGCTACGCGCGTAACAGGCCGCGGCGAGCAGAAGCAACGGCGTGGTCGGAACCAGCGGCAGGAATATCCCGGCAATGGCTAATCCGACCAGAAAAGTTCCGGCGATAATCAGCAGTTTATTTTTCAGTTTACTCCTTCTTCTGGTCACCATCGTATTGCAATCAAAAATATATTGCGTTATTTAATTTTGTATTTTAACTTGAGCAGTACTTTTAAATCCTGTTTGTCTTTTGGACGTCCCGCTGCTCTCTTCATTTTTATCAAATCATCGAGACTTGCAAAATTAGTCATTATTTTACCTAATTTTTTACGAACGCGGTGTTTCCAGATAGTTTCAAAGGTCACGCCTTCGACATAAGGGTGAATATCGATTTCCAGAAGATATTGGCGGAACAGAGTCTTCTTCTTGAGCAACTGCTCAGGGGTGAGGTCAAAAATGGCGTAGCCGCATTTATGAAGAACCTTTAGACAGTTTTGCGCATTGATTCTTGATGGTCTAATGAAGATGTCGATATCTAATGTCGTACGGGCATAGCCATATACGGGGAAAGCAGCTGCACCAATGATCACATATTTGACTTTATGGTCGTTGAGTAATTTCAACAGGTTTTCGGTGTCCATTTTGGATCAACATCCTTTTAACCACATTTGACATTTGAAACATCATATTAAAGCGTTCTTGAAGTGTGAGTTTGGATTGAAAATCAAGCTCGAACTGTAGCTCTTTTATATCGCTGCTGCTCTCTGTTTGAAAAATGAATGTCCGGCGTTTGTTGCCCATAAAATATTATATAGCGAATAATAGCAAAATCAAGAAGTGACGTAGCAATACAGCCTTACCGAATCAAATGCGAAGTTCTCGGTAAATTAGTGTTGCGGCTGGTGAGAATTACTAATTTCATTTGGTTGGACAAGATTTTTTCAATATGCGTTAAATCCAACTATTTACACGACTTTTGTAAATTCAATGAGAAGATAAATTTTGGGCGAAGCAAGGCT
>JBBIHN010000138.1:0-4977 GCA_037446995.1 Caldifarciminota bacterium | reverse complement strand
CGGCATCATTGTGTTCCAGAAATGGTATCAGCGCGGCACTGGGGCTGAAAACCTGTTCGGGCGACACATCCATCAGTTCGACTTCATGCGGAGGGACCAGCGGAAAATCATCACGGAGTCGGCAAAGAACCTGTTCCGACACGATCTTGCCATTCTTGTCGATCGGCGTATTGGCTTGGGCGATTGTGTATTGATCCTCTTCGTCGGCCCGCAAGAATTTGTACTCGTCAGTAACCCGGCTGTTTTTGACGACCCAATATGGTGCCACCACAAAACCGTGTTTATCAAACCGGGCAAAACTCGACAGACTCGAGATCAATCCAATATTGGGTCCCTCCGGGGTCTCAATCGGGCAGATCCTTGAATAATGAGAATAGTGCACGTCGCGCACTTCGAAACCCGCGGTCTGACGTTTCAGGCCGCCGGAACCGAGCGACGATATGCGCCGTTTATGCGTCATTTCCGATATCGGGTTGGTCTGCTCCATGAATTGCGACAGTTGTGACGTAGTGAAAAACTTGTTGATGATATTCGATACGAGCCGGGGGTTAATCAGGTCTTGAGGAGAGAGGCTTTCTTCGTCCATCAGCGATGCCCGCTCTTTGATGTTCTGAATCAACTGCGTCAGGGCGAGCCGGAATTGGCCTTCGAGCAACTCGCCGACCCGGCGTACCCGGCGATTGCCAAGATGATCGATGTCGTCGGCGGCAAATTCTCCGGCCGCGAATTGAAAAAGCTTTCGAAAGGTTTCGAAAAGGTCATCCTCGGCTAAACTCGTTTTATGAGCCCGTTCGTTGATGCCAAGACGTATGTTTAGTTTGAACCTGCCGACATCGCCGAGGTTGAAGTGATTTGGATCGAAGAGAATGTTCTTGATATAGGCAATGGCAATATCAAGGGTCGGCGGGGCCATCGAGCGCAGCAATGTGTATATTTTCTTGGCGGCTTCCTCTTGAGATGATGTCCGATCTTTCTTGAAAGTATTCGCGAGAATGCCGACTCCCAGATGCCCTGAGTCAATGATCGTTACTTTCTTGATACCTTTGCTTCTGAAGACCTCGGCCGAAGCTTGCTCGATAAGCTCCCCGGCCGGGAATAGCAGCGAATCGCCATCGTAGATCGGCTCAGCGGTAATCGTATTGGTGCTGTTCTTTGTATCAACTTCTCTGATTGGATAGAACAGTTTGATTATCTTCTCATTTGTTTCGTAACCCAGACTGCGCAGGAACATTGAGCCGATGAGCTTACGCTTTCGATCCAGGATTACATAGAAAGTGTTGGTATGGTCAACGATGAATTCCACCCACTGACCTCGGTATGGAATGATCATTGCCGTATGGATTCCCTGTTCGTCACTGAAGTAAACTCCGGGCGATCGGTGTATCTGGTTGACCACGACCCGTTCAACCCCATTGATAATAAACGTTCCGCGATTGGTCATAACCGGCATATCGCACAGGTATATTTCCTGTTCGGCAATATTTGCTACCTCCCCGCTGGCCTCTTTGCTGACCAGCCGGAAGCCGACCTTGAGCGGAACTCCATATGTTGCGCCTTTTTCAATCGCTTCATTTACCGAGTATTTGGCCGATCCGAACCGATGGGAGTTGTAAACTAATTGATAGCGGTTATGGATATCAGTAACCGGGAACAACTCAGTGAAGATGTCCTTGATCGTCTTATCGGTGAAATGCGAATATGATTCTAGCTGCACTTCAAGTAAATGCGGCATCTTAAAGGTCGCTTTATTCTTCGAGAAGTTAATAATATTTCTCATAATGATCCGGTATTATCCCCCAAGAATAGTGTAAAATTCCCTTTTAAACATCACAACCGGGTATGGTAAGATTCTCGTAAAACAAGAGTGTTCTGCTGTTTGGCAGATACTTATTTAAACTCAATGGCAGCTCCGGCTTCCTCGAGCTTGCTCTTTATATTCTGTGCTTCTTCTTTGGTTGCACCTTCTTTTATAACTTTTGGCAGACTATCAATCATATCTTTGGCTTCTTTAAGGCCAAGACCGGTTAATTCGCGCAAGACCTTCAGTACCTGAATTTTCTTATCCCCGCACGAGGTCATGGTCACGTCGAATTCGCTCTTTTCTTCAACCTTGGATTGTCCCGCGTCGGCCGTGCCGGACTGGGCAACAATCTGTACTGGCGCGGCGGCACTAACTCCGAACTTATCCTGGAGGGCTTTCACTAATTCGGAAAGCTCGAGAACAGACAAACTCCCGATTTCATCAACTATGGTTTCAACACTTTTTTTAACTTCTTTAGTCATTTTTCTTCTCCTTATCTATTTTCTTTCTTCCTGCTTGTCCTTAATGGCCCCTAATGTTGACATTAGATTACGCGTTATCCCTTCAAGGGTGCCGATGAGATTGCCGATAATACTCAGGGAACCGACGACCTGGGCGTATAGACCATCTCTCGAAGGCAGTCGGGAAAAACGCAACACATTTTTAACATCATAGAAGACACCTTCAATGATACTACCTTTGATCTTGATTTTATCGTTATCGCTTAATATCTTTGCAAGTGCGATTGGGTCCTCAAAGGCAATTGCAATACCGGTGGGGCCGATAAACATACTGTTGATTGCTTCATCATTGAACCCCAATTCCTTCATCGCCAGCGCACCGAGGGTATTCTTCACTACCAGAAAATTACCCTTTATCCTTTTCAGCTCGATTCTTAGCTTTTCAAGATTCTGAACCGATACGCCAGTGAAGTCAGTGAAATAGAACGCTTTGCCGGTTTGGATTTTTTCTTTCGTCTCCTTGAGGTATTTAACATTCTTTTCCGAGGGCATCATATACCTCCTTTTCGAATCTCGGCAAGGATGCTTCTTTCGTCGATCTTGATCCCGGGACCGATTGTGGAGGATATTGTGATTGATTCTATGAACTGTCCCCGAATACTTGATGGTTTAGCGCCCAGAAGGTCCTGAACGAATACGACAACGTTTTCATACAGTTGTTCCTTGGTAAACGAAGCCTTGCCGACGGCAACATGCATACAGCCGGTCTTGTCGGTTTTGAACTCAACTTTGCCTTTCTTTAGTGCCCGTACCTGGGCTCCGACGTCAAAAGTCACGGTTCCCGATTTTGGCGACGGCATAAGCCCTTTAGGACCGAGGATACGCCCCAACTTGCCGACATCGGCCATCACATCCGGGGTGGCGATGATTACGTCAATATCGGTCCAGCCGCTTTTCAGTTTCTCGACATACTCATCAAAGCCAGCATGGTCGGCACCAGCGTCTCTCGCTTCTTTTTCTTTTTCGCTCTTAGTCAGGACCAGAATCCTTTTTTCCTTGCCTGTTCCATGGGGGAGATTGGTTGTTCCTCTAATCAGCTGCTCGGTCTTTTTCGGATCGATATTGAGTTTGATCGAAACGTCGATTGATTCGTCGAATTTCGCGCTTGCGAGTTCCTTGGCCTTTTCGATCGCTTCCAGCAGACCGTAGTTCCTTGCTTCGATTTTCGAACTCACCTCAAGATAACGTTTCGAACGTTTCATCATTCCTCCACGATAATGCCCATGCTGCGGGCGGTTCCTTCGATAACGCGCATCGCCTGCTCGATCGTATCGCTGTTAAGATCTTTCATCTTGCGTTGAGCGATTTCCCGGATCTGGGTTCTATTGACCTTGCCGACTCTGTCACGGTTGGGAATCGCTGATCCTTTTGCGATTCCAGCCGCCTGCTTGAGCAGAATCGCGGCTGGCGGGCTTTTTAGAATAAAGGCAAAAGTCCGGTCGTTATATACTGTGATCACAGCTGGAATAATGAGACCGGCGAGATTTTTTGTCTCGGCATTAAAGGCCTTACAGAATTCCATGATATTGACGCCGTGCTGGCCCAACGCAGGACCAACCGGCGGGGCCGGGGTCGCCTGGCCGGCCGCGATTTGCAGTTTCACTCTAGCAATTACTTTCTTGGCCATATGGTATCATGCTCCTTAAATGCTCTTAAGCTGATGAAAACCCAGTTCGATCGGCGTTGTTCGTCCGAATATCACGACCAGAACCTTAACCTTCTCTCGTTCTGGAAAGACTTCCTCGACCGTCCCGATGAAATCGGTGAACGGACCATCGGTCACGCTGACTCTCTCGCCCCTGGCAAACGGTATCTTGGTTACTACTTTTTCTTTTGATTCCTCGACCTGGGCAAGCAATGCTTCGACCTCTTCTTCTCCCAACGGTATGGGTTTAGTCTTTGACCCCAGCAAATGGGTAACGCCGGATATCGAGTTAACCAGCCGTAGATTCTCGTCATTTCCCTGCATCTCGACAACGATATACCCCGGATATAGTCTCTTTTCTTCGATAATCTTCTTACCTTTGCGTACCCGCACCTGGTTTTCGATTGGAATGATCACCCGGCCGAAAGAATCCATCAGATTATTATCGCGAACGATTTTCTCAAGCAGCTTCCGTACTTTCTGCTCATGCCCGGTTAGTGTATGAACGACGTACCAATCCACGATCGTTCCCTCAGCGCACGATCAACGTCAAAATGTTAGTGAAGATGATATCGAGGATGAATATTATCACCGCGACAATCGCGGAGATGATGACCACGACGATCGTTGAATTAACGAGTTCATTTCGTGTCGGCCAGGTCACCCGGCGCAACTCGTTATAGACCTTTTTTATGTAATCTATTATTTTTTTGATCACGGTTATTCCTTCGTAAACAGGCCTGGAGGGATTTGAACCCCCAACCCTCCGGTTTGGAGCCGGATGCTCTGCCGTTAGAGCTACAGGCCTATTTTACCTCCTTGTGCATGGTATGACTTTGGCAGAATCGGCAGAACTTCTTGATTTCCAGACGCTCCTGCTTTTTCTTGTTCTTCGTGCTGGTATAGTTCCGGTTCTTGCATTGCTGACAGGCAAGGGTTATTATTACTCTCATAAATTCTATTCCAGAATTTTGGTGACGACACCGGCGCCGACCGTCTTGCCGCCTTCG
>JBBIHN010000137.1:2694-4992 GCA_037446995.1 Caldifarciminota bacterium | reverse complement strand
GAATAAAGGAGCTCATCGTGATAAGTATCAATAAATCAACATTTATGGCGCCACCTCAGGATTGCCGTTGTTCAACGAGCCGGGTGGCTTAAGTAATATCCGTGGCTCAGATGAGCCTTGCTTCGCCCAAAATTTATCTTCTCATTGAATTTACAAAAGTCGTGTAAGTTGTGAAATATCACTATAATCTTGATTTTTGATTTCGGTGATCGAAATTGCCGGAGTTTGGCAATTTAGAGACCGGCTGCTTTTACTGCTTCGCGGATCTGGTCTGGATCCGGCTTTTTGTCTTCAAGAATAGTGTAGCGGTCCGGCCGGTATTGATGGGCGTTGCTTACAACCTTCACGAATTGATCGATATTGAGATTAAGGTATTTTATTTTGTTCGGAAAAGCGATCAAGTCGTAGAAATCAACGACTTTTTCAAGGAATTCGTTTTTCTGCAGTTTCATCGTGAAAAGCGTGCCTATGCCGACCTGTTCGCCGTGCAGTTTCTTCTTTGCCGGGTACAGGTGGTCAATCGCGTGGCTGATCTTATGCTCGCTGCCGCTCGCCGGCCGCGATGAGCCGACAATGCACATGGCAAATCCGCTTTTTATTAATCCGCGCGCGAGCGTGAGTAAAAAATCACCGGTTTTTATCGTTTTTTCATTGAATTCAAGCAGGCTTAATGGGCCTGCCTGTGCAAGATCGAGCGCGGTCGCGGGTATTTTTTCCCTGCCTTTTTCCTGGGCAAGGCGAGCGTCGAATACCGCGGAAAGATTCGACAGGAGATCGCCAACGCCGCACTTGATATAGCGTATCGGCGCTTTCTTGATGATGCTCGTGTCGACGATTACGCCGAACGGTGCTTTGGTCAGATGGCTGACCGGAATGGAGTTTTTATCGCATATGACCGATACGGGCGAAGAAATGCCGTCATTGGATAGGGTTGTCGGTATCGCGATAAACCTGGTTAGCGTGTCTCCGGCGGCGAGTTTTGCAACGTCGAGCACTTTACCGCCGCCAAAGCCGATGACCACGGCCGGCTTTTCGTTGTTGATGATGCTTTTGACCGCGGAAACACCGGATTCATCGCTGTCCGAGATCAGATGCTTGTGTACCTTGATGCTTGCCCGGGCAAGACTGTGCGAAATGCCGCCGGCGCCGATCAAAAAAGTCTTGGCATCGCCCAGTAGAAGACAACTGGAAAATGTTACTTTGTGTTCTTCGAGAATCTCAAGCAGGTGATCGATCTTGTGCTCGCCGATCTCGAAGAACGAGGGCAGATCGATCTTATCATTTTCCGGCATGGGCATAGAGTAGCTAAAATACTGCGGTTGTCAATATTGCTTGGGCTAATTGCCGATTACGGCGCTGATGGGGGTTCGAAAATTACCCTTGACAAATATCACATTATCCTGTAGTCTTTGGATAATTTGCATAACCTTGGGAGGAAGAATGAATAGGTTTTGTCTGCTGTTCACGATCGCGAGCTTTGCGCTGGCGATCAATAACCCGTTAATCCCCAGTGGGAAGGGATACTATTCGCCAGGGCCGGTTGGCGATGGCAATATCCTATCGATTACCGACTATGATTTTGATCCTCTTCTAGAGAGGCCGCAACTGCCTCAGAATCTATCTATTGACCGATACCCGGGTGATGGTGGAGGCTATTATCTGGTTCAATTGTTTGGTCCGGTAAGTCAGGCTATGTTGAGTCAGATTCAAAATACCGGAGTTTCTCTATTGGGTTGTCATTCTCGATACAACTTCGTTGTCCGGATGAATGATGAGACCAAAAGCAACCTTGAGGCGCTGTCCTTTGTCCGTTGGATAGAAATCTATCAGCCTGCATACAAATTTTACAGAGATTTGCTGAACGGCAGTAAGAAGGCTGAATTCCTGATCTATCTATTCTACACGGAAAATCTGCAATCCGTCGCAGACAATCTTCGGGACCTTGGAGTCGATATTCTTGATTATTCGGATACTGATGCAATTAAATTCTTCTATGTCAGTTGTTTGCGCTCTCGAATTGCTGCAATTGCGCATTTGCCGGCGGTTTACTGGATTGAACAATGTTTTCCGTCAGAGCCAGAAAACGACCAGGCACAATGGGTCAATCAGAAAGGTCTGCCTCCCAATGATACAACCCGGTCGATCTGGCGTCAAGGTGTCTTGGGCACGGATGAAATTCTTGGGTTCTGCGATACCGGCCTAGATGTCAACCATTGGGCATTTCGTGACCAAGGCTACGCGATTACCGATACCGGTGAATTCCCTGGTCATCGAAAGGTTGTGGTTTTTAAGAAATAT
>JBBIHN010000137.1:0-2684 GCA_037446995.1 Caldifarciminota bacterium | reverse complement strand
CCGGCAGCGGGCGGAGTGGGCGACCCGGATGGTCACGGCACCCATGTCGGCGGAACAATCGCCGGTAATGATTCAGCGATGGGGGGTACTGATTCCCGCGATGGGCATGCGAAAGCAGGAAGGATCTCTCATCTGTGTCCGATACCATCTTCTTCCTATAACTTCGAATTGGTGTTCAATGTTCTAACCAATGATCTGCGGAACGCCGCATTGCGAGCCCATACGATTTCCAACTCTTGGTGGACTGGAACTATGGGACAATATTCCGCAAAAAGCATGGAGACCGATCATTTCTGCTGGCGAAATATGGATGTCGTTCTTATCAAATCGTGCGGTAATCAAGGGCAAACAAGTCAGTATCGAATCACTGAGCCCGGGAATTCGAAATCAATAATTGCAGTAGCCAGCGTGGGGAACGGCATTAACGCTACTACCTTGTCAACATTTTCAAGTCGCGGTCCCGCACCCGATGGTCGGATAAAACCTGACTGTGCGGCGCCTGGTGGCAATATCTTTTCTGCGGAAAGGAATACAACCAATTCCTATGTATCGATGTCAGGAACTTCGATGTCAGCGCCATCCTGCAATGCCTGTATTGGTTTGATAAGAGAATATCTAAGAAAGGGTTGGTATCCAAGCGGCGTTAAGAATTCCTCCGATAGTATGGGCTATGTGAGCGCGGCGTTGCTTAAGGCAATGGTTCTTGTCTCAACCGATCCAAACGTCGGTGCCTATATCGTACCCAGTGATTATATCGGCTGGGGCAGAATCGATGTTGACTCGGTTCTATACTTTGACCGACCGGTAGCGGAGAAAAGAGAACTGCTTCTTTATGATGATACGGTCGGTCTATCAACCGGCCAGTATATCGACTATTTGTTTACGATCGTTGATTCTACGGTACCGCTTCGGGCGATGGTTGCTTGGACCGATACTGCCGCTGCCGCCGGAGCAACCCGCGCCTTGATTAACAATTTGGACATACAAATGGTTGCACCGAATGCCGATTTTTTTAAGGGAAATGTTTATTCGGGAGGACAATCGGTCCGCAATCCCACGGTTTCTTACGACAGCCTGAATCCCTATGAATGTTTTCGCATACACAATCCGCTTCGCGGACAATGGAGATTGCGGGTTATGGCGGCAAATGTTGTTACCAGACCTCAGCCATACGCCGTGGTGCTAACCGGTAACTTCCTTGAGATGCCGGTCGGGATTAAGGAAGAGATAACGAGAAAGACTGTTCCATCGCGACTGACGCTCAATAAGATAGGACCTAATCCCGCGAGAATTGGTGAAGTGAGAATCCGTTATCTCGCACCCGCCAATAACAAGCACTATTCAGTGAGGATCTATAACATCTACGGTGGCCTGGTGAAGATTCTCTTCAAAGGTAATTCGAACAGTGATGAATGGCAGACGCTGGATTGGGACGGGAAAGACCAGGCTGGACGACTGGTGGCGCCGGGTATTTATTTCATTCAACTATGTGGCGAAGACCGAAGCCTTACCGAAAAGGTGATTCTTGTGAAGTGATCTAAGCAATAATACGGCGTGAATTATGGAACAGTCGTTTTTAGGGATGCAAGGTTAGATTCGGAATGTACGCGCCATGAAACGCCAGCGTAGCTCAGTCGGCAGAGCAGCTGTTTCGTAAACAGCAGGTCAGCGGTTCGAATCCGCTCGCTGGCTCCTGTGTTGCCTGCAGTACAAATGATTACCGAGATCTAATAATCATGAAGCCCCCAAACGCACGATCCTAACCGGTTCGTTGGAGGCGGGAATTCGCGATCCCTATTTATATAATTCTGATACCCGTAGTTTGAATTTCTTTGACGAAAAGGTCTTTGCGCCCATTGAAATCCTTTTTGCGAAATGGATGGAATTCAATGAAACTGTTATACCCTTCAAGTATGGATATAATCTTGACGACGTCCCTGAAACGAACCCCGGAAAAGTCGTCTGAAACTAAAGCGACGTCGATATCGCTCCACGGGTGGGCATTGCCTTGAGCATAGGATCCAAAAAGATATGCTTTACTAATGAAAATGCCTGTCTTTTTTATGCTTTTGAGCAAATCTTTTATTTCCCGGATTGTTTTATCTCTTTTATTAACCATTGATAAAACTCCTTCATTTTAAGGAAATGTTTCTCGGCGAATTTTTGAGTACACAATTTGTAAAATGACAATTTTTTATCTGGATACCGAGCTTCGATATTGAATTCATTCACTTCTTTTCAAAAATCTTATATCCTCTTCGCTCAGTTTCAATTTTGTATGTGACGCCAGAACATCCAATTTATGTATCGGTGGCGGCATCTTGCCGTTATCGCGCACATAAAATCCTTTAAGGTTTTTTCCAAAACCAGGTGCGCGATGAAAAGACACCAATCGTATTTACGGGCCGCGAAAAGAGCTGCGGCAACGTCAAGATCATGCGCGGCAATCTTAAGCCAGTATTTTATCTCATCTTCATGCATCATAATTCATCATTATATGCGAAATCACCAAAAAATCAAGGAAAACATCAACAGTGCAAGGGTCACCTATGAAAAAATTGTCTCTGGATGACTATATTCAATAATCAGTTATCTGTCAATATTGACCTCCAATCAAAAACTAATATAGTTTCTTAGGACCATGAGTCAGTCAGTCACCTATCCGTACTCGTGGTACAGTATGA
>JBBIHN010000136.1:0-5113 GCA_037446995.1 Caldifarciminota bacterium | reverse complement strand
GGCTGTCGGGACACATGGTCTGTCAACAAGCGATCCCTCAACCGGGATCGACGTATATCGTTTGTATTCGCCGACATGCCATTTATTGCCGTATGATCCGCCGATTGAAAAGCCCGTATAGACTCCCTCAAGAACTTTCTCCCACTCATTGTCGTCAACAACTTTCCCGACGACATCAATGGCGTTCTCCTCATCGTTAAACATAACATCGGTAAAGATTCCAGCCGCGATCTCCCGGTGCATTGCCCGCATATTCCCCTGAGCCTTTCCCTTCGACAGCTCCTTTGACTCTTTGACCCATTTCTCAAAATGCGGCTTCGATGACGCATAGTCGAATAGTTCCCCGGCCTTATCGGGGAACTCCTGAACAAGCCGCCCGAATATCAGCCGCTTCTCTTCATCCACTTTTGTCAGTTGCGCGAAAATGTTCATAATTATTGATCCTCCTTTTTGACCCTGACCTCAAGGCTGCACATGCAATTAGGATGATTCCCCGGCGCGTCGTCTCCGGCAGGGAATAAATCATCCAAATCAATCCAGCCCGCTTCGGCGTTGTCGTCGCAGTCATCTTCGTCCGGATGATCCGCCGATAGTACCCACCGTTTTTCCAAAGGCAAGCCGCTGGCGCGGTAGCCCTGCATATTGCCCTCGTTATCCGCCCGCTTGATCTCCGTTCTGGCTATAAGCTCCGCCCTGTCCTCGCCGAACATGCCGGACGCCTCTATCTCGTTCGCCAAGTGCTTGGGCGACCAGCCCTCCTCAATAGCCTGCACGATCTTTTCCCGCAGCATATCGCGTGTGCTGTCTGTGATAGCCCATGCCGCGTTCGGATTGTCCACCAGTTCGCCGCCTATCCATTTTTTCCCCACCAGTTCAGCCGCCCTGTTGCGCGCGAAATTAAGCGCGGATTTATTCACAAGTTCAGTCATCCCCTCTGTTGATATCCTTGTCGGCAAATCAAGTGTTTTTAGATTTTTGATTCCATGCCGCCCGGCCTCCGCGTATATAGCCTCAATTTGCTCGGCTGTTGGATCAACCAGCACCGACCAGCCGGACAGGTCAACCTCCCGCATAATGCGCGCGATAATATCCTCGTCCGCTTTATTAATATCCGCTATGGCATTCGACAACTGCTCGACGATCCGGGACTGCTCGGCTTTAAAGAATTTGCGACAGGTTTTTTTAATTTCCCGCGTGGCGCGTATTGCCGATAACCTGTTCGGATTTATGACCCGGAATATTTTCGGACGCGCTTTCTCTAATTTCTCCGCATTATTTCCGGGAGCCGGTGCCTGTTCATCCGGGGAGGGTTTAGGCGGGAGGGTTGCCGCCTCCGGCTCCGGGGCCTCAATGATATCCGCGAGCAACTGGATACCCATGTTGGTTGTTATTGTATATGCGTCGCCTCCGGGAATCGGCCCCTCACCGTCCCGCAGTCTCCATTCGTTGCGGCTCATGACGCCATTTGTTATTTTCATCTGATTAATCTGCGCGCGTATAAGCGGGTCAATATCATCCTCTTCCTTCCACCTCCAGACAATATCTGTAACACCCATGAATTTTTGCATGCAGAAATTGCAGAGGTCTTCTACCCATTGCATGACGGGCTGTAATCCCTCCTCCTTCGCCCTCTCAATATCCGACTGCGCGGTTGCCCGGTTCATCTGTTTTACAAACGGCAATGGCGGCAATGAGAAACAGTAGCATATTACCCGCGCAAGCCATTCGTCGTACTCGTCTTTCAACTTGGGATCGCGCAGCTGCTCAATGCGCGCGCTGTTGCCGCCCGGCAGGAATTTCATCTTTCTCCTTTGCGCGGCGTTGCCTTCCATGAATGAATCCCAATATGATTGGAACTGCTTGACCTGATCCGGCGTCCACTCAGACGGCAGGAATCCAAACGCATCCGGGATATTCCCCTCTGTGTAATATTGCAATTGCGATAGATCACGCCTGAGACCAATATTAATGATCATGATGACCTGCTCAACAGGACTCATGCCGTAAATGCGGTTAGTCCGCACATTGCGCGGATAATAGATGAGTTCGTCGGTTGAGTAATTGACCGCGGGCAAGCCTTTTAATATCTGCTGATATGCCGGTTCGGGCGGCAATGGCGTTCTCCCTGATGAGTCGATGACGCGCTTGATTGTCGCGCCGTCTACAGGCTCAAGGCTATACAACTCCCCGCCTTTCGTTTTACGCGGGTAGAGCGTGGCGGCATCAATAACCAGCATATCCTCGATAATCATTCGCAGCCATTGCTGCCATGAATGCTCTCTGTCGGGGGATTGCCAGAACTCAGTCAGTTTATTTATCCTCTCATCGTTCCGGTTGGCCTTTGCCTCGTCCGTATATGTGACCGCCCAGTTGAGTTTGACAAGCTGGTCTTTGCGCGTCTCTATCGCAAGCCTGATCAAGGTATAATTATCCGCCAGAGCGCGCAATTCCTCAAACGTGACAGGCTCATATGCCCTCGGCCTGATCTGCAGGTTATAGCCGACAGGGAAATCAAATTGACGCCCCTCGACCTGCGGAGCTATCGGGTCTATTGCCGCCAGAGGCCCGAACCAGTCGGGCGTCTTGCCGGTAATCGCGTATCGTATCCCCTGCGCGACCCTTTGCACAATTCCCGGCTCCATTGTTCTCGCAAGGGCGTTTGTTGATTTATCAGCCATTGGTTATTGCCTCGCTTTTCAACGCGCAATTCGGCGTGTACCACCATGTCTCACCGTCCACGGGATAGTTGCGGCATACGTCCGGCCTGCGCTGATACTCCATGCAGAGTCCTGTTTTTTTATTCAGCAATTTGCATTCATAAAAATATCCCTCGTAATTGTGGATCGGCAGCATCTTTATTATCTGCGGATTAATGCGTATGGCTTTGGCAACGCTTATGCGTTTGAAATATTTTGCTGCAAATGAGGCATCCGACCCCGGATACTGCCGCGCGCGCTGTTTTATTTCCGGCATATTGTATCGCAGGCGCAGGGCCCTGCAACACAGTCCGCCGCAATTTTCACAATTTGCCATATCTATGCCCCCACAGCATTTTTGAGATAATTTAAAAATCCGGTCTTGCTTGTCGATTGCCGGATCATAGGCTCCAGCGCATACCGCACCGCGTCCCATATGTGGTTATTCGCGTCCACGACTTCCGGCAGGATGTCATTTGTGAGGCGGTCTTTTTTATACGACCACAGCCGCGCCTCCTCGATCGCATGGATACAGCGGGGATGGATGACGATCCTCTCGAATGCCCTTAGATGCGCTATGCCGTCCTCTACGCTGCCGGCCCATTTATCGACAGCCTGCATTTTGCCGTATCCGTTGCGCTGCAAATACGAGATCGTCTCAGGCCGCGCGCTGTCGGCCCTGCAAACATAATCCCGCGCTCCCGGTATCGAGTCAAACCGCGCGGGCAGTGCGTCTATCTCAATGCCGATGCCGTAAACCTCATGCTCGATATATAGAGTCCTGCCGTTTATCCAGAGCTTGACCATTGCCGTGGGATCGGCGGAAAATCCCCAGTCCGCGCCGAGGTAGGGCCCGTCCCATTGCTCCGTCGGCTCAAATGTCTCGATGACGTATTTATTCTTCAATATCTGCGCGTCAGAATTTTGACGGCATTCGCCCTCCCATACATGGGCGTAGGCGTCAGGGTCTACTTTCGCGAGATATTCTTTTTCTTTTTTAAGCTCTTCAGGCAGCCACGGGTTATCCTTCCAGCCGACGGGTATAACTACACTATCAGGCGGCGGGTGCGATACGAACCTCTTGTAAGTGGGGTCTGTTTCAAGATCGGGGTTAAACGATATCCATATTTCAGAGCCCGCTTTCCTGATAGTCGGTATAAGCACCTGCCATGAGTTCTCGCTGATCTTCTCCGCCTCCTCGCACCATACAATGTCTATTCCCTCGAACGATTTTATTTTCGTGATGTTGTTGCGCAGTCCCGCGAAGAAGAACTCGGAACCGTTCACGCCGTATATCGCCGTATTCTGCACCACAAAATAGTCGGCTAAATTCATATCCACTATTTGATCGCTGAGGAGCTTATGCACCGAGTCTGATATCGAGTTCTGAAATTCACGGGTGCATAGAATACGGAGTTGCCTTTGCAACGCGAGAATAAGCAATATCCGCGCGAATGACCAGCTTTTCGACGCTCCCCGGCCTCCGTACGCGACTTTATACCTGCTCGGCTTGAACAATTTTTCCGTCCATTCAGGGAGTTCCACGCTCTTTTCGATAACCGTTCTCATGACGGCTTCACCATCTTGATCTGCATTCTGATATCAATGGCCTTTCCGTCTGCTCCGGTAACCTCCTGTCTCTCGACATATCCCCGGTGCTTGCCCTTGCATTTCAAATGAAAACAGATAGCACCGAGATCGCAGTCTTTGATTTTTTTCATAAGCTGCGATTCAGAAAAATCGAGCTGCCTTTCATTGATCGTCTTTATTTTTTCTTGTAGATAAGTGCTTTTCTGAATGCGCTCCCATACAGCCTGATATGAAACTCCAAGAGATTCCGCGACAAGCGACAGAAATCCGTTTTTGGCTTCTATCGCTTGTGCCACATCCTCTATGCTGTGTTTTTTAAATTTCAAGAGTGTAAAGCCTCGCGAGATTGGAGCGTCATGGTCGGTGCTGCCCCGCCACAAGAGAAGGTCTCTCTTGCCCTTCTGCCAGGATGACGCATTTTTTTCTGACGCTATCATTCAGAGGATAATAATATCTGAATTTTGGCAACGTTTCTTTTTTGACCATACCTTCTGGTCTGATGGGCAGTATGCCATTAAACTTTTTGCCAAATGCCCTTGAATGCCATTCACGCCCGCCCCTATCCTCCAATACACAATCTTTTGGTGTCTTTCCGGTATAAAACCAATTACCAGCCTGATAAATTTTCCCTGTATGGCCTTGCATCATATCTGCATAGCTCACAATCAACTCGACTTTAGGATACGTCTTTTTTATCAATCGAATCGCAATGCTTAATATTCGAGTTACGGGTGTAATATGTTTTGTAAGTGCAACCCGTACAAGCTCGATCACGCTATGTTGCGGCAGATTCATAGACTTATATAAAAATCCTATACCGGTGCCAA
>JBBIHN010000135.1:0-5137 GCA_037446995.1 Caldifarciminota bacterium | reverse complement strand
ATCCGGTGGTCGATATTGCCCAGGACGCGGGTGAGGAACTTGTCAAATACTTTCTGGTCTTCAATCCCCTCCTGGTCATAGATTTCGTATATTGCTTTGTTCGCTTCATGTTTGTTCATCTGGAGTCCGGCGTCGATCATCGAACGCACCGCGGCGTCGATCGAGGCTTCCTTCATTGCCATAAAATCAACCAGCGTATTATCCAGATCAAAGATTACGGCTTTTATCATAGATGCGACCGCAGTATTGCCGCCGCTTTCTCGGGGGCCATCGCATTGATGTGAAATCCCGTGCCCAGTTCGAAACCGGTCCGGCGGTAAATGCGCGGCGTGATTTCGAAATGCCAGTGATAATCAAGCGCAACCGATTTCCAGTAATTGGCCCGGGGCAGCAAATTCGGCGAATCGTTGAGGATCAGATTGTAGGAAGGACCGCCGATCGCCCGGTGGATGGCGCCGATGATCTTCTTCAACACGGCGCTCAAGTCATCGATTTCATCGGCATGGATCAGCGTGAAGCTGAATTGATGGCGTTTCGGCAGGATGACAACCTGAAAAGGATAGCGCGAAGCATAGGGCGCGATCACGACGAACTTGTCGCTCTGGAAAACAAGCCGGTCGGCCATTTCTATTTCCTGCAGAAGTATGTCACAGAACAGGCATCTTTCCTTGTAACCATAGTATTCCAGGGCACCGTTCAGTTTTTGCTTCACTCTTATCGGAGTCGCCGGCAAAGCGATCAGCTCGGAATGGGTATGCGATATCGTCTTAGCGCCGGCATCGGGCCCGTGATTCTTGAAGATAAGAATATAACGCAGCCGGTTGTCTTTGTGCAGATCATCGATGCGCTGGCGATAGGTTTCAAGGACTAGACCTACCTGCCGATCAGAGAGTTCGAAAAAATGTTCGACATGATCCGGCGTTTCCACGATCACCTCATTGGCGCCGATACCGCTGACCATGTCGTAAACGCCGACCCCGGATTTAACCAGATTTCCTTCAACCCTCAGCACCGGGTTAATGTTTGCTATCACCCGCACCAGCCAATCGGCTTGACCGGCGCCGCGCACCGCGTAAATCTCTCGGGGCGTTTGGTCTTCATGACCGGCACAGAATGGACAGGTATCGGGTCCGGCAATATTTGTTTTTGCCGGTTTCGGGACCGAATCGTTCTCGGTGTCGATTATTACCCAGGTGTCAGTAACAATATCACGTCGCACTTCAGACATTGAACCTCCTCATCAGAATTTGGTTAGCCGGAAAAAAATTCACTCCACGGTTACGCTCTTGGCGAGATTGCGCGGCCGGTCGACGTCAATCTTCTTGAGATCGGCGATATGATAGGCAAGAAGCTGCAAAGGCAGGGTTGTCAGCAGCGGATACAGATGATCCATCGTATTCGGCACGCAAATCATGCAGTCAGCATACTTCTTCAGGCTGTCATCGCCTTCAGATCCGATCGCGATCACCTGGCCGCGCCGCGCTCTTATTTCCTCGATGTTGGATACGACCTTATCGTAAATCGCATCCTTGATCGCGATCACAACCACCGGCATATCCTCGTCGATCAGGGCGATCGGGCCGTGTTTCATTTCGGCGGCCGGATATCCCTCGGCGTGAATATATGAGATTTCTTTTAGTTTGAGCGCCCCTTCAAGCGCCACCGGGAAATTGTAGCCCCGCCCCAGATAGAGAAAATTCCTGCGGTCTTTGAATTTCCCGGCAAGCTCTTTGATCGGCCCGGGCAGGGTATTCAGGAGGCCGTTGATCTGATCGGGGATTTTCTGCAGGGCGTCGATGATACGCCGGCCTTCATCGATCGGTAAGCGTCTCAATCGGCCCAGAAAAAGCGATAATAAACTAAAGGTCATTATCTGAGCGAGAAATGCTTTGGTCGACGCCACGCCGATCTCGGGCCCGGCGTGAATGTATATGCCGGCGTCGGTTTCCCGGGCAATTGTGCTGCCGACCACGTTGCATATTCCGAGCACCGGTGCGCCGGCACGCCTTGCCTCCCGCAAAGCGGCAAGCGTGTCCGCGGTTTCGCCCGATTGAGAAACGGCAAGGCATACCGATTTCTTGCTCAGTACCGGACGCCGGTAACGGAATTCGGATCCATATTCGACTTCGACCGGAATCTGAGCAAGCGACTCGATCATGTATTCGCCGATCAATGCCGCGTGCCAGGATGTCCCGCAGGCGACGATAACGATACGATCGGCATCCCTTAGCCGGCCGGCATAATCGGATATGCCGTTTAATCGCGCGATTCCTTCTTCGTAATTAAGGCGGCCGCGCATCGTGTCACGTAGAACCGTTGGCTGCTCATAGATTTCTTTGAGCATGAAATGATCGAATCCGCCCCGTTCGATCTGCTGTAAATTCCAGGTGACGCGTTCAATTTCCGGAGCCACGATACCGGTATGTTTGCTCTCCAGTCTGAGGCTGCCGGTCTTGATCTCGGCGATTTCGCCGTCCTTCATGTATATCACCTGGTCGGTATGCCCGATAATTGCGGCCAGATCGGACGCGACAATATACTCATCCCTGCCTTTACCAATAACCAGCGGACTACCCATCCGGGCGGCAATGATCGTATCCGGACGGTCGACCGAGAGCAGGGCAAGCCCGTAGGTGCCGTCAAGATAGCCGCAGGTCTTTTTCACCGCCGACATTAGATCGCCTTCGTAAAACTCTTCGATAAGATGAGGGATTACCTCAGAATCGGTTTCGGATACGAACCTATGGCTCTTCTCTTCCAGGAATTTTCTGAGCGTGCGAAAGTTCTCGATTATGCCGTTATGCACCACGGCAAAGCGCTGACCGCAGTCAGTATGAGGGTGGGCGTTCATATCGTTGGGTATGCCATGCGTTGCCCAGCGCGTATGAGCGATCCCGATGCGGGAATTCGGCATGGCGGGTTCGTTGATTCTCACCAGCTCGCCTACTCGGCCGGCTGTCTTGCTCAGGAATATCCGGTCACCGGGGATCAACGCGATGCCGGCTGAATCATAGCCGCGATACTCGAGACGCAGCAATCCGTTGATCAAGACCCGGGCCGCATCGTCCTTGCCGACAAAACCTATGATACCGCACATATTGCGATTATAATTGGCGGTTAATATATGTCAATATGTTGACACAGACACAAAATCGGTACTGATCTGCGTAATCGGTGTGTGTCATCAGTGTAATCTGTGTTACTGATGGAAGGTCTGCATCTGGTAAAGCTGCCAGTATACGCCCCGGGCGGCGATCAACTCCTCGTGCCGGCCCGATTCAACGATATTACCCTTTAATACGACAAGAATCCGGTCCGCCTCCTTGACCGTACTCAGACGATGCGCGATGATAATTGATGTCCGTCCCTGGGTCAGCTTACGCAATCCGTCCTGAATAAGTTTTTCGGTTTCGGCATCGATATTCGCCGTGGCTTCGTCCAGCACGAGAATCCTCGGGTCAAATGCCAGGGCGCGGGCAAAAGCCAGCAGTTGCCGTTCGCCCGACGAAAAAGTCACGCCCCGCTCAGCCACGTCCTGATCATACCCCTTAGGGAAACGCTCGATTACGGCATTCGCGTTGATCCGACTCGCGATCGCGCTCACCTCGAGATCATCGATCGATAGTCCCATGCGGATATTGGATTTAATGTCACCGGCAAACAAGAATACGTCCTGCGGCACGACACCGATCATCCTCCGGAGCGTAACCAGATCCATATCTTGGATATTCACGCCATCGATCAGGATATGGCCTTTCTGCGCTTCATAGAGCCGCGAAAGCAAGTTAATGATCGAAGTCTTTCCCGAACCGGTCGGACCGACGATTGCGATGCGTTCACCGGCCCGGACATCAAAGGAAACTCCCTTTAACACCCAATCCCGGTTGTACTTGAACCATACATCTTTGAACGCTATGTCACCCCTGACCGTCAAGTTATTGATCGCATTTTCCTTGGATCTTATCCGGACCGGTTCATCAAGCAACATGAATATGCGTTCGCTTGAAGCCATTGCCGACTGCAAAGTCGTGTAGGACTCGGTCAATTCGCGGATCGGACGGAAGAACATCTCGATATAGGTGATGAAAGCCACCAGGACGCCCAGCGAGATCCTGCCGGTAATAACCTGGATTCCGCCGAAATACAATATCATACCGATCCCGAATGAGCTTATTATTTCGATCGTCGGCCGGAAAAAAGACATTAACAGCATCTGGCTGAAATTCGCCTTCAAATATTCTCGGTTGACGGCGTCGAATTGCCTGAGATTCTCGCCCTCGCGGCGGAAAATCTTAATTACTCTCATCCCGGAAAGATTTTCCTGCAGAATCGCGTTCAACTTAGCGAGCTTGGTTCGTACGATACGGTAGATATCGCGGGCACGGATCCGGAAGTAGAAGGTTACAAACAAAAGCAAGGGCGTGACGGTAAAAGAGATCAAAGCGAGGCGGACATTAATAAAAAGCATAATAACGATAATGCCGACCAACATCAAAGTGTCTTTGAAGAAGCGCACAAAGATCTGGGTGAATGCTTCGTTTATCGCTTCGACGTCATTCGTCGCCCGGGTGACCAGACGTCCGACCGGATTCCGGTCGAAGAATGCCAGATCCAGCGATTGCATTTTGGCGAATACGCGGGATCTAATAATATGCATTGCTAATTGTCCGGCGTATTGCGACATATAGATGTGGACATAATTCGCGAAGAACGCAACAATGATCACGAGCATGAAAATGCCGACCAGACGAATCAAACCGATGCGGTCGTCGCGACGAAGCAACAGGATATCCTTCTTCGCCATCTCCTTGAAGCTGCTGTAGGGAAGGAAAAACAGACCCCCGGCTACGGTTATGTGTTCGGCATATCGGTTGATGACCGCCATAAGCCGGACATCCGAACTATCAACCGATCGATAGTAATAACGTTCGGGCAGAATCAGGGTGTCACGCTCCCAGACGCGGAGGATGCGGGCGTCGATCTTTTCGAGATCCTGCTGGGTGGCAAAGTAATGCCCATCATTTATCTTGATCAGATTTTCGCTCCCGGTCCGGGCCGTGATCACCCGTCCGCTCCTCAGTACATATCGGTCGATCGCGATCTTGGTGATATATGGATATAGTATCTCCAGCCCGGC
>JBBIHN010000134.1:0-5219 GCA_037446995.1 Caldifarciminota bacterium | reverse complement strand
CGAGATCAAGGCAAAACCCATTGACCACCTGGTCTGGACCGTAATTGTCCTTCTGGGTTGGGTAAAACTGACCGAGGGGCTGGGAACTCTATTCAAATTTGCCTACGTAATACAGATCCCGGGCTATGTTTATCTGGGGATCATCCCGCTCTTGATCTTCGAGATCGTTCGCTTCAAGGAATCAAAGGTAATGCTCGGCAAGATCGCCTGGGGTTTTTACAATCTTTACGGAATTTCAACATACTTGTCCGTGATCCTGTCCTACGTGCGGCTCATGGCGCTCGGCCTGGTTACCGGCGTCATCGGCATGGCGATCAACACGATCGCCTGGATGATACTTGAGATCCCGTTTATCGGCATTGTCTTTGCCGTGTTGATCCTTATCGGCGGTCATCTTTTCAACATCGCCGTGAACGTGCTCGGCGGTTTTATCCATACTATGAGATTGCAGTATATTGAATTCTTCGGCCGCTTTTATGCCGGCGGCAGCAAGCCGTTCCGGCCTTTTGGTTTTGAAACAAAATATGTCAATCTTCAGAACATTTAAGGAGGAAAAATGCAGGAAACTTTGGGTTTAGCTCTGGCGATCGCCGGCGGCGCGCTGGCCGCGATACTCGGCGGCATCGGTTCGGCGATCGGTATCGGCTACGCCGCCCAGGCGGCCAACGGCGTGCTCAGCGAGGATCCGGATAAATTCGGCAAACTGCTGATCCTGGTCGCTTTGCCCGGCACTCAGGGCATTTACGGTTTTATCGGCGCTTTTCTCGTGCTGATCAAGATCGGAATTTTCGGCGAGTTGGTCGAACTCACTTTTTCTCAGGGGCTGCAATTGTTCTTTGCCGCCATGCCGGTCGCGATTGCCTGCCT
Source organism: Caldifarciminota bacterium (assembly GCA_037446995.1). Taxonomy (GTDB): domain Bacteria; phylum Hydrothermota; class Tepidihabitantia; order SM23-42; family SM23-42; genus RBG-13-43-14. The sequence goes on along the minus strand of JBBIHN010000134.1, from coordinate 4,352 downwards.
GGTTTCGGCGATCTGGCAGGGCAGGGTATGCACGGCCGGAGTTGAAATGGTGGCAAAAAGACCGGAGGAATCGACCAAGGCTTTGATCTACGGAGTCATGGTCGAGTTCTACGCCGTTCTCGGCTTGATCATATCATTGCTCGCGGTGCTTTTGATGAAAATCTGAACATGGCAAACAGCAAGATCGCGGACAAGATTGTTGAGGACGCCCGGCAGGAAGCCGAAGCGATTATCGCGCGTTATCAGGCCGAAAACGAACGACTGAGGGGCGAACATCAGGCAAGAATCGACCAGCGGCGCGCCGCGATACATGCCGAAGCCGAGTCGCTTGAAAAGACCCTAATGACGCGCCGCGTTTCCCGGCAACGTCTTGCTTTTAACCAGGATATTGTCCTGAGAAAACAGAAGATGATCAAAAAAGTGCTCGACGAAGCGATTGCGCACCTGGCCCGCAGCGATGATTATCCGGAGTTTTTGCGTGAATTGATAAAAAACAGTAATGAGCGCGATGGTACATTGACGCTGAGCGAGGACGATTTCAAAAACCACGGCGGGGAGATCGGAAGATTTATTAAGGCGGAGAATCTGAATTACGAGATAGATGTCGACAAAGACATGCCCGGCGGCGTGATCATAAAGAAGGATCGAAAAACTTATCTCGGATCCCTCGACATAATAAGCGGTTTGTTGAAGGATGAAATTTCGATCGCGGCGGTAAGCATCCTGTTTAAAGGAGAAAACAAATGAATGCTAAAAGCATTAGAAATGTAGGTTTTTTCGGTCATGCCGGCGCCGGTAAGACGACGATTGCCGACGGTCTGCTTTTCCTTGCCGGGGCGAACAGCCGTTTTGGTAAGGTCAGCGATAAGACCAGTGTTTTTGATTTTGACCCGGAGGAAATCGAGCGCATGTGCAGTCTGAATTTATCCCTTGCTTCGTTTGAACATAAAAATGTTCTCTTCAACGTTGTCGACACGCCTGGTTATTCTGATTTTCTCGGCGAAGCGATCAGCGGGGTCGAAGCGATCGACTGCGCGGTCATTGTCGTCGACGCGGTTGCCGGCGTCGAGATCGGCACCGAAAGAATCCTCAACGCGATCGAGAAACATGGCAAACCGGCGGTTTTTTTCCTCAATAAAATAAAGAAGGAAAATGCCGATTTTCAGAAAACCATTGCATCGATCGGCGAGATCACCAAGAGAAACCTCGTTCCGATCACGATCCCGGTCGGTGAAGCCCAGAAATTCACCGGCGTGATCGATATCATGAAAGATAAACAATACGGCGCCGACGAAAAAGAGCAGTCGGTTCCGGCCGAGCTCAAGGCGGCAGTTGACAAGGCCCGCGAGAAAATAGTTGAAGCGGCGGCCGACGCCGACGACGCTTTGATGAACAGATACCTTGAAGGCGGCAAGATCGAATCAGCCGAATGCCTCCCGGTGCTCAAGAAAGCAATGATTCAGGGGAAAGCGGCGCTGCTTTTCTGCGGAGAGGCGCTCGAACTTACCGGCGTGAAAAGCCTGCTCGAGGCGGCGATCGATCTCCTGCCGGCGCCCGAGGAGATGCCGGATCTCGAACTGAACGGCGGCAAGATCAAACGCCTTGGTGATTCGCCCTTTGTCGGATATGTTTTCAAAACCGCGGTCGAACAGCATCTGGGCGAACTATGCCTGGTACGGGTCCACAGCGGCCGGATCGAAAGCGGCAAGTCGCTCAAAAACATCACCCGCGGCAACGACGAGAAGATTAACCAGATCCTGCTCATCAAAGGCAAGGAGAGAAAAGAAACCAATAATCTCGCCTGCGGCATGATCGGCGGGCTGGTGAAATTGAAAGACACTCATACCTCGGACACGCTTGCCGGCGTCAAATACCAGAAGGGCATGCCGGCGATAGTGTTTCCCGAGCCTTCGATTTCAATGGCGATCGTGCCCAAAGCCAAGGGCGATGAAGAAAAGATATCCAGCGGGTTGAACCGGCTGCGCGACGAAGATCCAACGTTCCGATTCGCCTTTGACCCGGAAATAAAGCAGCTGATAATCTCCGGCGTCGGGGAATTGCATCTCGACGTTATCCTTTCGCGCTTGAAAAGAAAGTACGGCGTCAGCGTCGATCTGACCAAACCGCGGATCAAATACCGCGAAACCTTTACCCGCAAGGCTGAGGCCCAGGGCAAATACAAGAAACAAACCGGCGGCCACGGCCAGTACGGCGATTGCTGGCTGCGGGTCGAACCCAGAGAAAGAAGCAGCGGTTTTGAATTCGAGGACGCGATCGTCGGCGGCTCAATACCGTCGCGCTTCATTCCCTCGGTGGAAAAGGGAGTTCGGGAATCCCTGCCCAACGGCTATCTTGCCGGCTACCCCCTTACCGATGTCAAAGTCGCGGTATTCGACGGCTCGTATCATGACGTTGACTCGTCGGATATTGCGTTCAAGATCGCGGCTTCAATGGCTTTGAAGACATGCGCGGAAAGAGGCAATGTCGTTTTACTCGAGCCGATACAGGAGGTGGAAGTGTACGTTCCCGAAGAATTCATGGGTGATACAATCGGCGATCTGAACAGCCGGCGCGGCAAGATCATGGGCATGGAAAGCTCGGGCAAATTCCAGGTCGTCAAGGCGCTGGTTCCGGAAGCCGAGATGTACAAGTACTCGACCAGCCTACGTTCATTGACCCAGGGCCGAGGTTATTTCAACATTAAATTCCACCATTACGAGGAAGTGCCCAAGGAAATAACGCAGAAAATCGTTGCTGAAACCAAGCGCGAAAAAGAATCGCAATGAAACCAATATTGATCGAGATCGGCGGAATAGGCCTGCCCAGCTACGGGTTCATGCTGGTTGTATCGTTCCTGGTCGCCTTTTTCATGGTGCGGCGCAGCGCCCGCAGGTTCAGTATTTCGCCGGTGATAATCGAGAATCTTGCTTTTTATTTAATGCTTGGCGTGATCGTCGGCGGCCGGCTCTTGTACGTCGCCTTTCACTGGTCGGATTACGACCAGGACCTGCTCGGCATTATCCGGTTCTGGCAGGGCGGGATGATGTTCTACGGCGGTTTTATCGGCGGCGCGTTCGCCGGTATTCTATATCTCAAAAAAGAGAGAATCCCGATAATGCTGATCGGCGATATGATCTCGCCGTCGATCGCGCTCGGCGAATTCTTCACCCGCATCGGTTGTTTTTTGAACGGCTGCTGTTTTGGCAAGCCGTCCGACCTGCCCTGGGCGATAAGATTTCCATCAGGCTGCGTTGCCGCGGGTTCACCGGTCGGCGATTTCCATCTTCATCCAACCCAGCTCTACACGTCTCTTTTCAGTTTGCTGCTTTTTTACTTTCTTCAGCGCCAGCTCACGAGCCGGCCTCGTAACGGAGAGGTTTTTGCCCTTTATCTCGTGCTCAGCGGAATTTTCCGCTTCGGCATTGATTTCATCCGTTATTACGAAGATCTGAGCAATTATCTGATCAATCAGTTCATCGCCGCCGGCCTGGTCGTTGCCGGCATTGTTCTGTACGTGCTTGCCCGCCGCCGCAAGTTCGATGCCGCGCAGTGAACTGATCAACGCATTCCTTGATTTCCTGCTTCCCCACGACTGCCTGCTCTGCGGCCAGGAAATGAGCGGCGGCCAGATCTGCGCCAATTGCCGGGACTATCTGCCCGTGGTCGGCTCTCCTTTTTGCCGGCGCTGCGGCCGGCCGGTTAAGAAAGAAGGTTCATGCCATTATTGCCGCAAGCAAACCCATGTCGAACGCGGCCGGGCCTGGATGCTTTTCGTGCCGCCGGCCGACCGGCTCATGTATCATTTCAAGTACCGCAACAAGCGCCGCCTGGCGCGAATATTCGGCCGCGCCCTTTCCCTAATAATCAAATCCGATCATGAACTCGCCCAGTCCGAGTTGATCATTCCGGTGCCCCTGCACTGGTGGAAAAAGGCACGGCGAGGCTATAATCAGGCAATGCTCATTGCCCGCGAGATCGGCCGGGACTGCGGTATCGACGTCGCCGACATTCTACGCCGGAGCCGGCATACCCGCACCCAGACCCGCCTGGATCTGGATCAGAGGCGGGAAAATGTCGCCAATGCTTTTGTCCTGAAAAAGCATGACCTGAAGGACAGAAGGTTGCTTCTGGTCGACGACGTGATGACCACCGGCGCGACGATCAACGAGTGCCGCCGCGTCCTGCTCGCCGCCGGCGCCCGCAGCGTCGGTTCGTGCGTCGCGGCGATCACGCCGGGATAGGACGCTACGCGCTACTCACTAATGGCTAAACGCTATACGCCAAAAGAATTAATAGATACACGACTTTTGTAAATTCAATGAGAAGATAAATTTTGGGCGAAGCAAGGCTCA
>JBBIHN010000133.1:0-5280 GCA_037446995.1 Caldifarciminota bacterium | reverse complement strand
GAAGGTGGGGATGACGTCAAGTCATCATGGCCTTTATGTCCAGGGCTACACACGTCCTACAGTGCTCATTACAACGGGAAGCAATACTGCAAAGTGGAGCAAATCCCCAAAGATGAGCATGGTTCGGATTGAGGGCTGCAATTTGCCCTCATGAAGCCGGAATCGCTAGTAATCGCAGATCAGCATGCTGTGGTGAATACGTTCTCGGGTCTTGTACACACCGCCCGTCAAGCCATGGAAGTCCACAATACCTGAAGTATCTCTTTAGAGGGCCTAAGGTAGGGTGAATGACTGGGGCTAAGTCGTAACAAGGTAGCCGTACGGGAACGTGCGGCTGGATCACCTCCTTTCAAAGAGCAAAAACCTAAGATATATTACCCTGGATTTTTATTGTAAAAGTCACAAATGCCTAAAATGACTGATTCACGATACCGGATACTCAAAAGACTGATACATGATTCAGGATTCATGATACAGGATATTGGAACAAAGTGCTACGCACTGGAAGGGATTACACGACAATGGAAATGAACTCGGTTGGAGGTGAACGCTTTGCGTTGGGATTTATGCCTTCGGTCTCCTTGATTCATGGATTTGATGAAGCTGATCCGCCTCGGCCTGAGGCAGACAAGAAAGGCGGAAAATGCCCAAAAAATGGAAGATAGGTTTGGGCATAGAAGCTGGAACAGGGAAGGAAGATTGGTTAAGGTTGAGAAGCTTGAAATATTATTCTGCTTCAGATGAATCTTGACAAACGGTCATATGGGAACAAGGTGCTGAGTAATGACTGATGACAGAATGGCTTCTATCCATATAATATCCTATGCATAGCCAGGGAAAAGCATATTTGTACGCCGGCGCGGTTGTCCTGATCTGGGCGACCGTGGCATCGGCGTTCAAAATCGGCCTGGGCATGATGAACCACGTTCAACTGCTCTTCCTGTCATCCGGCAGTTCGCTCCTTATCCTCGGCATGATCCTCGCCATTCAGCGCAAATGGCGTGCGGTTTTCAAGTGCCGCCGGCATGAGTATTTGAACTCGATTGTCTTGAGCGCGTTGAATCCTTTCCTCTATTACCTGGTGCTTTTCAAAGCCTATTCATTGCTGCCGGCCCAGCAAGCTCAGCCGCTCAACCAAACCTGGGCGATTATCCTGTCATTGCTTTCGATCGCGATATTGAAACAAAAAATATCATCAAGGCGGGTGCTGGCGATTATTATCAGCTTTATCGGCGTCTGGATTATCGCCACTCGCGGTCGCGTGCTGGATCTCCGGTTCGCCGATGCCGCGGGTGTGATCCTTGCGCTATCCAGCGCCGTCATCTGGTCGGTTTTCTGGCTTTTCAACATGAAAGACCAGAGAGATGAAACAGTCAAGCTTTTTCTGAACTTTGTTTTCGGATTTCTTTTGATTGCCGTTTTCATAATTATCTTTGATAAGATGCCTCCTTTTGAACCAACCTTGCTGTTGTCCGCCGCTTATATCGGATGCTTTGAGATGGGACTTACCTTTGTGCTCTGGCTTCGGGCGTTGAAATACTCAAAAACCACTGCCCAGGTCAGCAATATGATCTACCTGGTGCCGTTTCTATCACTGATCGTGATCCGCGCCGTCCTGCATGAAAGAATATACCTTTCAACGTTCATCGGCCTCATTTTCATCGTCGGCGGGATCATCTTGCAACAGACAGTGAGGCAGCCGCGACCAATGCGCATACAACCTTGACTTTACCCCTGATCAGTGTAGATTCTATCATGAAACTCACGGTTGCCGCGATCGCCAGAATCACCGGCGGAAGAATACGCGGCCGCAAGAATTTCGTCATAAAGAGAATACTTCCTCCGGACCAAGCGACCAAGAGCGATCTTACTTTTCTTTTTGATCCCCGGGTATCAACCCGCGCGGCCGTGATCGTCTCAAGCGCGGTTGTCGCCGGCAAAATCTCGATCGTCGTTCAGGACGCGCAACTCGCCCTTTTCAAACTGCTCAAAGCGCTCAGCCGCAAGCCTTTTGAACCTTTTATCGCGGCAAGCGCGGTCATTGATGCCGGCGTCAAATTACCCGCGATGATATCGGTCGACGATAACGCGGTTTTGAAAAAAGGCGTCCGGATCAGGAGCCATACATTTATCGGCGCGAATTGCTATATTGACTCGAATGTCAAGATCGGTTCTCATTGCCGGATCGGTCCGAATTCAGTCATTTTCCAGGACACAGAAATCGGCGATCACGTCGCGATCGGCGCCGGCACCGTGATCGGATCGGCCGGATTCGGTTTCGTGAAAAGCGGCGGTTATCGCCGGTATCATCATGTCGGCACGGTACGGATCGGCGATTATGTCGAGATCGGCGCCAATTGCGCTATCGACCGGGCGACCCTGGCTAAAACGGTGATCGGCGAAGGCACGAAGATAGACAATCTCGTGCATATCGCCCACAATGTCCGGATCGGTAGAAACTGCCTGATCATGGGGCAGTGCGGCATTGCCGGTTCGGCGCGGCTTGGCGACAATGTCGTGCTCTGCGGCCAGGTCGGGGTCAGCGATCATGTAAGTATCGGCAACGGTTCAATCGTCTACGCCAAATCTGCGGTTTTTAAATCAGTGGCGGACAAGATGAAGATTTCCGGCATTCCGTCGCGGGAACATGGAGCGGTTCTGAGAGCCCTCGCCCGTTTGTACCGTGAATCTTAGATGACCGAATTCGCCGGGCCGGGGATTTTCAGCAGGAACAATCGCATATCAGTGAGCCGATCGCCGGATTTCCGGTTCCGGGTCATGAACCGCGACCAATGCGAAAGGTCATACCAATTCGCCGATATCCATTATTCGATCGACAATCACATGGTAAGCATTGGCATCGACCGCAAGATAAAAGTCGTCGAGCATCTGTTCTCCGCGCTTTACGGCCTGGACTTGTTCAAAGTCAAGATTGAGGCGTCGGGCGGCGAATGCCCGATCTTCGATGGTTCAAGCATAGAATATGCGAGAAAATTATGGGACTTTGCCTGCGATCATACCCCGATATTGACGGTTGATTGTCCGGTCAACGTAGTGTCCGGCGATTCTTTCCTTAACTTCACTCCAGACCGCGATCGGCTTTTGACGATTGAAGTCGAGTTCTTTCATCCTTATATCGGCACCCAGCAACTCCGGATCAGGCTCGATCGTGAGACTTACCTTCGGGAGATCGCGCCGGCAAGGACTTTTGTCTTCACCACCGAAGACGACGAACGGCTTAAAAACCTGCCGCCTTACGGTATCGGCGTGACCAGCAATAAAGTCTATTCTCGCGAGCCGCTGCGTTTCGCCGATGAATTGATACGTCATAAAACGCTTGATCTGCTCGGTGATCTCTTTCTTGCCGGCGGGAAACTATGCGGCCGCATCAAAGCCCGCAATACCTTTCACCAGCTCAATCATGAATTCGTGAATGCGATCCGGCGTTCTGTTCATCAATCGTCTTGACATCGCCGATCAACTGTCATAATATATAACATGATATTCATCGCGTTGATCGGTTTAATCAATATCACCAGCTTCCAATGCCGGCCGATCCCGGACCCGGCAGTAGGCGGGATAGGATTCCGAAAACCCCATCCCGCTCCTTTGGTTTCGATGGGATCATTGCCGCCGGGACTGCTCACGCCGCCGGTACTGAACCTTACGTTGAATACCGTGTATGATTCAGTTTTCATTATCATCGATCCTGATCAACCGCTTCACGCCGGCTGGACCGATACGAATTTTGTTACCGACTTTCCGGCCTGGGATTACTGGTGGTTGAATACCAGGCTGGGTATCGACCGCCTGGATTCGATCTACGTTCTGGTCTCGCGCTACAATTATTCCAACAACGATCATGATTTTCGGCGCATTATCCTGGACAATTGCGGGAACCGAATCCATGAACAAGCCCAATGGAATGGATATCAAGGCCAGCCGATCGTAAAAGACGGGCTCGGGTACAATCACTATATCGGCCATCCGGTACTGGGCTGGTTCGATAATATGGACGCCGGCATAACCGATCAATTTAACCGGATTTCAACAACCAAGACCGATTCGCTGCTCAATGTCCGGTTCACAAAACTTGATTCGACGGGCAACATGATCATTGATCAGCTCCCGGTGGCAACCGGTGATACCGCGCAGAGCTGGACCGGCGACACGCATCTGGCAATGGATTTGTCCGGCGCATACTACGCGGTCTGGTCGCGCGACCAGCATGAAATCGTCTACGCGCGCTCGGCTGACGGCGGCTATACCTGGTCAACCCCGGTCGTAATCGCCGCCGATTTCACCTATCAGGTCAATAAACCTGAGATCGTCATCAGCCCGGATAACTGCCGTCATTTCATCTGGCAGCGCTGGGACGGGCAGAACAATTACCTCATGTATAAGAAACTCGACGCCAATGATATTTGCCTGGTCGATACTTCTAACCTGACCCCCGGAGCTCCGGTCGAAGTCTGGGCGCCGGAAATGACGGTCGATCAAGATACAAATCTGCATATCGTCTGGGCTTCATCATACGAAGGCAGCGAGAATCTTTATCATACGGTCATCAACGGACGTTACGGTAATAATGGTTTGCCCGCGGCCGACAGCCAGATCACGATCGTCCAGGAGTATGCGTTTTACGGCAATTCAACGCTCAAGCGCTATCCGAAAATCATTGTTGATTCACTGCACTGCCTGCACGTGATTTTTGATCAGGGCGCGTATGGATTGAATACCGGCAAGCAGGTATATCATATCAAGAAAAACCGATCGGCGCAGGGTTATGTCATGCATCCGGATTCGACCCGGCACGAGTTCTTTTTTGACGGCAACAACGCCGCGATCCGCGTACCCGCGCCCGGTCATTATTTCGTGAAAGCATGGGCGTGGAACAGCAATGGCGAAACCGGCTGGGATACGGCTTCGATTTACGTAACCGCGATCGCCGAAAGCCGAGACGGCTTGCCGCCCGAATGCAGAATCCGGCCGACTATTACCAGGGATCTGTTGAATATTTATTACCGTCAGGCGGGCATGAAAGAAACCGACATTATGCTGTTCGACATTACCGGAAGGGTAAGGAAGAGAAATTTGTCGGCGGCCGGTGAGGGCAGATTTTCGATATCGCTCAAAGACCTACCGGCCGGCATATACTATCTTCAGATAAAAAACGAAAACATTCTGACCAGAGAAAGAATAATCCGCATTAAATAATTACACGACTTTTGCGTTTTTTAAAGAAAATAAGATTTGGGCTCATTGGCTCATATTCGCCCG
>JBBIHN010000132.1:0-5301 GCA_037446995.1 Caldifarciminota bacterium | reverse complement strand
ATAAATGTTGATTTATTGATACTTATCACGATGAGCTCCTTTATTCTCCTTTAAGCGCAATTCGGGCGAATATGAGCCAATGAGCCCAAATCTTATATTCTTTAAAAAACGCAAAAGTCGTGTAACTATATTCAAGAACTTTTCTCGATCCCGCGCGTACGTTTCAACCTGATCCGTAACGGAAACTTGCCCCTGGTCTGGTCAAGTATGCGCTCGATGCACGCAATCGCCTCATCATTGCCGCAGCGGTTGTGAAAAAAATCTTTGCCGCGGTAATTATCGCAACGCTCCAGGAAGCCTTCAACATCCTGTACCCTTACCGGTCGGTCGATCACGGCTTCGCCGAGACCGTTTTTGCACAGAAACAAGGCGTTCAGGGTTTGCTCAAAAACTCCGCCATTTGGGATAACCAACAAAGGCTTTCCTAGATACAATGCTTCGCTCATCAAGGTAAATCCGGCACTGCATATGACCGCATTGGCCGTGCCGAGATCTTCAAGAAAACCATCGGACGACGGCGTTTTGAAAACAAGATGCGGAAAATGGCCGGCGATCGGAGGTCTTTTGAAATTGTACAGCACGAATTTCGCCCGGATCCTTGCCAGCACGTTGATAAGGCGCAAAGCCGCGCTGCCCTGATGATTCAAATATACGAGTATGTGCTCGCTGGTCTGCGGCTCTAATCTTTGAACCACCGGTCGGATTATCGGCGGAACGATCGTCGTACGCTGCGGATTGCGAAGCGGATGAGCGGTAAAAGAGGAAAGTAGAACGTGGCAAGGTTTGGACGGCGAGATCAACCGCACTACTGCCGCCGCCAGAGCCGCCTCCAGTTTGTGACGCAAGCCGACCCGGTATCTTGTCTCGGTGACAACCTGCTGATGATTGAAAGACAGCACCGGCAGGTTGATCCGCCGGGCGACCCGCGATGAGAAATACTCAAAATCGTTGATCAGCAGGTCGGGTTCGAACCTGGCAAATTCACGGGTCAAAAAATTGATTATTCGGTGCGGACTGGTAATGCGGTCAAAATTATACACGAAACTCGCGATCACTCTCACGCGGTCATGCTCGATAAAATGCCGTACGGCCGGAACCGGGATGAAGTATTCGCCGCGCGTCCGCATGATTTCCGCGGCTGTGCCGCCGCAGCAGAAAATAACTTCATGCCCGCGCGCGCGCAGACCCTCAGTGATCGCGATCACCCTTGATGAATGTCCGCGTCCCTGTCCGCTCAATGAATAGATTATGCGCGCCATGGCTCAATGTCCATTAATCTTCGACTCGGTTCCCAGTAACGATGTTGGCAAAGTTGTGCTATTGACCTAATTATACAACAAAAGCCGACCAAGTCAAGTTTTCGGTCTCTCTGAACTGCTCGGTCAAATATCATAAACCGCCGCCAAAACGGCGATTTACGGTTTTACTGTGAATTGAGCCGAATGTGTAACCGACTCCGATGCCGATTGAGTAACTGAATTGAGTGCCCAACTGCCGGATACGCAATATTATCTCTTCGGGCGTCAAATTTCCTTTTGCCAGGGAGAGCTGATCGTGAATCATCGAAGCATAGCCGTACAGATTCACGGAAAACCCCCGGTAAACCGGCATATTGAAATTACCATATGCGCGCAGGCCGTTTTTCGTCAAGTCATGCAGATAGCACGAACCAGAAATCGTAGCCGATGCTGAACCCCAGCGCTGTTTAAGGTCGATACTAAGCGACAGGGTATGATGGACGAGTTTCTCTTCGATTTTATTGTAGATCGTCGTCTCATAGTAGACGTTGTAGACATAGCCGATTTTGTAGATCATTCTTAATTCCCGGCTGGTCGCCTGCGCATAAGGGTAAAAACTGTACTCAATCGCCGGAAAAACAAAAAAAGTGTATTTTTTATTGGAATAAGTATCCGAATAGTTATATAATCCGGCGCCGGCTGACCAGTAATCACTAATGCCTTTAGCCAGATAATAATTGAGTCCATAATTCCTCTTGACGCTGCTGATTCTGGTCACACTGTCAATCTGATAAGCGGTTCGGCTGTAACCAGTATGCCCGTAAAGTTCGGTTTTCCATATTTTTGTCGTTCGATTGGCGCTGAAATGACCGTTGATATTCTGATTGGAATATGAACGCTCGCCATAGAGGTACGTGTTTAACTGCAGATTGGATACCCACCTGTTCCATCGGTCTCTAACCGTTTCGGCCGGTGACGACGCCGGTAACCTGATGATCATTTCTTCGGCAACATGAGTGCGGGCAAGAAAACGCACCAGTCCAAGTTTCAGCACCTGGACAAATCTGCGCCGGATCTTGTCTTCGCTATCGGTTACACCGGATACGAAAATCAGAGTATCTCTCAAACCATCAAAGTTTTTTTGCCCGACGAAATACACGGTATGCTCTAAACCGCCGCCGGCAGCTTCGATAAACGACTGGAAAATATGCACTTCAGCCGCGGCCCGATCAGTCACGTAATCAACGTACGGTATTTCGGTCTTGACGTAGTCAAGATCACATTCTCTTTCATCAATATAGACGCGCAACGGAATATCCTCGCGCGGGCTCGCCATGGCACCCGGAAATAGCAAAACGATTAAGGCGGTAATCCTAAAAGACGCGGCTATCATGAAAACCCCGGCAGGCCCCGACCGATGAAAAAGATCCGCGCGGCTTTTTCGACGGTCATGATCAGATCAAGGGCATTATCCAGCGCGTCGGCGACAGCGACACAACCATGTTTTTCCCAGATGACGATCCGGTGCTTTTTGATCGCCTTCACCGTGGCCTGCGCAATATTCTGCGAACCCGGTGTCAAATACGGAACGAACCCGACGCCTTCAGGCACGAAATTTTTGATTTCGGGACACATCGAGGCTAACAATCTATTCAGCGGATCGACTCGACGATAATTCCTGATATGGGTCAGGGCAATTATGTGGTCCGGGTGGACGTGGAGCACGGCCTTGCCCGTCATCCCCTGTGCACGAAAAAAATCATGGATTAACAAATGGGTCGGTAATTCAGAAGTCGGCCGGGCATTCTTGTCCGGCGCGTATTCAACCTTCATCTGATCTGAGACGGTATGGCGGACCAACAGAACGTCATTCCACGGTCGCCGCGCCGTCTCCCGAAAACGACAGCCGCTTCTGGTGATCAGCAGTAACCGGTCGGATTTGCCTTTACCGCCCGGCACAATCTCGGTTACGTCGACCGATATGTTGCCGCCGCTGGCTTCGGCCCATCCTCTTCCATATACATAGCCGGCGCAATCGCCGATCTCTTCGACAATACGATTCAGTCCTCTCCCTATTTTTCTTGAAATCACCATGCAAGACTTCGGATATCATGATACGGATTCAAGCGCAGTTGTCAAGATCGGTATTCTGAAGGCGACCTAAGAGCCAATCTTGGCTATTGACAAACGACGGCATTTTTACTAACATAGTAATAACAAGGAGCGTATATGCGCGCTATACTGCACTACTTAAGTATCATCATAATGGCCTCGACGGCGTATGCCGCCGAACCCATTATGGAAGTCAAGATCTTCTATTCGGATGCAGACGATCTGTTCACTCGAATGGGCGATCTGTTCGGCGAGCTCGATATATGCACGGTTCAGCCGGAAACCGAAGACGAGAACTATTTGCTGATCAACACGCGGCAGGAACAGCTTGATCAAATTATTGCCCTCGGTTTCAAGACCGAAATCACCTATCCGGATATCGCCGAGAAGTGGTATTTGATGGCCGGAACCCGCGATCCAGAAATACGGCGCAACTTCGGATATTTTCACACCTATTGGGAAACCCGGGATACACTTCAATATCTCGCCAATCAATACCCAAGCATCACCCGCTTCTACAGCGCCGGCAACTCACATCAGAATTTAAGCATATTCGCCTTCAAAATCTCGAATAATCCAACCGTTGATCAAGGCAAACCAGCGGTATGCATTAACGGCGCCACTCATGGTCGCGAGCCAATGAGCAATTACCTGTGCGTTGATTATGCCCGATACTTATGCGAGAACTACGGTTCGGATTCACTGGTGACCTGGCTGGTGAATAATCGCGAAATTTATATTCTACCGGTGATGAATCCGGATGGTTATCGCTGGAACTCGGATTCGGGCGGTTCGACCGCGAACTGGCGCAAGAACCGGCGCATTATTACTTCGCCATATATCGGCGTGGATCTAAACCGCAACTACGGCTACAAATGGGGATTCAATAACACCGGTTCCAGTCCAAACCCTAATAGCGATGCTTATCGCGGTCCAGCGCGTTTTTCCGAACCCGAGACCCGGGTTGCCCGCGATTTTTTCCTGCCCAGAAAGATCCGAACGCAAATCGATTATCATTCTTACGGATCATACAATCTATGCGTCTGGGGATACAGCAGCTCGGCCGAACCAATACCCGATTCGCTGATTCATTGGGAAATACTCGATTCGATGCGGGTCAAGAACGGTTATCCGGCAAGTCGAACCGGACCGATCGCTCGGGTGCTCTACCAAGCCAATGGAACCAGCCTCGAATGGGAAGTGAAAGATACCCTGCATAACGGCGTGACAAAATTCGTGACTTACGCTTTTTGTATCGAGACCAACCAAACCGATTTCTGGCAGGGCGTCAGTGACTACAGCATAATTCAAACCAATATCAATGAATGCCGGCCGATAAACATCTACTTCACGAAAATCGCCGGCGCGTTTTTCGATAATCTTCAAACTATTATCGCGGATACCGCGCTCGGCAATCGAACCGGCCAACTTGATCCCAATGAAACTTCCCACATCTGGTTCAGGATCCGCAACCGGGCCGTGCATCCGCTGGATTCGGCATACAATATCTCGGCTCAACTCGCGGCGCTTGATACTCAGATCACGATAATCGACAATTCCGCCTCATTCCCGACAATACGCCGCAATTCAACCGGCAACAACAGCGCTGATCGCTTCACGATTTACTGCAGTCCTAATGCCGTTCCGGGCACCCAGAAAAACATGCGCTTGTCCCTGACGTTCAAGGACGATACCTGTACGATATCTCAGAACCTGTATTTCAGCATCACCGTCGGCAATAATCCGGTTTCGATCAGCGAGATTACGGCGGCCCCAAAACCGGGCCGGCTGATCTCAATCGCCGGCAATCCAGGAACCGGGTCAATACGTTTTGTTTTCAACGCTCAACCCGAGCCGGCCGCCGCGCTTAAGATCTATAATTCACTGGGCACGATTATCCGGACATATAGCCGGATTACCGATGACATTGTCTGGACCGGCCAGGATCAGC
>JBBIHN010000131.1:0-5306 GCA_037446995.1 Caldifarciminota bacterium | reverse complement strand
CCTTTTTTCTCCTTTAAGAGCATTTCGGGCGAATATGAGCCAATGAGCCCAAATCCTATCTCCTTTAAAAAACGCAAAAGTCGTGTTCTTAGTTCTTACTTCCTACTTATCGGTGTTCCAGGTGTCGATCTGAGCTTTTTGCAGGACTCCGGAATAATCGATATATACGGTCTTAACCTCAGTAAATATCTCATATGCAGTCCAGCCGCCCTCGCGATGCCCGTTGCCGGTTTCCTTCATACCGCCGAATGGCAAATGGCATTCGGCGCCGATCGTTGGCGCGTTTATGTAAACAATACCGGTTTCGGCTGTTTCGATCGCCTTATGGGCTTTGTTCAAATCATTGGTGAAGATACTCGATGAAAGACCGTAAATAGTCCCGTTGAGTATATCCATGGCGTCTTCAAAATCTTCGGCTTTGATCACGGAAAGCACCGGACCAAAAATCTCTTCCTGAGCGAGCCGCATATCGGGCTTAACGTCGACAAAAACCGTTGGTCTGTAAAACCATCCTTTTTTGCACTCACCTTCATCATAGATCGCGCCGCCAGTCAGCAAACGCGCCCCTTCTTTGATGCCGATCTCGACATAAGAATGGGTAGTTTGACGCTGGGCTTCATTGACCAAGGGACCGACATCGACATCTTCATTCAGCCCATTACCCAATTTCAATTTCTCAACCCGGACTTTGAGCATTTCAATGAACTTATCATATACCGGAGCCTCGATGATCAAGCGGGAAGTCGCGGTGCATCGCTGACCGGTCGTGCCGAAAGCACCCCATAGAACGCCTTCGAGTGCGAGTTCCAGGTTCGCATCGCGCAACACAATCTGGCCGTTCTTTCCGCCGAGTTCCAGGGAACAACGCTTCAGTGTTTTTCCACAGACCTCGCCGATACGTTTGCCGATGTCGGATGAACCGGTGAAGGATATGCCGACAATATCCGGGCTGTTCAACAGGCCTTCTCCGATCTCGCTGCCGCCGCCGTAGATGACATTGAGAACGCCGTCCGGCAATCCTGCTTCCTGTAAAATCATTGCCAGTTCACCCACGCTGGCCGGAGTGTCGGTCGCGGGTTTAATAATCGCCGTATTCCCGCTGGTCAAACAGGGAAATATTTTCCAGGTTGGTATCGCCACCGGAAAATTCCACGGCGTAATCAGCCCCCAGACACCCAGCGGATCTCTACGGGTGTGGCACGATTTGTTCGATAATTCGGAAGGCAACGTGTATCCGTAATACTTGCGGCCTTCAGTGCCGGCGTAAAGCGCAGTATCGATACCCTCTTGATAGTCACCCCGGGTCTCTTTGATAACCTTACCCATTTCCCGGGTCATCAAACGCGCGGCTTCTTCCTTGCGTCGCATCATGATGTCGGCGGCACGGCGCATAATCTCAGAACGCTTCGGCGCTGGCACGCGGCGCCATTTAGGGTATGCTTTTTTCGCGGCATCTATTGCCCGGTTCAGATCGGCAGAATTGCTTTTGGGAAAGATACCGACGATCTCACCCCAGTCCGCCGGATTTCTATTCTCGAAGCTACGACCCGAAGCAGACTCAACTAAGTTGCCGTCGATGAAATTCTTGTATTGCTTCATCAAACCTCCCTGGTCCAGCAATGATTCAGAAATGACGAAATAGTAAAAAATACGACCACATGCCGGTCATTGAACTTGAAGATTATAGCGAAATCAACGATTAAGTCAAGCCCGCGATTTAAATCGAGGTCTCTGAAAAAGTATCCTCATCGGTCATAATTCTATGACCAATTCTGAGATTGCTTCGTCACTTTGTTCCTCCCCGCTGCTATGCGCTACGGGGCAAACGCAATGACCGATTGAAAGTTCCAAACGAGTGGAGAGGAGTCAGGTTATTTCCCTCTTGACATTTAAGGTAAGATTAGTATAATTCTACAAACCTAAGGAGGTTATATGAAGAAACTAGTGTTATCACTAGGCTTGGCATTGCTCATCATCGGTTGCGGTGGTGAGAAATCCATAATTCCCATTACCGTCGGGAATGATTGGAATTACGGATTGACCACGATCATGACCGGCACGGTTAATGACACCATGACCGGATCCCAGACACTGCAGATCAGCCGCGAAACCACGCTGGATAATGAAACCGGGGCATTTGAAGTGATCTTCAGAATGGAATATGACGATACGCTTGTTACCGGCACCACCGATACGATGTATTTTGTTGAAACCGACGACTATCTTTTGGTCTACTCCAGCAAAAGCGATACTGAACCTGATACCCATCTCGTCTTTCCGGTCGAAACCGGCAATACCTGGACCGTACACAAGGATACTTCTAGTACACAGACAGCCACTGTCCTGGGCAAGAAGAACGTTAATGTTCCGGCCGGGACCTATAACGACTGCTGGGAAATCGGTTATATCTACGACGGCGAAACAACCTACACCTACTGGGCGCCGGGAACCGGCAACGTGAAGAGCTACATGTATATGCAAGATACGATGTCCATTGAGATGACGCTCGAACTCGAAAGCGCAACCATCAAATGATCCGCTTATTGAGATAACCGGGCGCAAGCCGCCACGGAAACTTTAGGGCTGCCTTATGGCAGCCCTTCTGATTTATCGCGAAGGCTGCGCATCAGACGTATCCGGTCATGCTTGCTGAAATGGCCGGATATTACGATCACCGACAAGTAGACCAAGATCGCGATCGCGAACCGGGAAAGCGACGGCATTGATCTTAACCAGAGCCCGATAGACGCCGCTCCTGCCAAAGCGATCACCGGACCCCGCAGGCAATTCCAGACGTTGAATTTCCGCAGTTTCAACAACCCGCGGGACATCAACACAATACTCAGGATTTCGCCGGCGACCAAGGCGAGCGCGGCCCCCCGGGATTGCATAAGGGCGGCCAGCATCGTCATCAACAATGCGCTCAGGACCGCGGTGAACATTGTTACCCGCATGAACTTCTTTTCGTTCTCAAGCGCGACCAATCCATAACCATAGATTGAATTCAGCGGTGATATCAGAAAATAGAACAGAAGAATCTGTAACACGACAATCGATGGTCCGTATCCGGCACCGTAGATGAACGTGACGATCTCTTTGGCAAAAACGATACCAAAAGCCACAATCGCGCTCGTCAGCACGCTCATTACCTTGGTAAGGAGCTCGAACGAATTCGTAAGCGCGGCCGGATTCTCCCGATACTGCCGGGCAATGAACGGAAACAACGCATAATGGAAAACCCTTTCGAAAATGAGCAGCATCAAGATGATCTTGTAGGCGGCGCTAAAAGCCCCGACCTCGATCTGCGTCGACATGATACCAAGTATTATTATCGGCAGATTAAGCATCGCCTGGTTGAATATCGTTGCCAACCCAACCGGTAACGCCGACTTCATAATCAGACGCCACCGGCGCAAAGAGAAGCGTACCGGCAGACGCTGGTATTTGCGCAGATAGACGATCAAAAGCAGCCCGGAGCCGACCAGATACCCGAAGGCAAAAGCCACCGGCACGCCGAGACTATCCATGATCTTCAACAGACCATAGACCGACGCCAGATAAGAGAATGACTGAATAAACCGGGCAAGGCCGACCAAACCGATTTCCTGCCGACCCTGAAAAACATACTCGAGCTGAAAACTGAAAGGAATCAAGGTGATAAGATACAGCATGATAATGTGCTTCACCTGCGCCGAACCGTGAAACAACAGCAATCCAAGCGCAAAAACCAGAAGCACGATCAGCATGAGCACTATCCTCAATCCCTGCAGTTCTTCGATGATCGTCCGGTTTTTCAAATCTCGCGCGATCTCGCGAGCGCCGATCACGGTCAATCCGGGATTAGCCAGAAGAATCGCATAATTAAGGAACGCCAGGCCGTAACTGATCAATCCAAATCCCTCGATCGCCAGGGAACGGGCAATGATTGCCGTCGCGAGAAAACCGAGCAAGCGGCTGGCGCCGTCACTGGCCAGAAGAACAAGAAGGTTCTTTGTTATTGTTTTCATATCCGTTATCCGCTCAAATCCCGACAGATTTCTCTGCTTATATTAGCCCGGTTGACCGCAAAGTCAAGAACACTCTCCCCTATAGCCCCGTTGTCAGTCGCAATCTCAGTGCCACAAACACCAACTCGTCAATAATGCCCTGAAGGATCGTAGCGTTGATCGTCGTCTGATATTTGAAAATCCTGCGCTCATCAAAGATCGAGTGCTCGATCACGCCATCTTCAGGCGTCGATATCTCCAGTTGATTGTTGCCGTGCAGGATATTGACGCTCTTATCAATACGGATCTCGGTCCGGTTGAATTTCAGCGTCTTTGCGGAGTATGCCGGAGGCATATCCACGAAATTATCATGCCTGGTTCTGGGTTTTGTCCGGGCGATCACATAGTCCACCGATCTAACGCCTTCCTTCTGCAAAAACCGGGTAAGTGAGTATTCGTTGCTCGAAGGATCGATCAGTATTTTTGCCCCGTGACTGAAACTCATCAGAGTGCCGGCGGCACAGTTTCGAACCATAATCATATTTACCGGCGCCGGCAGGCTCCTGATGATCATAATGGCCAAGATCAAGTAAATACTGGTTTTTCTCAGACGTTTGAAAAAAACCATATATATCAATGGAATAACAAGCGGTGTCATGGATACGGCGAGATCAGCGTAAGGCAGGGATGAGAAAAACCGGGAGATATTTAGCAGTAGAAACAATAAACACCGCACCGGTACTGCCAGGACAAGACCGGCGCCGAACCAAACCACACCGATGACCAAGATGACAAAAAGCGAGAAGATAATCGCCGATGCCAGCGGTACGACAATCACATTCGACACGATGCCGTAGGGCGCGATGCGGTGAAAATAATAGTTGATCAGCGGCATCACGAATAATTGGGCGGACAGCGATACGAACAGAGATCCCAGTAACATGCGGATAAATCGACTGGGCACTCGATCGATGAATCGGGTTTTGAACCGCGGAAACAAAGTGAGAATCCCGTAGACGGCACCAAAAGATAACTGGGCTCCAACATCGAACAAGATGAGCGGCTCGATTGTTAAAAACGCCAGGGCAGTCAAATTGACGACATGAACAGGTTTCACGCTTCTTTCCGCGACCACGGCAAAGCTGAAGATAATCGCCATCATGGTCGCGCGGAAAACGCTCGGCCGCCACCCGGTCAGGGCGGCATAAAACAAAAGTACGACGCAAATTACCAATACTTTTACTGATCGGTCGAACGGCAGGAAGAAGAGAAACGCCCCCAGGAACAATATTACGTAACCAACATGCAGTCCGGATACCG
>JBBIHN010000130.1:0-5369 GCA_037446995.1 Caldifarciminota bacterium | reverse complement strand
GACTTCAGAAAATTCAACCAGTCCGGCACGTTGCCGGATATCCGGTCGGCCGAGGCTGAACTCAGAAATGATCTCAAAGATTACCGGGTTATTCTGTCGGTTGACCGCCTTGATTATACCAAGGGCGTGATCAACCGCCTGCGCGGTTACGAGCTGTTTCTTGACGAGAACCCGGCGTGGCGCAGGAAAGTCGTTCTGATCTTGATCCTCGTGCCTTCGCGCATCGGCGTGGAAAGTTACCGGATCATGAAAAGGAATATTGATGAATCGGTCGGCAGGATCAACGGCCAATTCGGCGATACGGCATGGACGCCGATCATATACCAGTATACCTATCTTCCCTTTGAGCCGTTGCTCGCCCATTACCTGGTCAGCGATATCTGTCTGGTTACTCCGCTGCGGGATGGCATGAATCTCGTCGCCAAGGAGTACGTTGCCGCCCGGTCTCGTCAGCATGGGGTATTGATCCTGAGCGAAATGGCCGGCGCCGCCAAAGAACTGGGCGAAGCCTTGATCGTCACCCCCAACAGCGTTGAAGAGTTAGCCGCGGCCATTAAGAACGCGCTCGAAATGCCGCTTGATGAGCAGCGCCGCCGCAATCGCATTATGCAGAAAAGACTTCAGTCGTATGATGTCGCGTACTGGGCCGGTGAATTCATCAGCGAGATGCGGGCGATAAAAGAACTCGGAAAAGAACGATATCTGGCAAAACTCATCGATGCCCGCACCAGAGAAGCGATGGTCGATGATTTCCGAAGGGCGCAGCGGCGGTTGATACTGCTCGATTATGACGGTACGCTCGTTCCTTATGTTGCCGATCCGAACCGGGCCGTACCCGGTGACGAGATCATCGCTCTGCTCGAGCGGGCAATCAAGTTCGACGGCCTGGATGTTGTTCTGGTCAGCGGCCGGGACCGTAAGACGCTCGAGCAGTGGCTGGGAAGACTGGATATGAATTTCGTCGCCGAACACGGTGTCTGGATCAAAGAAAGAAACAATCAATGGCAGATGCTCAAGCCGATGATCAGCGACTGGAAAGTAAAACTGCTGCCGATACTGGAGTTGTACGCGCGCCGTTTGCCGGGATCGACGGTTGAGGAAAAGGAATTTTCCATTGTGTGGCATTATCGAGGCTCGGATCCCGAGATTGGGGCGATACGCGCTCACGAATTGCGCGATGAACTGATTGAGTACACCGCCAACATGGATTTGCAGGTATTGCAGGGACATAAGGTCATTGAGATTCGAAATGAGGGCGTGAACAAGGGTATTGCCGCCATGCATTTTGTGGGCCTGCACAGATACGATCATATCATGGCGATCGGCGATGACTGGACCGACGAGGAGATGTTTCGGGCACTGCCCGCAGCGGCTTATACGCTGCGCGTTGGAATCGTCAATTCCTGGGCGCGTTACAATGTGCATGATTATCTGGCGGTGCGTCAATTGCTCGAGGATTTGATACGATGAAAGAACCTTTCATCTTCTTCACCCG
The DNA here is from genome assembly GCA_037446995.1 of Caldifarciminota bacterium. Taxonomy (GTDB): domain Bacteria; phylum Hydrothermota; class Tepidihabitantia; order SM23-42; family SM23-42; genus RBG-13-43-14. The sequence continues at coordinate 3,874 of JBBIHN010000130.1, read as the reverse complement.
GTTCAATCTCGTCCGGCTTCTGGGTTTGAACGTCAAGGATTTAACCCAGATGCGTGAAGCGCTGCAAACCGTTCCCGAATCTTCCATCTATTATCACACGCATCGTTCCTTGCAACAGAGATATCATCTTTCACCCGAGCCGACCAATGATTTCGCCTACTGGGTCGCCAATGCTCTGAGGCTGAAATCATTGGCTGAAATTATTGCCAGCGTTGATACAGTTTCGGTGAGAGACCTGCAAGAACTGAGGCGTACTTTCGTCAAGATCCTTGAAGAATATGCAACGGGAAGTTGCGCGCCGATCGAGTGCCTGCCGGGCGAAGAGTTTCATTTCATGAGCTGCACCACCTATGTTCTGCCGGCGGGATACTCCTGCTCGACACTCAAGGAAATGGTTGAGATCCTGAAAGTGATCACCATTGATGCTCTCGTTTTTCACATGTTCGAAGCGCGTCTGCGTCTGGGACGAGAAGATAATGATTTTGCCGTCTGGTGCGCGCAGATCGGCGAGGCGAAGCTCGCTGCCGAACTAACGCGGTTGGATCCCTATACTTATACCCTCGAGAGCCTCCGGTCCAGGATCGTGGGTATGATGAGCGAGTATGCGTAGCATAAACCGGTACATGCCGATAGTCGGCAAGCATGTAATCGATGAGCTGCATTTGCTGGCCGACCGTCTGCAAAGCAAGACCATACTCAACATCAACTCCACGCTCGTCGGCGGCGGAGTCGCCGAGATCCTGACGAGAATGATGCCGTTGATGAAATTGCTTGGGGTTGAGGCTTCCTGGAACGCGATCAGGGGCGATGATCGGTTCTTTGACATAACCAAGAGAATTCACAATGCTCTGCACGGCGTGCCGATCACGATCAATGGCGATGACATGGAGTATTTTCTGCATATCAATCGAACCGCGTGCCGGGAATTGGATCTCGGCGCCGACATTGTGCTCGTGCATGATCCCCAGCCGGTGGCGCTTGTCGAGATGAGAAACGTTCTCGGCAACAAATGGGCGTGGCGCTGTCACATCGATTTCACCGAACCGCAGCCGGCAACGATAGATTTTCTAATATCCTATATTGAAAAATACGATTGCGCGGTGTTTTCCGCGCCGGCGTTTGCAATGAACATCAGTATCCCTCAGGTGTTGATATCGCCATCGATCGATCCCTTGAGCAACAAGAATAAGGAGATCTCGCCGGGCAACATCGATGCGATACTCGGCCGGTTCAACATCGACAAGGACCGCCCGATCGTGACTCAGATTTCGCGATTCGATTATCTCAAAGATCCGGTCGGCGTGATTGAGGTTTACCGCAGGGTTAAGCGGCATATCGACTGTCAGCTGGTGCTTGCCGGCGGCGGGGCCACCGACGACCCGGAAGGAATGAAAGTCCTGGACGAAGTCAAGACCGCGGCCGCGGACGATCAGGATGTTCACGTGATCTATTTGCCGCCGGGCAGCGACCTCGAAATCAATGCCCTGCAGAGGGCTTCATCGGTCGTACTGCAGAAATCATTGAAAGAAGGTTTTGGGTTGACCGTTGCCGAGGCATTATGGAAGGCAAAACCGGTGATCGCCTCGGCGGTGGGCGGTATTCCCTTGCAGATCGCCCACAAGTATTCGGGCATACTGACCCATTCCATCGACGGCACGGTGCATTATCTGAAGCAATTGCTCAACGAACCGGCTTATGCCAGGCGGCTCGGGGTCAACGGCCGCTCGCATATCAAGAATAATTTCCTGATCACCCGGCATATCCGCGAATACCTGCTGTTGTTCATTTCCTTGTACGAAAAGGGCGACGTCATACATCTGTAACGGCGGTGTTGTGAGCCTGAAGCCTTCCTTGATCAGTGTATCATCACCGATGGGGCGTGGGGCAGTAATGACATCGTAAGACCCGGATAATCGATCGCCCTACCCGATTTGGTATTTATAGAGATCCCAATACAGATTCTTGTTCTTGAGCAGGGCGGCGTGAGTGCCGTGCTCCTTGATCTCGCCCTTGTCCAGCACATAGATGTTATCGCAGGCCGATAGTATCGAAAGCCGGTGAGACGCGATAACGAGCGTGATCATGGGATCTCCGGTCAACTGATTGATCAAGTTCCTCTCGGTTTCCGCATCAAGATTGGATGTCGCATCGTCGAACAGCAGGATTTTTGGCCGGCCGATTATCGCCCGGGCAATCGAGATCCGTTGTTTTTCGCCGCCGGATAGTTTCAGACCTTTTTCGCCGACAAGCTCCTGCCAACCTTTGGGCGCTCTGCGCACGAAATTCTCGAGCTGGGCGAGCTTCAAAGCGCGTCCCATTTCCCGGTCATCGAATTCACGGCCGAAGGCGATATTATTGTGTATCGTATCGGAAAAAAGCACGGGATCCTGAGGCACATAACCGAACAGGGAACGCAGGGTCTCAATCTTCAGTTCCCGTATATCCGCGTCGCCGATGAGTATTTCTCCCTGTGTTGGATCGGCAATGCGCATCAGAAGTTTTATCAGGGTCGTCTTGCCCGACCCGACGGTGCCGGCAATGCCGATTTTCCTGCCGAACGGAATCGCGGCGTTTATGTTCTTGAGAGCGGTTCTTTCCTGATTCGGGTATTGGAATGTCACTCGGCGCAGGTGAATATCGGCATTGGCCGCGGGGTTGCCGGTACCCCGGTCGATGACCGCCGGGGGATGATTCTTGAGTTCCTCAAGCCGTTCATTTTGCACTTGGGCGCGCTTTCGGGCGACAAAAAAATTCCCGATCCGGATCATTGGGTCAAGCAGCATGATAATGTAGGCATTGAAGGCAATAAATTCGCCGATCGTCAAATATTCTTTGATGACAAATATGCCGCCGGCCAGCAAGACCATGATCACGCCGAGCTCTTCGATCGAAGTGAAAAGACTGTCGGTAAGAGTCTCGATTCTGATGACCTTTATCGACGCGCGGACGCGCTCGCCGAGAATATGCTGATACTGCTTATGGGTCTGCTTTTCGATCGAATATGATTTGACGAGTTTGATGCCGGCAAAGCTTGATTGCAGATGATTGTTCGCCTTGGCGATAAGGCCGCGCCAGGCGTGATAGTACCGGTACATGTGAGGACTGATTCTCAGCCAGCCGATCGCGGCCAGACTCACCGGCAGTACCGAGATTAGCGTGAGCAGGACATTGATGCGGGACATTAAGTAGATCGCGATGATTAAGATGATCAACCCTTCCAGCGGCCGGAATATTCCTGAACAGGCGAACCATGAAAATTCATTCAGGTCGTGATCAAGCCGTTGAAAAATATCGCCGGTCGGAAATCGGTTCGTGAACGAATGTCCCTGGCGCAGGATATGCGAGAAGACGGTTTTCCTTTCCTCGAGCAAGAACAGTTCATTGGTACGTCCGCGGGCATAGGGCAGGAGCGCGTTGAACAGCGCCTTGGCAAATCCGATCGCTCCGATGACAAGAACAAACCACATCAGATCACGGTCGGCAAACCCTCTCTGGATTCCGTCGATGATGTCTTTGAGTATGTAGGGAAAAACCAGGCCGGTCAAGGTCGTGATGATCGAAAATGCTAGTATGAAGCATGTCCACAGTATCCTGGTCTTATAGAATCTCTTGATTGATCTCATGCGGCACCCTGTAAATACTGCAGTCGGTACATGGCGTAATAATGGCCCTGTCGCGCGATCAGCTCTTTATGGGTTCCATGCTCGATCAGTCTTCCTCGATGTATTACCAGTACGCGGTCGGCAAGGCGGGTTGTGGTCAAGCGATGGGCGATAATGATCGCGGTTCGGTCCTTGAGCAGCTCTTTCATGCCCTGTTGGATCTGGCGCTCGCTTTCCGGGTCAACCGATGATGTCGTCTCGTCAAGGATTAA
>JBBIHN010000129.1:246-5370 GCA_037446995.1 Caldifarciminota bacterium | reverse complement strand
GTTCCTGCAAAGCGGGTATTCCCATGATAACAGGTTCCATTTTATCCGGTTCAAATTGGAGCCGGCATATATTGAGATGAAACGGCGGTATAGCAAGGCAGACAACCTTGTTTTATCGCCTCGTGACATGGGCAAGCTGCTAAAAGACCATCCCTGGTGCAACAAAGTCCGACCAATGGTAATCAAAGGCATGACCCACTATGGCTACGAACTGAAAATCCCGACCGAGGAAGAAATGCCCGAAGGACGCAGCGAGAAGCACGCCCGGAACGATAGATGGATGATATATAAAGAGGAGTATCAATGACACAGATAAAAAAAACAAAGGGAACCGAATACATACGAATGACATGGCTCGCGGCAAACAGCAAGCTGTCGTATATGTATCTCTATCAGAACCAGCACATTCTCAAAGCGTATTTTGGCTTGAGACGGCTTGAAGGTCGGCTTTATGTCGAAAAGGACCTTGCCGAGGAGTTTGTCAACAAGACCGCAGGACTGATCCCGTTTGTTGACGTCAAAGGACTGCCGCGAAATATCAATGCGCGCAGTTCCGCACTTGAGGACAGTGGCTATCAGGTGATAATGGGCTTCCCTTTTGTCACCAATGTCTGCTATGCAAAAAAACGATTTGCCAAACGGCGAGAATGAGTTATTTTAGAAGCATAAACCAAGAAAAGGGAGGTCCCAATGGAAAGGAAAAAAGAGAAACAACGCGAGAATAAACCCGCCGCAAATTCAAGTCAAACCACGCTGGACGCACAAATGCAATACTGCCGCGAATTATCCAGCGCAATAAAAGCAACCATCGACATAATCAACAACAACTACAAGAGGAGGATCAATGCCGAATATAATGGCATTAAGTGAAATGGCAGTCCAATTCCTGGACCTGCTGGAAGAATCTGGAGGGGTATTTACTCCTGAAGTGGATCAAATGTTTTCTGAGCTTATGCAAAAGGGCGTGCAAGCCGTTGTTCCGTTGTGTAACACAATAGACGAAATAACGGCAAGGATGGAAGCCCGGAAGGCAAAGGCAAAGGTTTTGACCGACCTTGCCAAAAAAGACGAGTGCATGATAGAGACCGCACACAAGTACATCATAAAGGCAATGAAAGCGTGCGGACAAGACAAACTGACCAGCGGAGCACTGACGGTCACGTTGTGCAAGGGCAACCCGTCAGTGGACATTGTGGACGAGGACGCCGTTCCGCTCCGGTTCAAGACCGCTACGATCAAGGTAAATGCGGTTGACTTGGACGCCGTAAAAGTCGTGGCAACCGTCCGAGAAAATCGAGGTCAACAAGACCGCTATCAAACAGGCAACCGAAGAAAATATCGGCGTTGCCGGGACGCAGATCATCCGCAACCCATACCTGCGGATAAAGGGGTAAACATGGAAGAGATTATGATAAAACCAAAAACCGCCGAAGAGGAAGCGATCATTGACGGAGCGATCAGCATCCTCTCCGCTTCCGGCGGGCTGAAGAAATTTGACGTTGAGCAAAAAAGGAATTTCATCCGCGCGTGCGTCGCGATGAAACTCAACCCTATTTTGAAGGAAGTCCACGCCGTCCCGTATTGGGACAATGAGCTAAAACGCTACAACCTCGGCACGATACCGGATTACTCCGCGTATCTGAACAGGGCGGAGCGGTCAGGTCAACTGGACGGCTGGAAAACTGAATACAGCGGTAAAGTAGTATTCAAAAAATTAGCCAGGCGCAAAACACGTGGCGACGGCGGCTACGACGAATATAACATAAACGTCATCGACACGGAAAAGACCGATCTTTGCGGAATTATTACCATATACCGGAAGGACTGGACACATCCGTTTGTGTCCAGACCGCTTCAACTGGTCCATGAGATGCAGGATACCCCGTTTTGGCATGGGGATCCGTACGGGATGCTGGAAAAGAACTTGATCCGCGAGTTCTTCGCCAAAGTCTTTCCTAAAGACTGCGATTTTGCCGACTACTCCAAAGAGGCAAAAGTCGCGCCTAACGGTGACGAGGCGGTGGAGGAGACCGTAACGCCAAAGCCAGGCATAGAACTAGCACAATACGTCAAGCAGGGCTATGACCTGTTGAACGGCGTACAACTCTCCGGTAGTGACTGGGAAAGGTATCGCTCCGCGCTGGCGGATGCGTACCGGAACGGCAACGTTGCCGATCTGGAAACCATCATATATGAACTGGAGGCACTTCAGAAAAAGCAGTTAGAAAAGGTCGCCGAGACCAGAAAAAAGACTGCTAAACCGGCACCGCTACCGGCAGAACCGGCACCGCTACCGGCAGAACCGCTACCGGCAGAACCTGCACCGTATGCCGAGAAACACCGCCCCGTTCAAGAAAACGTGCCCCCATCGCCGGAGAAACAAAAAGAGACGCTCGCAAAAGAGCGTATCATCGACATCCTGAACACGCTCGCCCGCGCCAAGTTTGACAACTTCGAGGTCCCGACACGGATCAAGAACTCCATCAAAGAGCATCTTGGCGTCATTGTTGGCGAGAATGAGGACTGGACCACGGCGATCCTCTGCGCCGATGTCCTGGACATACAGACCTGGCGCAATGCTTACAAGCATTGGGCGAACTACAAAAAGGCGGACGACACCGCAAAAGAGATCAGGAAGCTGATGGCAAAGCTTCCAGAAGATGCCCGCGAAGGCTATGAAAACGATCTAAAGGTGTACGTAAAAGATTTGCCGCAACTGGAAGAATTGCTGGCAATGATCGAGAACGATTTGGGGAGGGACGAATGAGCCATATTATTAATCTGGTCAATAACCAGATCGAAATAATAATCCTCTTGTTAAGTCTCGTCATTATAACCGGAGTAATGCTCCTTGCGGTTTATTACGTCGAGAAAGCCCGAAGGCTTGAAGCTGCGCTGACCCATGAAAAAACGCGCCACCGCTGGACGAAGAACGAGCTTGCCAATGTTCTGCGCTTGCGCGATCAATTCAATAACATGGTCCGTGATTATGCGCTGTTGCGCTGCAGTAAGTGTGGGCGATGGATCACGCGAAGTGAGTTTGTCAAAGGCAATGAACTGAGGATAAAGACGGTGGAGCGCAAACCTATGTGTATGGTTTGTATAATCAAACACCGCAAATTAAGCGGGATTGAGCTTCTCCAGTACGAACTCAATCTAATTAGAGGAGATGATTTATGAAATTCTACGACCTTCTTATCACGGCACTACTGTACATCGCGCTGATCTTGGCGATAATCGGCGGACTGATTGCCATTCAAAGCATGATGTGCGATGTTATCGACAATACCCCGATCACGATGGGGCTGTTTTTTGTCTCGCTTGGACTGTGCTTGGCGATCGCTCTGCTCGAAACGTTCAGGAGGCGGAGATGAAGATATGCCCGGAATGTACGCGCTGGTACAACAACGAGCAGACCGTTTGTCCCGTCTGCTACGTCAAACTCCTATCCAACGAAGTATCAAGCGAGGATGGTGACGATGGAATATTTGATCCTGCTCCCGTACCAGATGGAAAAGATTGATGAGGCGGTCAATATCTGTCGTGACAGCCGGCTTGTCTATCTCGCGATGGAGACACGCACCGGCAAGACGCCTATCTCGTTGATGGTGGCAGCCCGACTTAGTTGGGAATATAGGCTGCCACCGTACGTCCTGTTTGCCACCAAAAAGTCCGTGATACCATCCATCAAGGACACGCTAAATAAACTTCGGCGGACATATCCCGTCATGACCGAGATAGACGTTGAGATCGTCTCGTTCGACAGCCTTCACAAGATCGAATACGCGCCTCGTGTGATGATCATAGACGAGGCGCACTCGTTCGGCGCATATCCGAGACCGACGAAAAGGGCGAACGATCTCCGCAAACTGACAAAGAACAACGTTTGTATCCTGCTGTCCGCCACGCCGACCCCAGAGTCATATTCTCAAATCTATCACCAATTATGGGCGTGTAACTCGTCCTCGCCGTTGATCGCCGGTTATAAGAACTTCTACGCGTGGGCACGCGATTATGTCTCGATAAAGAAGAAAATCATCGGCGCGAACCAAACGGTCAATGACTACTCCGCTGGACGGATTGATCTGATCCAGCCGTATTTGCGCCGGATAACTGTGACCCAGACGCAAGCGGGTTCCGGGTTCAAGTATCCTGAGCATCGCGAGATAATTTACTGGGTGGATACGCCAAACGAGATTAAAGACTACACAAAACGGCTAAAAAAGGACAAGGTCGTCACCATCGCCGGATATCAGGTGGTAGCGGATACGGCGGTCAAGTTACTTGCCAAACTGCATCAACTATATTCCGGGACGGTTATCCCTGAAGGACAGGACACGGGGATCATCGTATCAATGCACAAGATAAACGCTGTCCGCCATATCGCCAAATTATACAAGCGGATAGCGGTTTATTACACGTTCATCGCCGAGCGTGAAATGCTGATGTCCGCGTTCGGCGGGCAGATAACGGAGGACTGGCAAGAATTTGCCGATGGTGATAAGATTTTCATCGGACAATATGTCTCGAAGCGAGAAGGAATTGATCTAAAGGACGCGGACACAATCGTTCTGTTTACGCCGCACTTCGCCTATCTATCTTATATCCAAACGCTTAACCGGATGCAACACATTTATCGGGACAAGCCCGCGCTCCTGATTTGGGTATTCTGCCGGAACGGGATAGAAGAAAAAATATACGATGTTGTGAAGCGGAAAGAGAACTTTACTACTTCACACTTCAGAAAAATCAAGAAAGAACTTGCGTGAGCGAAAGGAGAAACATGGACCGGAAGTCTAAACCCCCTCGAACGGTCGTTCTAACCGGAGACCGCTGGAAAAGGAGATCCAAGCGGAGATCATGGAAATGCTGAAAAGGGCAGGAGCATGCACAATCAAAATTCATCAGGCGACGCGCTCCGGCTTCCCGGATATTGTCGGTTGCTTCAGAGGTAAATTTATCGCCATCGAGGTCAAGCGCGAGGGAAATAAACTTACCCTGTTGCAACAGCAAAAACTTGACTTGCTCGCCGCCGCCGGCGCACACATCGCCGTGTGTCACAACAAAGGCGACGCGCAAAAGTTCATTGATCATATGAAAGCACTGTAAAAAATCCCACACGCA
>JBBIHN010000129.1:0-216 GCA_037446995.1 Caldifarciminota bacterium | reverse complement strand
TTATCCAGCCGCTAAAATCGTGCCAAATTCTTGAGGTTTGACACGCGAGGCATATACAGACACCAGCGCAAAAAAAAAGCCCCGTTTTTGGGGCTTTATCCGCGCATCAGCCGTAAGCGCGTCGGTGCACTTCCCAAATAAAGCTATTGATAAAATCAATGCCTTTGCCGAGAAGCACGCGACATGCTTCGGGCGTTAACCGGAAAGAAAACTGAT
>JBBIHN010000128.1:0-5380 GCA_037446995.1 Caldifarciminota bacterium | reverse complement strand
AGCGGTTTTACGTCTTCGGCCTGCTATTCCTGCTGACCGGTATTCTCAGCGGAGCGCTGTCCGAACGCTATGAGCGGCGCACCGAGGAAGCGCGGCGGCTGCGGCTTACGACCGAGGAAATATTCAACAATCTTCCGACCGGCATCATTACGATCGATAATGCCGGTTCGATCATCTATACCAATATTCCGGAAAACCGGATCAAAACCAGGATGCATCTGCACGTGGCGAATTTTCTGCGGGACAGGAATGTCCCCGCTTCCAGCGAGATGAAGTTCGGCCGGCGGTATTATGTGATCACCTGCGCGCGGATCTTCGATAACCAGGCGGTAATGGGCGTCATGCAGGATTGTACCGAAATGAGGAGACTTGAAGATCAATCCCGCGTCTCACGGCAGACGAAATTGCTGGCCGAGTTGGGCGGATCCCTCGCCCATGAGATCCGGAATCCGCTGGCTTCGATCCGGGGAGCGCTCGAAGTGCTGCGCGGCAGCATCCAGAACAAGGAGTTTCTACATTTTGTCGACCTGGCTTTGAAAGAATCGAACCGGCTCAATGACATCGTTACCGATTTTCTGAACTTTGCCCAGTTCACGCCGGCCAAGCGCAACCGGATCAAGGCAAGCGAGATCGTGAACGAAGCGCTGGCGAGCGTTCTGCCGATGATCAGCGGAAAGAAGATCCAGTTGATCCGCAAGGAAGAAGATTTCTACCTGCTCGGCGATATTGAAAAATTAAAAGCCGGCTTGATCAATCTTATTCTCAACGCCGTGGAGGTAAGCCCTGAGGGAGGCAAGATCGCGATCTCGACCTATGCCGAGAGAAAAGAAGGGACGATCGCGGTTCAGGATCAGGGTAAAGGAGTGCCCGTATCGTTGAGAAAAAAGATCTACGATCCGTTTTTTACGACCAAAAAGGGCGGTACTGGACTCGGCCTGGCAATTGCCCAGAACATTATTACCGCCCATGGCGGACGGCTTGATCTGGAGGCAAGCAGCGCGGGGTCGGTTTTTCGTATGGTTCTGCCTTGCGCTTAATCGACAATAATCCGCGGTTTTGTCTCCCGGAACGATGAGAAATATTCGTTTGCTGATCGAATATGACGGTACCGATTTCCACGGCTGGCAGTATCAGCCGGATCAACGGACAATTCAGGGTGAACTGGAAACCGCGATTTCCAGGGTGATCTCGGAAGCGATAACATTGAACGGCGCCGGACGAACCGATCGGGGCGTGCATGCCGCGGGCCAGGTCGCCAACTTCTTGACCGGATCCGGTCTCGACCTGGAACGCGTGCGAAGGGCGGTCAACCGACTGACCGGCGGCGATATCTACGTGAAACAAATCGACGAAGCGCCGGTCGATTTCCACAGCCGCTATTCGGCGGTCAGTAAGACCTACCAGTATCGGATCATCTATGAGCCTTGGCCGCGGCAAATGCGTTATTGCTGGTTTGTCAAATATAACCTTGATATCGACCGGATAAGAAAAGGTGTTGAATTGCTGTTGGGTGAACATGATTTCAAGTATTTCTCAATGCTCACCGAGAAGAAGAACACGGTGTGCCGGTTGTTCGAGCTCGACTTGACACCAGAGCCAACCGGCTGTATAATTACCATCAAAGCCGATCGATTTCTTCACAAAACGGCGCGCGGTTTGATCGGTTTCCTTTGCGACATCGGACGCGGGCGTTACTGCCCGGATGATGTCAGGCGGGTGTTTGAAGGCCGGATAAGAGACATTTATTTTGCGCCGGCGCAGGGCCTATGTTTGTTGAAAGTTGATTATTGAACGAACCGTGAATAGTGAAGGGGGTTTGATGAAGTTATACCTTGATACGGCGAATATCGAGCAGATCAAGGAGATCGCCGAATTGGGCATACTGGACGGCGTTACAACCAATCCATCCCTGATGGCAAAGGAAAAGGGCGATTACAAGAAAACCCTGAAGCAAATATGCGATATTGTCAAAGGACCGGTAAGCGGCGAAGTGCTGAGCCGGGATAAAGACGGAATGATTAAGGAAGCGCGCGAACTGAGTTCGATAAGCGAACATGTGGTCGTCAAGATACCCTGCACGGCCGATGGTTTGAAGGCTACGCGCGCGCTCGGCCGCGAAAACATACCGGTGAACATGACTCTGATTTTTTCCATGAATCAGGGTTTGCTCGGAATCAAAGCCGGCGCCCGCTACATCAGTCCGTTTGTCGGCCGGCTTGATGATGTTGGCAATCCGGGCGTGAATGTTGTTGAGGATTTACTTCAACTGATAGGCATTTTTAAATACAATGCCGAGGTAATTTTCGCTTCAGTTCGTCATCCTGAACATGTGCGCCAGGCCGCGATAATTGGCGCGCATATTGCGACGATTCCCTACAGCGTGTTTACTTCCCTGATCAAGCATCCAATGACCGACGCGGGTATTGAACAGTTCTTGAAAGACTGGCAGAAAAGATGAAAGTCCCGCGAATTCTGCTCGTACTGATCGGGTTCGTATTTGGGCTGCTGCTGGTTCTGATCTATCAGCAGTTCCGCGTCAAACCAGGGCCGGCTTATGTCGATGGTTTTCAGCGCCTCAGGATCAACGAAGAGGTTTTCAAACAACGCGCCAATGCGATCGTGGTCGCGGCGGGCTCGGTTGCGCCCGCGGTTGTTTCGATAACCGTCGTATCGACCAGAGTTGTCGCGACATCGCCTTTCTTTTCGCCTTTCAGCGAGCAGTATTTCCAGGATTTTTTCCGCGATTTTTTCCCGGAGCGATATTATCGCCAGCAGGTTAGAAGTCTGGGTACGGGCATGATCATATCTGCGGATGGTTATGTGTTGACCAATGAACATGTTGTTGTCAACGCCGAAGAAATAATGATATCATTGGCCGACGGCCGTCAGTTCAGGGGAACCGTGATCGCGGCCGATCCGACAAACGATCTGGCCCTGCTCAAAGTTGACGGCAATGGCTTGCCCTATATACGCCTCGGCAATTCCGATGATTTGATGATTGGCGAGTGGGTGATTGCCCTGGGCAACCCGTTCGGGTTTCTGCTCGAGGACATCAGTCCGACCGTGACCGTCGGCGTGATCTCGGCTACCCACCGGTCGATCAAGTCGACTGACGGAAGCCGGCTATATAAGAATATGATTCAAACCGACGCCGCGATCAATCCCGGTAATTCGGGCGGTCCGCTGGTCAACATTACCGGCGAGGTGATCGGTATCAACACCTTCATTTTTACCTCGGGAGGAGGGTCTGAGGGCATTGGTTTTGCCAGGCCGGTGAATATCGCCAGAAAATTCATCAAAGAAACGCAGAACCACGGTAAGGTCAGAGTACCCTGGATCGGTTTATGGCTTCAGAACCTTACGCCGGCAATGGCTGATTCAATGAGACTGAAACCGCTTGGCATACTGGTTACCGGCCTGGACGAAAACAGTCCGGCGCAGCGGGCTGGGATCAAGAACCGCGATCAGATCATCGGCCTGAATGGTTCGTCGATCAGAAAGGTAAATGATTGGGACCGTTTTGTCGCCGATGTTTTTGTCGATGATACGCTGGTTCTGGACTTGATGCGGGGCGATGACACCCTGTGCATCAGCATGGTCGTTCAGGAATACAAGGGGTCGCCGCCGACGACGAAATTCGGTATTCACGTCGAGAACATTGACAGCAATCTCGCCCGGAAATACAATATCGGATACCGCGAAGGGGTTATCGTTGTTCGTATCGATCCGGGCAGTATTGGCGACCGGGTCGGAATTAGGATCGGTGATGTCGTGCTTAAGATCGGCGACCGTCGAATAAGAAATCGCAGTGATTTTCAGGAAGCGTTGAAAACCGCGCGCCAGGTCGATATAATCATTGACCGCGGCGGGCTGATCCTGCAGTCCTACTTTAGTTTTTGATGCTCGTGATCCATCGTCAAGGAGAAACGCGATGATAAAGCGATACATGACCAAAGAGATGACCACACTTTTCAGCGATGAGTATAGAATCGGCAAGTGGCTCGAGGTTGAACGGGTTGTCGCCGAAGTGGAGACCGAGCTGGGCATTATACCGGCCGGACTCAGCCGCAAGATCGGCAAGATAAGAGTCGACCCCGGCCGGGTCGAGCAGATCGAAAGAACTATCAAACATGATGTTATCTCATTCCTGCACGCCGCCCGCGAAAAACTCGGCGCCTCGGGTAAGTGGATCCATTTCGGATTGACATCATACGATCTGGTTGATACGTCTTTTGTCCTGATTCTTATCGAAGCGCTTGCGGTCATCGATTCCGAGGTTCGGGGATTGCGGAAAATCATTGATCGTCTTTCCCGTAAATACTGGTTGACTCCGCAGATGGGCCGAACCCACGGGGTTTTTGCCCAGCCGATCACTTTCGGCTACAAAGTCCGATCATGGTACCAGGAAATCAGCCGGGCATACGAACGCTTGAGAACCGCGGCTCGGGAGATTTCCTACGGAAAACTGTCCGGCGCGGTCGGCGCATATACGGTGCTTGATCCGGCGGTGGAGCGAAGGGTTATGAAGAAACTCGGACTGAATGCCGAACCGGTATCCACGCAGGTGCTGCCCAGGGACCGCTTCGCGCATATGATCGCGGTGATGGCGCTTTATGCCGGCGCGCTCGAACGGATTGCTACCGAGATCAGAAATCTAAGCCGCACCGAGATCGCGGAACTCGCCGAACCTTTCGCCGCCCGGCAAAAGGGTTCCTCGGCAATGCCGCATAAAAAGAACCCGGAGATTTGCGAGCGAATCGCCGGGTTAGCCAGGATACTGCGCGGTTATCTGATCCCGGCCTATGAAAATATCAATCTCTGGCACGAGCGCGACATAACCAATTCATCAGTTGAGCGGGTGATAATCCCGGACGCTTTTCATCTGACCCATTATCTCACCCTGAAAATGAAATGGGTGCTTGCCGGCTTGAACGTCTATCCGGAACGCATGAAGCAGAATATCAGGTCGAGTCTCGGCGTTTACGCCTCCCAGTATCTCATGAACCGGCTGATCGAAAAAGGAATGGACCGGGAGACGACATACCGGCACGTTCAACAGCTCAGTTTCAAGGCGGTTCGAGACCAGACGCAACTCGAAGACCTGGCTAAGAACGACCGCAAAATTCGGCGCTATCTAAAGCCCGGGGAGATCTCGGCAATATTCAACGTCGATTATTTCCTGCGTAACATATACCGGATAAAGCCGCGTTAGTTTCTGCTTCATGGTTCTGGTTATCCGGCGCATCTTTCATCAAAATTAATTCTAACCCAAGTTAGAACATACTTATAGATAAAAGTAGGCACACGACTTTTGCGTTTTTTAATGAAGATAAGATTTGGGCTCATTGGCTCATATTCGCCCGAATTGCTCTTAGAGGAG
>JBBIHN010000127.1:514-5411 GCA_037446995.1 Caldifarciminota bacterium | reverse complement strand
AACGTCGAAATGCTTGGCCGCTACATCCCGGAGCTTCGCAACCTCGACGCGATTCTCGGCTCCAACGCAACAATGGCTGAAAAGGCCGAGTATGCGATGAAGATCTTAAATGAGAAATTCGGAGGCACGGCCAGGGCCGATCTTAATTCCTACGCCGGAACCCTGGCCCAATTCAGAAATTCATGGTCGGAACTGCAAGAGACGCTCGGCATGCATTTACTGCCCGTGCTTAAGGAAGTCTTCGACTGGTTTAAAAGGCTGATTGAAATCGCCGACCGGTGGGCCGGTAAGGGGCCGGCTGATGTTCTTGGCAAGCTGAGAAGCGACCTGAAAGAAGCGGAGAGATCCATCGGCGTTTATGAGGAATTTCTCCGCAAGGCCGAAACGGCAAAGCCGGGCACTCCTTATCGCCTTGGACCGGAGGCCACGCAGGAGGCCAAAGAGCGGCTCTACATGTGGCAGGATTGGGCAAAATATCTCAGGGAGCAAATAGCCCTTGAAGAAAAATCAATTAAGACGCGGGTGGAGGCTGAGACCAGAAAAGACGTCTACCCCGACAGCAAAAAGGTCGAGACCCTGAAACTCCTCACCCACTGGACCGAGGAGATATGGAGGGCCGAGGACAAATATAATCAAGAATCATACGAGACCGCAGACCTGATACTCAGGAAATCGCAGGCATTTCAGAGGGCAACTGAGGCGCAGGATGAATGGATCGACTCGCTTCAATCCTCAATGGGACTGATCAAAGATTGGAATCTTGAAGCGCTCAAAGCCGAGCAGGCCATCGAAGAACAGATCGATGCCATGCAGGGTCTGTGGGCGCTTAAACCCTCCGAATGGGAGAAACAATGGGAGGGTGTCATTGAGAGCATCGGGCAATCCATGCAGTCGGGATTCTTCGACCTCTTCAAGGGCGGGGTCAAAGACCTGTCCGACTGGTGGAAAGGATTCTGCAATAATCTGGTCCAGTCCTTTTCCCGCGCCATCTCACAGATGATCTCCAACTGGATTGTCTTCGGAAACATTACGGGGCAGAGCAAAGAAAAAGGCGGAGGCTGGGGCGGCGTGCTGGGGATTATTGGAACCCTCCTTAAATTTTTTCACGAGGGAGGCATTGTCGGAAAAGAGGGCAAACCGGTTTTAATGCCGGGGTGGAATTTATCGAAATTGCCGAGGTTTCATTCCGGCCTGATGCCCGACGAATATCCGGCCGTTTTACAGCGCGGAGAGGGCGTGTTTACTCCGGAGCAGATGAAAGCCCTCGGCAAGGACCGTAGATCAAGCATCACCGCGTTTTACATTAACGCCATCGATCCGCAGTCGTTCAGGGATTTTATCAGAAAAAATCCCGAGGCGATCATAGAGGTCGTAAACAATGACGCACGCCTGGCAGGCTCAACAAGGGCAATGGTTAAGGGGGCAGCCTAAATGACGCTACAGGTTTATCCCGCCGATCCGAAACCGTCTTATTCTTATGTGTTAGATCATCAATTCAGGACCCTGGTCTCGGAGTTTGAGTCGGGCAAGGAAAATCGCCGCTCGATGTGGCGGTTTCCGAAGAGAACGTTCTCGCTTATTTACAGGGTAGCGCGGATGACCGATGCGGAGAGAAATGTTCTGTATGAGTTTTATGAAACGCGGAAAGGGTCTTATGAGGCGTTCTGGTTTTTTGATTTCATCAGGAGAAAATGGATCGATCAATACGTGGGCTACGGAAACGGATCTGCCGCCGTGTTTGACCTGCCGTCAATGACGACGACGCAGTTTCCCCGGGTATTTGTCGCCGGGGTTGAGAGAACAAGAGTCTCTCATTGGAATTTTCTGGCCGGCGGAGGCCAGGGAGGAGCGGACAGAATTCAGTTCACAGCAGGAAACATCCCCGGCGCAGGTCAACTGATTACAACAAACCTGGAAGGGTTTCTGCGTATCAAAGGCCGCTTTAAAGACGATAAAATGACCGAAGAGCTTTTTACCGTCGATCTGACAAATATCTCAATAAATATTTTCGAGTTGAAAGGATGAAATCGCTTCCCGCAGAACTGACTGCAGAATTGGCAAAAGAGTCCATTCGGCTGGCGCACTTGTTTAAGATAACCCTGACCGGCTCCACACATCGATATACGGACGCAGATATCGACATCTATTATGGCGGCAACTGGTGGATATCTAAAGGAATTACATTCGATGCCGTTAGAATTTCCGTATCCCCGAAAGTGGACAGCATTTCATTTGAAATTGATAACGTTGACAAGGCTTTTTCCTCCATTGTTTTAAGCGAAGAGACAAGGGGGAAGCCGTGCGAAATTTTAAGGGTTGCCCTTAATGTGAACATGGCCGTCATCGGAGCGGGCCTGCTCTTTTTGGGCCAACTCGATGCGATTGAAATTGACCACAAGAGAGCAAGCATCAAAGTATTTAATCACTTCATCCGCTGGAAGATGCCGACTCCGAGGCGGGTTCATAGCGCCACCTGCCAGTGGACGTTCAAGTCAAACCATTGCGGATACTCAGGCCCCGGGACATGGTGCGACCATTCCTGGCCGAGATGTGTTGAGTTAAATAATAAGCTCAATTTCTCCGGATTCAGATGGCTTCCGTATCTGGTCGACAAACAGATCTGGTGGGGAAGGGCTCCAAAATGAAGCGATTTGAGTTTACTCAGAAGATCCAGAAATTCATCGACGCTCCGTTTGCCCTCGGCGACACCTCAAAGGGATGGGACTGCCTGAACTCCCTGGCAGAATTTTATGACAGTATTGGCGCAAAGTTTCCCCGCGAATTCGGCGAATGGAACGAACAAAACTACGCCGATGGGTGGCTCAGGGACCCGTCTAAGGCCCGAATGACACTCATTAAATTTTTAAGGACGCTGGGAGAACCTGTTGATAAAAATTACCTCATGGAAGGCGACCTTTTAATTATATGCCCCAAAATAGACAAAAAAGTATTAGATCAAATCGATTCAAATTCGGTAAGGGATGACATCTTAAAAACTTTTCCGACAATGTTTGATTACGTCGCCTCCATATTTGACGGCAAGGAGTTGCTGGCTTTTCCCGCCGTTTATTTAGGCAGAGGCCACCTATTGATCGTCTTCAATAAGGGTGTCAAAGTCGTTCCTTTAAAGTTTTTCAAAAATTTCATCGTTGAAGCGAGAAGGCTGGCATCATGAATTTGATGTTCTGGAATAGAAAACCCAACCTGAGCTACGTCGACAATTTTATCGACAAAAAATCTCTGCTCGACAACTATGTTCACAGGGTCGGATATCGCCTGAACGATATCATTTCAACCATCGTCACGTTGGTATCGATGGCGGTTGCCGCCATCGTGCCGTCCACGCTTGGTTATACGGCGTATGCTATTGCAACCGCCATTGTCTATGGTGTTATTATCGCCGGCGCTTATTCGCTCTATTCATCAACCGCAACCAAACCGAAGAAGAGAGGTCAGGCAAGGGACTTCAGCGCGTCAGGGCATTTAATCAACACAAGGTCTACGAGCGAGCCGATCCCGATCGTTTACGGCACCTGCCGGGTCGGCGGCAACATCGTTTACATGCATTGCACCGGCGACAACAATAAGTTTCTGCATATGATTGTAACGCTATCAGAGGGAGCCATCAACGGAATAAATACCGACGCCCAGGGAGACAAAATATGGCTCGACGACAAACGGATTCAGGACTACGCCCCGTATGTTTACTGGGAGGTCTTCACGGGAACGGGAACGCAAAACGTCTGTCAAACCCTCAAAAACGCCGACCCAAACTGGGACGACGCCATGAGGTGGACGGCATATCTCTATTTACGGCTCGAATATAATGAAGATAGGTTTGCCTCTCTTCCCGTCGTGACAGCCGAAGTTAGAGGCAGAATGATATATGACACAAGAGACGGCCAGATAAAATTCACAGACAATAATGCCCTCGTAGCCCTTGACTTTTTAAGAAACGACCGGTATAGCATCGGCCTTCCTCAGTCTGTTTTTGATCTTGACTTGATATCCGATGCGGCCAACTGGTGCGATGCAAACAATTATAGATTCAACGGCCCGGTCATGGATCGGCAGTCTCTGCTTGATAATTTCGACGACATTCTCAGAAACTTCAGGGCCGGCCTGGTCTGGAGCGAAGGAGAATATAAACTTTTGATCTATGAATATGACACTCCCGTCATGCACCTGACAGAGGATGACATAGACGCCGATTCATTTAACATCGCAGTCCCGGGAATTCCTGAGACGCCAAACAGGGTTATCGTCGGGTATATGGATGCGGTTGACAATTACATCTCAAAAACGAGGGTGATTGAAGACATTGGCGCCATTTTGACGCATGACGGCGAGGAAAGGGATTTTGAGCTTGACCTGACAGGGACAACCAATGCGACGCAGGCGACGAAGCTCGGGACATACTATGTGGATCGCAATCGGCTGAATTATCAATTTTCTTTCTCCTGCCACCCGAGAGCGCTTGCGCTCGATCCGATGGATATGATTCAAATCACGCATTCCCTGCCGGGCTGGAATCAGAAAATCGTGAGAGTCATCGACGTTGATCATCTTCAGGACGGAAGAGCAAGGCTTCTCTGTATTAATGAGGACGCTTCGCTTTATGATGATGACGTAAATATGGCAAGCCATGTCCCATACGTAACAAATCTTCCCAATCCCCTTGCACCTCCCCCTAACGTGACGGACCTGCTGGTCGAGGAAACATCAGACCTGACCGGCGTAAAAATATCTTTTGCAAAACCGGGGGCATGGACAAACTGGAGTCACTGCCAGATATTCATTTCGAGAGACAACCAGGTGACATGGGAGTTGATCGCGTCGAGCTTCACCGACAATAGTCTTATTTACAGGGACGTTGTTGCCGGATACACATATTATT
>JBBIHN010000127.1:0-504 GCA_037446995.1 Caldifarciminota bacterium | reverse complement strand
CAGTTATTCGAGCCAGGGCGTTCCGTCCTCATCTCCCCCTGTCTACGGAATCACCGTCGGGGGTGTCACAGGCCCCACGCCGCAAAATCTGACTGCATCGGCGGCGTTTCGCACGGTCATGCTGAGATGGACCAATCCCGCCGACCCCAATATCTATTTTATTGAGGTATGGGCGTCGCTGATAAACAACCGGGCCAATGCAGTAAAGCTCGGCGAAGTTTATGATGACGTGTTTGTTCATAATGTGGGCGTGTATGGGATAACTCGCTTCTACTGGATCAGGGCCAAAAACAAGAACGGAGGGTTTAGCGGCTGGCATCCGTCGGGCCAATTCAGCGGCGTTTCCGTAACCACGGCGCAGGTGGCGACAGCCGACCTTTTGGACGGCGCGGTTGTGTCGGATAAATTGGCGGCCTCCGCCGTGACAACCGGAAAATTGGCAAATCTCGCCGTGGACAATTCAAAGCTTGCCAACCTTGCGGTGGATGCCGCAAATCTTGCCGA
>JBBIHN010000126.1:0-5477 GCA_037446995.1 Caldifarciminota bacterium | reverse complement strand
ACGCTTTTCATACAAGGTTGCGCATAGTGATTAGCGCTTAGTGAGTAGTGTTCGGTTCTGCCGAACAAGCGCCCGTAGCTCAACTGGACAGAGCGGCGGACTACGGATCCGCAGGTTAGGTGTTCGACTCACCTCGGGCGCGTGCTCCACCTTAGGTGGAGCTGATTACGGAGATTAAAAGAAAGATTATCACGATAGAAGCAAGGGGAAAAATGGATAAAAAAACGCGATCCAATTACTGAAAAAGAATTTCCTGTGGCATTTAACGGTTTAAAAACAGGATTGATCATCAATCTTGGTATACAAAAATGTCAGATTCGCCGACTCATGTTATGATAATCTTTGCTATCTTTTTGTTATATCGCTGTAATCAAAGGGCGCAGTTCATATGAACGATCAATACTATATGAATGAAGCCCTTAAGGAGGCGCAGAAGGCTTTTCAAGAAGACGAAGTGCCGATCGGCGCGGTCGCGGTTTACAAGAACCAGATTATCGGCCGGGGGCATAATCAGATCGAGCGTTTGCAGGATCCGACCGCGCACGCCGAGATCATCGCGGTCACGGCCGCGGCGAACGCGTTGAGTTCTTGGCGGCTCGAAGAAGTGATTATTTACACGACGATCGAACCGTGTATAATGTGCGCGGGCGCGCTCGTGCACGCCCGCGTGAAGAGAATAGTTTTCGGCGCGCGCGACGAGAAATTCGGCGGCTGCGGTTCGATTTTTAATGTCGTTCAGGAAAAGAAACTGAACCATCGGATCGAAATCGTCGAGGGCGTGATGACCGACGAGGCCGCGGGTTTGATGAAAAGTTTTTTTGAAAAGAAGCGGAAAGATAGAAAATAGGTTCGGGATAGGAAGCTAGAAAAAATCCAGCATCCAAACCTAATAACCACTTTCCATTCTGTAGGAGAGATGGCCGAGTGGACGAAGGCGCGCGATTCGAAATCGCGTATCCCGCAAGGGGTCGGGGGTTCAAATCCCTCTCTCTCCGTCCCGCAAAATGAAAAGGCGGGCGATTAAGCCCGCCTTTCACGGAAATAATGTTTTTTACAGACTGAGCGGGAACGTCGCGCCAATCTGAACATACAGAGCTTGATCAGTGGCCGGGTCGGCGCCTTCGGTCCAATTGAATTTGTTCAGACCGCCTTCCAGATAGCCATTAAGCCCGCCAAAGCCCATTTCCGCGCCAAGGCCGGCTTTTAAAGACAGCGTGGTATAGTCCAAAGGGGCATCTTCCAATCCCTTGCTAAACCACAGTCCCATACAGAGATATGGTTTGATCGATGATGGCATCGGGAATTTGATCAAGAGATCAGTACCGGTAAAGGTTCCGAAATGAATCGCCTTGCCGCCATCCTGCAGGCTGACATTCAGCAATTCACCGCGCACATCGATCATCGGCATAAGCGACAACCGGGCATCGGCTTTGATCGCCAGATAACCGTCCTCGATATTCTCGTAGGCGACTCCCAGCCCCAGATGCAAAGCATTCAAACCAGTCAGTAAACCAGCGGCTATTGCTATCGCAAATAGCTTTTTCATAAAAACCTCCTTTTCCATTAACGGAAGTATATACACTATTGTAATTTTGTCAAGTATTCCCTGATCTTTTCGGCAAGCAACTCGGCGGGCAGGGGTTTTTTCAGGTTGACGCAGACAATCTGCCACCGGTCATTGATCCGGCGGGCAACCAATAGACGGGCGGCATCGCGGGAAATCCGGGGATTCCAGTCCGGGTATTTATTGTTGGTCAGGCGAGTCAGTCTTTTTGTTGCCAGGTTATAGCGATAGATCTCCCAGTCGCCGCTGCAGTCAGATTTGAAAAAGAGATGATCGCCGATAAGCGTGGCGTCGTTCTCGTTCGCCGGCGTTTGGTACAGGATCCTTTCGCCGGTGCCATTTGGGTTCATTATATAAATATCCTCGCTGCCATTACGTCTTGACGAAAAAGTTATCGATTTGCCGTCGGCGCTGTAGCGGGAAAAACCGTCCCAGTAAATATTGTTGGTGAGCCGCTTCGGTTTGAGGTCTTTTAAACTCATCTTGTAAATTTCCCATTTGTATTTGTCGTCCATATTGGAGACGAAAACGATCTCCGAACCGTCGGGCGAAAAGTTCGGCGAATAATCAGGTCCGGGATGATTGGTTAGCCGAGTTTGTTTTTGGCCGCCGATATCATACAGATATATCTCTTCGTTGCCGTCCTGATCCGAAGTAAAGACAATCCTGTCGCCCTGCGCCGAATAGTCCGGATCCGTGTTCATGCCGCGCGCCGCCGCGATTTCGATCGTGCTTCCGTCAAGATTGACGAGGGATATTTTCGCTATGTCCCTTTTCGCGGCGGCAACCGCGAGCGTTTCTGCTCCGGGGCTGAAAACTCCCTTAAACTGATTTATCTTGCCCATCGTGATCAGACTCGAAGTGTAAGGGTCAATTCCCAAGCCAAGAGCGAGCATCTCCCTTATCAGTGTTGAATCCCGGTAGGGCGAAGACGTGTCGACCAGAACCAGATAATGCCGCATTGCTTTGTCCATGGAATCAAGATGGGCATAAGCCAGGCTCAGATTGTAATGAATTTCGGTATTCAGGGAATCCTGCGCCAAAACCTGGTTAAGGGTTTTGACGGCTTGAGCATAGTCGCCTTTTTTAACCAGCTCGACGCCTTTGCTGAGTTTGGTCTTGCCCTTACACCCCGACGCCAGCATCACGCACAAAATCATAAATCCGCGAAAACACAACGCAAAGATCCTTCGTCTATTCACATAATTCATGCACACCTCGCGTTTCGATGCAGCAATATGCCGGTTCGAACGGCCTTGATCAGACCCGAATTTTCGGCGAGGTTCTTGCCGGCAATATCAAGCGCCGCGCCGTACAGCGGTGATAACCGGATTCTCGGCAATCCCAGGGTGAAATTCAAACCGTCCTTTTTCGATTTCAGGAAGATCATCGCCTGATCGTGATACATGGTCAAATACCCGTCGTATTGTCTTTGGAAAATAGAATCAGCGGCAAAAGGACCACAGGCATTAATACGGCGTCGCCGGGCGATCAATACCGCCTCTTTGATCTTCTCGTCCTCGCCCAGGCTGAACTCATAAGCATGGGGGTTGAGGGCGCTGACCGCGATCACCGGTTTTTCTATCTTGAAGTATTTTCTTAAGCCATGATCAAACAGTTTCAATCTAGACACGATCTTTTTGGTCTGTATGCTGTTGATCGCACGGCGCAGCGGCTGATGAGTGGTCAGGATCATCATCCTTTTGTCGCGGTGAATTCCGATCATGGCAAAATCATCGACCTTATGATATCGCGCATAGTATTCGGTATGACCGATAAAGCCCGGCAAGAAACGGGTTATCGCTTCTTTGATAATCGGCGCGGTGACGATAATGTCGCAAGCGGATTTCAGACTGCAGTCGATCGATTGAAGGGCGGCAGTGCCGGTTCTGACGTTTGGCCGGCCATAATGGAAATCAACATTCTGCACGCAGTCAATGATCCGGTCTTTTAAAAGGCGATATTGCCGGGTCAGCCGAAGATCGGTCGCGGTCCTATTCAATATCCGGTTATTGCCGAATATGTACAGATCCCGGTATTTAAGCAAAAAACGAGCGCTTTTCAGTATGATCTCAGGGCCGATACCGGCCGGGTCGCCCATAGTAAGGCCGATAAGCATGTTCAATTATAGGAGTGGAAAGGCGGAAGTCAAGCCTGAATGGAGGCAGAACTTCCCTATTGACAAAAATCGTATTCTCAATATAATTTAACATGCCTAAGGAGGCCGGTTAGCGATTCTTTAGATGTTGGATGTCTTTATACGACAATTCTGACTTTCATGGAAATTACCCAAACCGTACGCTGAAAAGCCGGCGGGATTCGGTCGGTATAAGCAAAGGAGACGCGTAGCGATCTTTTCGACGTTGGATGTCCAGAAAGACTGAGATATTCCTGACCATTGTCGGCGATGCATTATGCTTCGCATTCGCGTTTTTCATTGCCTGGAAAGCGTCGGAAATCAACCAGTCGGTGTTAAGTCTTCATGCGCTGGTAGGCAACCTGATCGCCATTGCCTACTGGCTGTTTCTTTTTCAGACCTTTGACCTTTACGAAATCCGCACAAGAATCCAGTTGATCAATGAAACGTTCAAGGTGATCCAGGTGATATTTCTTGGTTTTCTTATTATTCTCGCCGCGGCATTTGTGCTGAGCATTGATTTCATCAATGCCCGGGGATTTATCCCGTCCTATCTGATAATGATGGGAGTAGTTATCGCTTGGCGTTTTTTCTGGCGGGGCCTGTTCGGCGAGTACAAGAAGCCGGCACGGGAAAAGGTGCTTATTTTTCAGAATGGGGATCGTATTGACAATTACAAGAACTTCAACGTGGTTGAGAAGATCAAACTCAGCTCGGTCAACCCGACGATACCGGCTTCGATATTAGATTACGGCGGCGTCGATGGCGTGGTAATTGAAAGCGGCGGCAATAAGCCGGGACAGATACTTAAGATCATCTCGCAACTGGCGGCAACCAGATTTGAGATCTACGTATCGCCAAAACTGTATCCATTAGTGTATCAGTATTTTCTGGTTCAAAAGGTGAGTGAATCACCCTTTCTAAAAGTGATTTTTCACCCCTTGTCGACCTGGGATCGTTTTCTCAAACGCATCATCGATATCACGCTGGCGATTCTAGGATTGCTGCTTTTTGGACCGGTCATGCTTTTCACCGTGCTGATGATAAAGCTGGACAGTCAGGGTCCGGTACTGTACCGACAGAAAAGAGTTGGTTTTCGGGGCCGTATTTTCACCCTGCTCAAGTTCCGGTCAATGGTAACCGATGCCGAAAAGCACACCGGCCCGGTTTGGGCGCGCAAGAACGATCGGCGTATTACCCGGTTGGGCGCGATAATGCGACCTTTGAGAATCGATGAATTGCCTCAATTGTTCAACGTGCTTGAAGGCCAGATGAGTTTCATCGGTCCAAGACCCGAGCGGCCGGCGTTCGTCGAGCAGTTGACGGAAGGAATACCGCTTTATAATCTTCGGCTCAACGTGTACCCGGGGATAACCGGTTTAGCTCAAGTGAAACATCGCTATGACCGGTCGATCGAAGACGTCAAGAACAAACTCGAATACGATCTTGAGTATATCAACAATATGTCATTACGTTTAGACTTGAAAATATTTTTTAAGACCATTTTGACGGTTTTGAAGGCGCTCACTAGGACCGTAAACCGTACTCGGTCATCGGCAAGAAAACCGATCCATGATACAAGATACACGATTCATGATTAAGAAATTCCGAAATGCAGATTTCGGAATTAAATATCAAACGACATAAACGGACCTGACGGTCAAAAACGGTAATGGACCAGCAACGTTTTTAATTATCCAGTTACAATTTAATTTTCTCACGCGACTTTTGCGTTTTTTAAAGGAGATAAGATTTGGGCTCATTGGCTCATATACG
>JBBIHN010000125.1:0-5505 GCA_037446995.1 Caldifarciminota bacterium | reverse complement strand
ACCGCCACAATTACTAATTTCAGGTCCGCCAAAGCCGCGTCGTATTTGTGAAACGATTCCTCATCCCCCATGACAATGTTCAATTTTTGTTTGATCATTGCGGCATGTTCCATGCGCTCTGACGTCATACGCATCAGTTCATCGAGATTAGAAATGCGCATTCCGAAAAACTCGCCGGAGGCGGCTGTCCTGTCATAACCCTCTCGGTATTGCCTGAGAGCATTGATCGCGTTCTCCATGAGCGCCTGTCCGCTTAGCATTTGCCCGTTATGATCCCGTGTAACCATTCCCAGGGCATTGACTGCCTTCTCATTTTCCCGCACATTGGCAGTCAATTTCCGGAAATTCGCGGCATACTCGGCTGGAGCTATCCCGACCTCTCTCAGGGCGATATTCAGAACGGTTGCCTTATCCGCCGTAATGCCCAACTGTTCCGCCAGATCGTATGTGGATTTAGTGAACTCCCTTGCCGTAGAAATGGCTCCGGCAAAAATCGCGCCGCCTGCCAGAATCGCGCCTACCGCCATCCCGGCGGCACCCATACGCGCTACCGCTCCTGTGATCCCCGCTATGCCGCCCTGAATCTCGCCCACCATGTTGGACATGGAGGCTTTTGTCTCCGCAGCCAGCGTATTGACCGAGCCGGTCATTTTTGCCGTTGACGCCTGTATCTCGGCGACCCCTTTATTTATGCCGCTTTGCAGCTTATCAATAACGGCGGAGAATATTATCTCAATTTTGTTGTCAGGCATTTCCCTTTAGCACTCCGGCAAGCTCCCGGAACGCCCGCATAAATTCCGCTTCTGTCTGCGGTTTTCGGTTTGTTTTTGAACTGTCTTTAACGCCGAAATAACTGCGCAACATAAGTCTCACCTCGTTTGTTGACCTGTTGTTTGGAGGGTTGACCTCCCAGTAATCGATCATTGTTTGTAGGCGCGGGATGGTCATGAAATCATCTATATATTCCCACGTCCACCCCGTCGCCGTAATCAGGTAACAGTAAACAGAGTCCCACTCGCCGTCTCCGGCGTCGTCATCGCCATATTTTTTTTTAACCCTGAAGCCTCAACTATCGCGTCCATGATTGTCTGCACGTTCGTGAAATCGAGGATATCCTCAACATCCTCGACAGACAACTGAGGATAATTGCGCTTCAGGGCGAGCCATACCATTTCCGCCATAATCGACATTTGCTCTTCAGGATCGGCAATGCCGGAGAGCCGCTTTGACGCCGCAATGTACTTGCGAGTGCCCGCAAAGTTGAGCGGCGGGATCACGTATTCTTTTTCAGCTATTATTACCGTCACCCCATCGATCATTGGCTTACTCCGGGAAACTCAGAATGCCGAGAACGCCCGCGTCATTGACGAATGCCCCGAACTCGAAATCGGAGATCACGAAATCCTCCAGCTTTGTGGGAATTGATAATTTTGAGCTTGTGCATTTGTATAGCACTACTCCGAATTTTTTGGAGTCAAACGTCTGTTGCAGCATGACCTGAAATACAGGGGCATCGCCGAGCAACTGGTTAGTGATTGTGATGGTTTTCCCGGTGGCCACCGTATAGCTGTAACTGATTTTTACCGCGTTTGACGCATCATCGGACGCAAACACATACGCTCCGGTAGGCACTCCAAGCGCGAGTTCCAACTGATATTCCCCTGCAGCAGTCGGCGCGCCGAGTACTTTTTTAAACGGCAACCCCGTTTCTGCGTCGATCACGCCGTAATCAGTGACAAACGTGGCAGATTTGCTCACGGTGATTTTATAGGGTTGCCCTGCTGGCACTGTCCCCGCCTCATTGATTGCCAGCAATGTCTGTCCGGGCGCGGGTGTCTCATTGAAATAGAGATTGCCCAATAATGTAGCGTTGATGTTCGCAAACTGGGCCTTGCCGTTCACTTTTGCGGTTCCCCTTGCGGTTGCTATCGGCAACTGATATTGACCGAACAACTCCTTGATGCTGCCGTCGAATGACAACTCCACGCCCTGCAATGCGCCGAACTGAACGGGCGATTTATCGCCGGAAAACCCTATCAGCATCCCGGCTCCGAATTGAATGTTCATATTGACCTCCTTGTGCCTCAGCTAATCTGTGGCTAAAATTTTTACGGGTATAATCGCTACGGCCTGATCGCCGAGCGTTCCCTCATCTGTTTCTATGCGTCCCTCGACCCAGCAATGAGACACATTTTCAAGGCCGAGGTTCTGCACGTTTGTAAAATCCGGCTTTAAGGCGTCCAGAACGGCATTGATCAACATGTTGAGCTTTGTTGATGGTGTGGCATTCTTGTTTTTTTCCATGACATAGACATATACATCGCTGTTGAGCGTGTATTTGGGCGGTATGCCTTTAACCTGCTCAATGGTCATGTCGCGCTGACTCTGAAATAACGCGGGCTGCTCCGCCGCTGTCGTATCGTCCCAGTGCTTCAGCCGCCGGGACGTTGTGACGAATCCCGGAGCCGCCTGTAGTTTTGTAAACAGAGCCGCGTATATTGACTCAATGTTTATCATTTATTGATCGCCTGTTCCGTCGTCTTTAAAAGCCCTTCCCTGAACGCCTCTTTTCGCTCTTTCAGTGACGTATGCAGGAATAACCGCTTCTTCTGACCGGGATGATTAACGCTTTTTGCAAACACCGTTTCGCCGCCAATCTCGAATCTAAGCGCTTTTTTAGTTTTAGGAACTATTCGATATGGCTCTCTTCCGAACTCGTGTGCCGCCGCATATTCGACATTTGTTCCGATATGCACGTCAAACCCCTTAACATACGACCCGCCGGCGATGGAGTCTTTGAGTTTACCTGTTCTGTGAAACAAGACTTGCCCGGAAAGCTTTTCGCTTTGAATATACTGCACCGTGTCGATCCTGAACGCCTCCGTAAATAGTTTCAACTCCGCCCGCAGGGAGGGAAGCACCCGCTTGATGTTCACGATGACCTCTTCTTTGCCGATTATTTTTGCCGTTATCAAACGGGCGTCCTCCTGATATACTGCCCAAGCATGTTTTTAGAGGACTCCGTTAAATCCCATAACTTATATACAACCGTTTCAGTGGCAAGCGTTTTGCTCTGTATGCCAATGCGCTCTTTTTCCTTGTACTTCAAAGCCGCCAGATCAATGCACGCCTGCTCAACTGCCGCCGGTACGGATATATACCCGGCTGTATAATTCACGACGACATTTTGGAATCCTCTGTTGAATCTGAACCCGACAAGATAGATCATATCGGCGTCAAAGAGATATCCGGCGTGTCGCGAGTCGGCAGCCGCGGGGATATTCGTGCCGTCTATTGTGAGAGACGTTATGGCGGTAATCGGATAATTTTTCATAACCATCCGGTTTGTTCCCATGCCGTTTAACCTCTCGATATAATTCTCCAGCGTAATATCCCTGCCCAGATATGACCTGATGAAATCGGACGCCGCCCTGATCAGCATCTCGAACAAATCATCATCGGCAGTCGTAGATACGCCGAGATATCCTTTGACGTTCTCTAATCTCGTTAGATTCTGCTTTTTAATCATTATCCGTTCGCAATGTTTGAGATTACAGCCATTGACGGCGGGAAATAGTGCTGCAACACACCGTCAAAATATACGCCGTATTCCCAGCGCCTCTTGATGATCGGCCATTCAATCTGGAAATAGTCACGCCTCAGTTTCATCTGATAGACGTTCGTCACGTTTGAGAGTTGATATGGCAGGACACCTGTTGTCATCAGAATCGTTCCCGGCGGCATGTTCGGATGCAGCCTGATGGGTATTTCCTTCGCGCCGTCCATGCTGAATTTGTTGAGATAGCTGACGACCATCGTTCCGCCCGCTATCACGCCCTGCTGCACGTTGAATGTGAATCTCTGCGACGCTGTCGCCGAACCGAGCAGAACCTTTGCCGTGATATTTTGCTGCTCCTGCGCGCTGACCCATATCGCCGTCGGAGATAGCTTGTAATCGTCCCAGAGCGCCCTTAGCGCCGTGTCTATTTGCGTAATGCCGCCTGTCTGGTCTCCTGTGAGCGTCGTATTATTCATGCTGACACAATACGCGCCGGAACCACTTCTCGCGGCAATAGACAGCAGCCCGTCAAACACGAAGGAATCCCGCGAATAGTCGTTTACGGTGTTGAGGCCTGCGATTTTCTGTGTGCCCGTGGCAGCCGCCGTAATTGTATACGCGTTGACGGTTGTGATAGCTCCGAGCGAAATGTCGTCCCCTTTGATTCCCCAGAACCACGCGTAGGCGACTGCTCCGGCCTTCGCCTCCACGGTACAGGTAATTCTTCCTGTATTTGACCCGATATTACAGTCGTCGCTGACGGGTGAAATAATTGCCGACCCGCCATTGATTACGTCCGTTGTGCCGTCAATATTGGTGCGCGTTATCGCCTGTCGTATGCCGCCTGCCACAGATGCTCTGCCGTATCCGTCGAGCGTAAGCGCAACGACGTGTACAACGTATATCCCTTTTGCGAGCGTGCCTCCGGCATCAGCCGCCGTAGTTACCGGCTTTGCAGTCGCACCTAACGCCCACGTGCCGAGTCCGCCGAGAATAATTTTTTCCTCGCCGATCATACATGACCTGAGAAGCCCTTCGACGGCAAGAGCCTTTAAATCATCAAATCCCTGCGCCGCGAGATCGGCTTTCCACGTCACAAAATCCTCAAGGCCAAGTTCTTTGTACACAGCGAGATAGTCGGCGGTTGCCGTGGTTATCACGCCGCCCCTCTGGCCCTCAGAGAGACCCATGCTCATGTTCGCGGTATTGATTCCGGTTACCGCTCTCCAGTTGGCCTGTATGCCTCCGGCTGCCGAAACACGCGGGGTCTCATTTCTGATCGGTGTTAATACCGGATACAATTTTTTGGCAGGAGCTTCGAGGTCATAGGCAGTTATGCCTGATACAGCCGAACCGCTCTGCGTCCATGCCTTTGCCAGTGCGTCATCCGGTTTCATTCTCGCCTCTTTCACGAGGTCTAATGTCTCATTCGATATGCTCATATGTTTTCTCCTTATTTCATGGTTACCGGCATTCCGCCGGCCTTGTGAACCATTTTAATCAGGTCTCGCGCCGTTATTTTTTCGTTCTTAACGGCGTTCTCAATATCGACCTTTTCTGTTTTGTTACCGTCCTCATCTTTGCCGACAACGATACTTTTCAATGCGCCTTTCGGCTGTGCAGGCTGCTGCCGCAACTCATCGACCTGTTTCCGCAACTCATCGACCTGTTTCCGCAGCTCATCGCGTTCCATTGCCAGCTTCTCCAATACCTCGTCATGGACTTTCTTTAAATCGTCCACGCGTTCTGCCTTCTTCTCATCGCATTTCACGCATTCAGCCCCAAGAGCGAGCGAATGATCATGAATACCCTGTATTCTCTCAAAGTCGCTCCTGCTGTTGCGCGCGCCTATTTTCTGAAGGTCTTCTGAAACTTCCTCTTTCGTTAATTCCTCCGTTGCAATTTCATTTTCCTGTATTTCAGACGCGATAAAAGCCTTCAGCTTG
>JBBIHN010000124.1:0-5507 GCA_037446995.1 Caldifarciminota bacterium | reverse complement strand
CCTTGATCCGGGCCATGGTCTCGATACCATCGATCTCCGCCATTTTCAGATCCAGGATTGCAAGATCAAAACCCTGGTCACGGCTGATCTCGATCGCTTCCTTGCCCGACGCGGCCGAGGTAACTTCGTAACCGCGCTTTTTCAGGAATCCGGCCAGCAGATCGCGCTGGCTGGATTCGTCATCGACGACGAGTATGCGCACTTATATCAGCCCTTCGAATTTTATGCCGAGTTCTTTGAGTTGTTCAGGGCTCACTTCGTCCGGAATGCCTTCGAGCAGGCCCTGGGCCGTAGTCGTCTTGGGAAACGCGATAACGTCGCGCAACGACTGCAATCCGGCGAGTATCATTACAATGCGATCAATGCCCGGTGCGATGCCGCCGTGCGGCGGCGCGCCAAAATCCAGGGCATCGAGCAGCATAGTGTATTTGCCGGGATCCATGCCGGCATATTCGAACAATTTTTCCTGAATTAAACGGATGTGATTACGAATACTACCTGAGGCAAGTTCATTGCCATTGCATACTAAATCATACTGTCGACCGCGAATCTTCAACGGTTCAGTTTCCAGATACTGCATATCCTCCTGCTTGGGCATGGTGAAAATATGATGGCAGGGTATCAGTTTCCCGCTGGTCTCATCGATCTCAAACAGGGGAAAATCCTGTACCCAGAGAAAATTGAATCCTTTATCATCCTTGATTTGTGAGCGGCCCAGGTCTTTTCGAACTTCACCCAGGAAAGCAAGGGCCTTAGTATTACCGCTGACCAACAACAATATTTCCTTTGCTCGCAGATTCAGCTGTTTGGCAATCGATTCATCGATTAGTTTGGCAATGCTGCCGCTGTATTTTTCATCTTTTCTGGTCCAATATACACCGGCCAGTCCGGCTTTTTTAGCTTTCTCATTCAACTCATCAAGATATTTTCGCGAAACGTTGTATGCTCCAGGGATGATGATTCCAGAAACATATTCGGCTTTAAAAGGCACAAAATCCTTTTCTTTAAAAACATCAATATAGCTGCGCAATTCCATGCCAAGACGCAGGTCAGGTTTGTCTGACCCGTATTTTTCCATGGCTTGGGCATAGGTAAAACGGGGAAATGGAGTTTTTATATTCTGGTCAAGAACGCTTTTCAGTATATGAACAAACATCCCTTCGATCAATTTAAAAACATCATCTTCGCTGATAAATGACATCTCAATGTCGATCTGGGTGTGTTCGGGCTGACGATCATGCCTTGGATTTTCATCGCGCAGGCACCGCGCCACCTGATAATATCTCTCAAACCCGGCGACCATGAGCAGTTGCTTGTACATCTGGGGCGACTGGGCAAGCGCATAGAATTTCTTTGGATAAATCCTTGACGGCACCAGATAATCGCGCGCTCCTTCGGGCATTGACCGGGTCAGGATCGGAGTTTCGATTTCAATGAACTCCTTTGCGTTCAGGTATTCGCGCATTGCGCTCACGACCCGGTGTCGAAAAATCATCGCCTTTCGCAACGGCTCGCGCCGCAGATCGAGATAACGGTACCGCAGTCTTAATTCTTCGCTTGCTTTGACCTCGCTTTCCACGACAAAAGGCGGCACCTTAGATCGGTTAAGGATTTCCAGTTCGTCAACCTCGAGTTCGACGTCACCGGTGATCATCTTGTTGTTCCTCTGTCCTTCGGGGCGCTCCCTTAACGTACCATGAGCCCGGATACAATCTTGCAGTCCGACTCGAATGGCAGCCGGAATACTCTTTGGATCAACTACGATCTGCAGGACGGCCGACCGGTCGCGCAGATCGATGAACATCAGTCCGCCCAGGTTCCGGACGCCCTCTACCCAGCCAAAGACCCCGATATTCTCGTTTATCCGATCCGCCGTGACCGTGTTCAGGAATATTTCTTTTATGCTTTCTCCCGTTTTTCACCTTCGATCACGATGCATGAAAAATCCGCGAATTTCAAAAAAATCTTGTTGACCTGATCCAGCAATGCCAGGCGATTACGCCTGATCTTCTCGTCATCGCACATAACCAGTACATCGTCGAAAAACTTATCGATATGCGGACGCAGGGAAAGTAAAATTCCCAGCACTCCTTCGTAGTTTTTTTGCTCCAGCATGAGT
Source organism: Caldifarciminota bacterium (assembly GCA_037446995.1). Classification (GTDB taxonomy): domain Bacteria; phylum Hydrothermota; class Tepidihabitantia; order SM23-42; family SM23-42; genus RBG-13-43-14. The sequence continues at coordinate 3,388 of JBBIHN010000124.1, read as the reverse complement.
TCAAGCGCGGATGCTGCGCTTTTGCTTTCACTGAACAGCTTCGCTTCGGCGTTTTCCTTCAGCAGGTCTTCATTGGACTCGCCGATCGCCTTTGCTCCTTTAAGAATGTTCCGCACTCTTTTCTGGCCGATCACGAGCTTAACGAACTCGGGTTTGCCCCGCAGGTGCTTCAACGCCTCACAACGTCTTCTGGCATCGGCGACAACCCCGTTCCAGGCGGCAAGCACGGCATTGACTTCGTCATAGCGAAAACCCAGATCCTCAAGATATCGACCGAGGCGCTCATTGAAGAAATCCACTTTCACTTCCTGATCGACCTCGCGGCCGTACAGTTTCTCCAGGGTCTTTATCGCCGCCCAGAGATTCGTCGGCCCGGCATAGACATCAAATATATTCACCACTGCGTAACCATTGCGCCTCACGCCTAAAGGATCATACGAACCGGTGGGACGATTGCCGCTTAGCAACGCGCCGATAACATTATCGAGTTTATCGACCACCGAAAGCAAGCATCCGGCAAGGTTCGAAGGCATTGCATCACCGACGAATTTCGGCAGATAATGGTCACGGATCGCCTGGACCACGGTATCATCCTCGCCTGCGTACCCGGCATAGTAGCCGCCCATAGTTCCCTGCAATGCGGTGAAATCTTTCTCCCGGACAATCTGCGAAAGCAGATCGGCCTTGCACAACCTGGCCGCCTGCTGCAGCTTGCCGATATCAAGGTCTTCCATCCATCCGAATATCCGGGCGAGCCTGGCAAGCCTCTCGGTCTTATCATAAACGCTGCCCAGATCCTGCAACCACATCATACCCCTGGTCTGCTCGCGCATTTGCCCGATACCGATCTTAATGTCGTTCTGATAGTAAAAATGAGCGTCATACAAACGGGCGGCGATTACATTGGTGAAGCCGCGGGCGACGTTCTCAAACGCTTTTTTCCGGGCGCTGAAAATACAAATGAACTTGTTCAGAGGTTTGATCCAGATCAGATTCCCCTGGGTGCGGAGCACGCTCAGCAGCACCTCCTGAGGCAGTTCAAGATATTTGTGGTCAAACTCGCCGACCACGCTTTCCGGGTACTCAACAACGCAGCTGATCGCTTCGATCGTCTCCTCCGGGGTGAACGGATTTCCCTCGATGTTTCGACCGGCTTCTTTGATGCGTCTGAGAATCAACCGCTGCCGTTCGCCGGGATCCGCGATCACACCGCCATGCCGTAGAAGATTCAGATACTCGCGCGGTTTTTCCAAACGTATCGGTTTGAATGAAAAATGCACATTCGGCATCGTATACCGATCCGCCTCAACCCCGGCGAATTTGAAGCGCAAAGGCTTCCGGTCGAGCAGAGCCAGTATCCATCGCACCGGCCGGGGAAAACGATCGCCGCTGTTGTTCCATCGCATGGTTTTCGGAAAATCCATGCCCCGAATCAATTTCGGCACTTCGTCGCGGAGGATGTCCTCGGTGGCATCGCCGCCGACCTCTTTTCTGCCGCAGGCATATTCGCCTTTTTTCGTCTTGATGACCTTGATGTCATCCAGCGAAAAATCGTTGGCTTTCATGAAACCTTTAAGCATTTCGGTCGGAGCATTGTTCTCATCGAAGGCGACTTTCTTGGGCGGTCCCGGTATCTCGACGATCTGGGATTTCTGTTTGCGATCGAGCCCCAGTATCAGTGTGCCCAACCGTCTCGGGCTGTATATGATGCGCACCGATCGGTGGAAAATCCTCTTTTCCTTGAGCAGATCTTCCAATCGCCGGGTCAGATCCTCAGCCGCGGCCTTTAAAAAGGACGGCGGCAATTCCTCGAACCCGATTTCCAGAACAAAATCGATCATCATCTTGGCGTTCCGTTTCCGGGAACCGGCGAACCGATCTGCTTGAGATACAATGAAGCGGCGCGATTGGCAAGAGCGCGCACCCGCGCGATCATATTCGCCCTTTCCGATATGCCGATCGCACCCCGGGCGTCCAGCAGATTGAAAACGTGCGAACACTTGATCGTATAATCATAGCCGGGCAATATTAGTCCGGCATCATAACTGCGCCCCGCTTCTTTCTCAAACTGCCGGAAAAACCGGTTCAGCGCTTCCGGATCGGCGACCTCGAAATTGTATTTTGAATACTCAACCTCGTTTTGTCTGAAGATATCTCCCCAACTGACTTTCTTGTTCCATGCCACCTCGAAAATCGACTGTTTCTCCTGGAGGAATGCCGCCAGTCTTTCCAGTCCGTAGGTGATCTCGACCGGGATAATACCCAGATCAATGCCGCCGACCTGCTGGAAATAGGTGAACTGAGTTATTTCCAGACCGTCAAGCCACACTTCCCAGCCCAAGCCCCAGGCACCGAGCGTCGGCGCCTCCCAATCGCCCTCAACGAATCTGATTTCATGTTCGTTCAGTTTGAAACCGAGATCCTGCAGTGATTCAAGATAAAGTGTCTGGATGTTGTCGGGCGATGGTTTCATGATTACCTGAAATTGAAAATACTGCTGTACCCGGTGCGGATTTTCGGCGTATCTTCCGTCGCGGGGACGTCTGGTGGTCTCTACATAACAAACGTGCCAGGTTTTGTTGTCAAGAACCCTTATGAAGGTCGCCGGATTGAAGGTCCCGGCTCCGACCTCGGAATTGTAAGGCTCGACGATCAGGCAGCCCCGGTCCTGCCAATACTTCTTCAGTTTGATAACAACGTTCTCAAACGTATTTACGCTTCTCATAGACCCAATTCAGCGGCGATTTTTTGCATTCCCCGCAGGCATAAGCCGATGAATCGCTCGAGTTCGAGGCCGAGCTTGCCGCAGGCCGCGATCTGCTCGCGATTGGCGCCGGCGGCAAAACGCTTTTCCTTGTAGCGGCGCATGACAAAATCCACGTCCAGCGAATGCAGTTTCTTGTCCGGATGCATTAAGGCGCTGGCAACAATCAGACCGGTGATCGGATCCGAGGCAAAAAGCGCCCAGTCCAGTTTGCTTTCCGGAGCAACGTGGCCGGCATGGGCTCTGACCGCATGGACAATATCGTCCGCAACACCGCTTTTTCCCAGGAGTTCGGCGCCGACAATACCATGACGGATCGGCTGATCAACCGTTTCCTCGTAATCAATATCGTGCAAAAGGCCGGTCAACCCCCATTTTTCCTGATCTTCGTCGAACTCAGCCGCCAGTTCCTTCAGGCAAACCTCAGCCGCCAGGCAATGTTTGAAAAGATTCTTGTTCTTAAGTTTTTCGCGAACCATGTCTATTGCTTGATCTCTTGTCATAAACAATATTATCTATATTTTAGTAAAAAAGTCAAGATTTCATCTTATATAAGCTCACGACAGCCATCCGGCTCGTTGAACAACGGCAATCCTGGGGTGGCGCCATAAATGTTGATTTATT
>JBBIHN010000123.1:0-5534 GCA_037446995.1 Caldifarciminota bacterium | reverse complement strand
GCGTGTATTTGAAATCCTTTGGTCTTTTGGCCCTTTCAGTGGAGATAATGACCCAGCGTCCCAGTACCGGGTCTTTTCTCAGTTCAGGCATCTAATACGCGGCTCTGGCCGGCCTCATTCCTGCGGAACCGCGTCAGACTCGCTTCCTTCGGGTATTGGTTCGGGCAGCAGGATTTCGATATCGGCTTCCTGCCTGATTCTGGCGAGATAACTATCGGCAATACTGCGCTGTCTCTGGCGAAGCAAGTTCATTCTTATGTGTTCTTTGACTTCTTCAAAATCCTGGAAGTATTCGGGCGTCCGTTCGATCAGTTTGACAAAACGATACTTCCCATCGGTGGTCTTGAAGACCTTGCTGATTGCGCCGACTTCCATAAAATCGAAAATGTATTTGTCGAACTCGTCGGGCGAAACTTTCTTCCGCAGAATTCCCGTGTCGCCGCCGCGCGCGGCGGTCGGCGCGATCGAATGTTCGATCGCGAGCGAGTCGAATTTATCCGGCATGGTTACGGCGACCCGGCGCAGCATCTCGGTCTGTCTCATCGTCTCGAGAACTATTTCTTTGACCCGGGCCGTCGCCAGTATCCGGAATTCGATCGTGTTCTCGCGGTAATACTGCTCGACTTCGTGCTCTTCGACCTCGGCGTCGTCGAGAACGATCTTCTTATAGAGACCGTTTTCGAGAAGTTTCCGAATATTGTTCTTCATCCCTTTGACATATCCGTCATTGAGATAGTATCTACTCCTTTCGGCCGTCTCGATAGCAAGATGGTCGTCGATCATCCGGCCGAGAAGTTCGGCGAATTCTTCGGGCTGTTCTATGTCGACCTGGATGAATTGCGGCTGGCGTTGGTTGTACCGGACCACATCATCCTTGAATATCTTGAATCCATTGACGACGGCGACCAGCGGATTAGAATCCACCGCCGACGAATCGGACAACGCTTTCAGAAAAATCGAAAGCTTTGCCTTCTTTCGCAATTTGCCGGCCAACTGAGTTTCCAGGGATCGGGTTTTTTCGGCGCGCAGTCCGCTTTGCACCTGAGCGCGTACTTCGTCAAAGGGACGGTAACGCTCGGGCTTGTGATCGGTAATAAGATACACTCCGTATTTCCCTTCTTCGGATTCGAATACGCCGGCAATTTGGTTCAACGGCGCCGAGAAAAGGATGCTGTCAATCGGCGCCGGTCTGACCCCGCGGTAGAGCACGCCGAAGTCTCCGCCGTTTTTGGCGTTAAGAGCCGTCGAATGCTGCTTGGCGAGAGCGTCAAAGCTTACCATATCCTTTTTCAGAGAATCCAGCAATGCCATCGCCAGGCTTTCAGACTCCACGATCAACTCCCGTCCCCGTATCTCTTCGCGCAGCAGGTAATTCTGCTTGTTGGTTTTGTAGTACGCCTTCATCTCTTTTTCCGTCGGTTCGGACCGGCCGATAACATGCACGGCGCGGATCTCTTCGATCAGCATTGTCCGCCGCGCCTCGATCCATCCTTCCCGGTATTGCTCGGTGGCGTCGATATTTTCTTTCATCGCGCTGGCTTGAATCAGTCTTGACAGCAGGATATTATCCAGTATCGCCCTTTCGTCAATCTGACGCACGGACGAGGACCTGCCCGCCTGTTCATCAAGCTCGAGCCGGGTGATCGGGTAGCCGTCGATCGTTGCCACGTAATCCTGATAGTTCTTTTTGAAACAGCGTTCCACGCCGGTCAGAGCGAAAGAATCAAGGGGCGGCGTGCGAAATCTGGTTGCGACAATCTCATAGGCCTTAGCCGCATTTAGATAATCTTCGTTCATCTCATGGGCGAGGGCAAGCCGATAATACAACCAGCCCTGATTCTTCTTGTATTTTTCGAGCAGATCTTCGCATAATTCAACCGCCTTGGCAAAATCATGCAATTTATCAAGATATAGATCGGCGCGTTCCAATTCCCAGGTGTACAAATCTTTTCGCTGGTCAATCTTCTTTTCGCAATATTCGAGCGCCGCGGCATAATCGCCGGCAAGCACCAGATGCATATAATCATTGGGCAGCACCATTATCAATAATAGAACCAGATTCATGAAACCTCCTTCGGTATGAACTAGTATTTTACATGAAAAGAAGAACCTGTCAAGCCGGCATTCTGCTGACTCCTCTCCACCATTATGCATTAAGGCCTTTGTTGGCCGCACCGACTATATTTTGCGAGACTTAAGTGTATTGTTTTGAGACAAAAACTCAACTTGAGACAATTGGCCTCTAAAACCCCATGGAATTTCATTGCCTGGATTGATAAAATCAGGCATGGATATTGCATATTACTTTAGTGACCGATCTTTGACAATATATCTTGACATTGTTGGTATTCTGAGTATGATTCTACTGGTCTTGCAAATACCGTGGATCATCTTGGTGATTGTGGCTGAAGCAATTGAATTTTTGGGGTTAGCAAATGGCTAACCATCTAATGGCAAGGCACAGGGTTTTGCCAATAAACAATCGACTGATTAGTCGATAAAAGGAGGTAATACATGAGAAAGGGTTTCACTCTTATTGAGCTGATGGTCGTGGTGGTCATTATCGGCATTCTTGCCGCAATCGCCATCCCGAATTTCATCAGCATGCAGAGGAGAGCCAAAGAGGCGTCGGTCAAAAACAATATGCACACAATGCAGCTTGCCGCTGAGGATTTTGCCACGCTCAGCCAAGGCATATATGCAGCTGATTGCGGGCAGACCGTTACCAATTCCGTGCCGCCAGCCGTTGGGATCACTGATCCCCGCTCTATTGCCGGCGCTGTATCAGGTTTGGCTCCGACTCCCCCGCCCCCGCCTAAACTATTGCCCTTGACCTACAGGAATCCGGTTGCCGCGGGAAACAATTCATTCTGGTCACCGGCCGTCCCTAACCGCGGGGCCTGGACATGGGTGGCCGGTAATGCCGGCGGCGTTGCCTATAATCCATTTGATGCCGGCAATGCGCCGGTTGGAAATGGTGTCAGCCCTTCCACCGCGGTGCGTTATGAAATATACGGGCAGGGCGTCGAAGCTACTATTCAGCTGACTCTCAGCTCAGGACAGTAATCGCGGCATTGTCTCTTGATCTTGATCGGGCGGAAGATACTGGTTCTTCCGCCCGACAGGTGTATTATGAGAGGCTTTGCATTAGTCGAACTCATGGCTGTCATCGTCGTCATCGGGTTGGTTACCGCGTTGGCAATACCAAACTATATTTCATTAAGAACCCGGGTCCGGGGTTTGTCAATCCATTTTCAGTCTTGAATACTTAGCCTGCGGTTCAGGCGGCTGAAATCACCAGCCTTCATCGTACGTGGACGTTACAACGCCTTTTCTTATCACGTATTGCCTGCCATGGGGTTCAGTTGGAATCGAATCCAGAAAATTGTGGATGATCAGTTCTTTCAGATAGTAAGGCGCTCGCCCGCGTTCATTCAGAAAATCATCGACCCGTCGACTAAGCATTTAAATATCCAGTTTCATCTTGATTTTCTTTAGGTATATTTCGGCGATCGCCTTTTCCTCGGGGTTTTTTGTGTTGTTGTAAAGATCCAGCCACAAGGCGAGCGCGCTCTTCAAATCTCCGAGTCTATAATATGTGATAAATGCCGCCCAGCGTTTCGGCGTGTCCGGCGCGCCGGGCTTCTGGGAGGCGATACGAAAATAGGTTCGGGCAATCCGGTGTTCACCCAGAAAAACGTAATGGATGAAACCGTACATAAACGGCAGACGCCAGTCGTCTGGATTGGCGATCATGCCTTTTCTTATGAGAGCTCTTGCCTGATCAGGTCGATCCGCGTCATGGGTAAGCATCAGGCCGCCGAGGCTGTACGCGTAGAGAAACCTCTGGTCAAGTGTGGTCAATATGTCCAGGATATGATGCATCAAGTCGAATCTCGCGTCGGTCATTCGATGCTCGCCATAGTACTGTATGAAGCGCAGCCAGATCAGATCGGCGAGCTGGGCATAGAAACCCATTGAAAGCGCCCGCAATGCCAATCCCGAGGGGAAATAGGTCAACTCTCCGACTAGTTTATGCGGAGATTTGAACGAATCTACCCGATAAGCGAGATTGACGGCGATGATAAGCAGGGTTATGACGACAAACAGCTTCTTCATTGACGGTTGGTTCGGACGAGGTTATCTGAATTCTCTTTTTTCGAATATGATTACCGCCAGACACAGCAGCAATGCGGTATATATCAGACCATAACTAAACGAATAGAACAGCTCGTCGATTGGCAATGCCAACCGGTGAACAAGATCAATTCTGAAATTGAAGTTCTCCAGATTCGGCAGTACGTAATACAGGGCCCGGGCACTATGTCTTACCGCCGGTATTTTGACATGGTCGGCAAACAATTTCAGATCCGGGCTCGCGTGCCCGATTATGAAAAACATCACGCACATTACCGCGCTCAGGGTCGAAGAAGAAAAAGACGAAAACAGCAACAGTATTCCCAAGAGAATCATGATTTCCAATATCAAAAAGGGCACGTTGATCAGCAGTCGGATATCCAAGGATCCTTCGTACGCCAGAATGATCAGCTGATGAATAATCGCCATGACGGATATCAAGATGACGATCAAGGCGAGAAAACCGAAGAATTTGCCCAGAATGATCTCGCTCCTTCGGACCGGCTTGGTGATAACCGTGAATATCGTGCGTTTCTCGATGTCTCTATGAATCAGCGTTGAACCGACCACTACGACCAGCAAAAAAGAGAAAAACGCGGATGCGCCCAGACCAAAGTCACGGATAATACGCGATGCTTCGCCCAATGCGAACGGCTCGATAAAAATCGAGACGATGATAATGAGAATGCCGAAAACCGCAAGCAACACAAGCACCCTCTGCCTCAGTGATTCTTTGAAGGTATTCTCGATCAGCGCTAGCACCCTATGCATACCGCACCTTATTCAACATTCGGCTTGCGGCTGTTCGCCACCTGCATCACAAACCAATCTTCAAGCGATATTTCGTCGGTTTTTACACCCTTCTTCAGGAAATGTTTTAACTCGCCGACACTTCTCAACTCGCCGTTTATGATAATGCCGATACGATCGCATACGGCTTCGGCATCAGGGAGAATATGGGATGAGAAAAATATCGTCTTGCCGTTTCTTTTCTCATCCAGAATAATATCCTTTATTTCCTTGCGGCCGATCGGATCAAGGCCGGTCAACGGTTCATCGAGCACGAGCAATTGCGGATCAGCCAAAATTGCCTGGGCAATTCCGATTCGTTGAAGCATGCCTCGGGAGTAACCGCGAAGAAAAGCGCCGGCCGCATCGGCAAGTCCTACTTTGTTCAATAGTTCATGAATCCGCTCGCGTGGTTTCCTCATGTTATGCAAACGAGCGTGTATTTTCAAAAATTCATAACCGGTCAAATGGTCGTAGAAATATGGTGATTCCGGCAGAAACCCAAGACGCCCCTGCGCTTCTTGAGAGCCGGCCGGACTGCCAAACACCCTGGCACTGCCTGAATCGGGCTTTATCAAACCGGTAATTATCTTTATCGCGGTGGTTTT
>JBBIHN010000122.1:0-5618 GCA_037446995.1 Caldifarciminota bacterium | reverse complement strand
GCGCTTTGCGGACTCGGTCAAACCGCGCCCAACCCAGTTTTGACCACGATCCAATACTTCAAAGACGAGTATCTTGCTCATATCCGGGAGAAAAAATGCCCGGCTCGGTCATGCGGCGCGTTGATTTCGTACGTCATAGACGACGGCCGATGCTCAGGATGCACGGCCTGTGCAAAAAATTGTCCAAGCAAGGCGATCAGCGGCGAGAACAAGAAGCCGCATGCCGTCGATCAAACTAAATGCACGAAATGCGGGATATGTTTGTCCGTATGCCCGCCTAAATTCAACGCCGTGAAAAAAGTGACGCCGGCGATAATACTATGATCAGGCTGGTAATTGACGGGAAAAGAGTGGCCGCGAGGAAGAGCGAAACGGTTCTCGAAGCCGCGAAACGGGCGGGGATAAAGATCCCGACTCTCTGCTATCATCCTGATCTTGAACCTTACGGCGGATGCCGCTTGTGCATTGTCGAAGTCAAAGGCATCAAGAGCCCAATGACTGCCTGTACTCTGCCGGTTCAGACCGGGATGGAGATCAGGACAAAAACTCCCAAACTTGTTGCCTTAAGGCGTTTTACCCTGCAGTTAATACTCTCGGAACACCCTCAAAGCTGCCTTATTTGCCGGCAAAAAGAAGAATGCAAGGACTATCAACATTGCATTGAGAAAGCATCTATTACCACCGGCTGCAAGTTCTGCCCCAGGAACGGCAAATGCGAACTGCAGAAAGTGATCGATGAGATCGGTTTGAGCGAAATCGATTTTCCTTTTGAACACCGAGATCTTGCGGTGGAACGGTTTGATCCATTTTTTGACCGGGATTACAACCTGTGCATTCTGTGTGGCCGGTGCACGCGGGTGTGTCAAGATCAGCGAGGCGCGGCGACTCTGGATTTCCATCATCGCGGACCCAAGACATTGGTTGGCACCGCTTTTAGATTGTCGCACCTTGAGACTAATTGTCAATTCTGCGGAGCCTGTGTCGATGTCTGCCCGACCGGTGCGCTTGCCGATCGTTTTGGACGATGGCAGGAGATGCCTGAACGCAGCACGTCAAGTGTTTGCCTGCTGTGCAGTATCGCATGTTCGATCCGGGCCAACGTGAGCAGTGAAGTTATTGCCGGTATTGAACCCGACCGCAATCCGCTTTGCGTGCGGGGCCGTTTCGGAGTCGCCCCGCTGGTTCAGCATCCTGGACGCGCCTTATAACCACTGGTCAAAGTCGACAATCAGCTGAAAAGAATGCCTTGGCAGCACGCCATTGATCAAGCGGCCGATGATCTGATTAGGTATCGGGGCCGGATCGGGATTGTTTTTTCGCCTCAGATAACCGTGGAGGCGATCGACCGGCTGATTATTATGGCCAAGGCGCTCAAAGCCCCGCTTGCGCCGTCGATCAACATCAATGGCTACCGGGGTTTCAATCTCATGAATATCGCCAGAAATGCATGTTTGATTGTGTTGAACACCGACCTGATTGCCGATTTTTCGCCCTGGTTCTTGCGTTTGCGTCGGCGCTCGCCGAATGCCCGGATCATCGTGATCGACAGCGTGGAAAACGATCTTATCGACAAAGCCGATATGTTCATAAGAATCGCACCGAGAACTGAATCGCTCGCCCTCAAGGAGTTGCTGCGGAAAAAACCGGGCAAACCGAAGATTATCGCTAACAATACCTGGCAGGAATACCAGGATTTGAGCAGCCGGCGGAAGATCTACCTGATCTATCATCCGGTTCATGTGGACGGCGTAAAACTCCCGGCAGGACCGGTACTTGTGCCGGTACTGACGGCTCCTAATGCTTCGTATCTGTCGAAACATAATCTAAGCAATGCGGCTGATCTATACGGTGACAAAAATATCGATTGCCTTTGTATTATCGGTAAGAAACCCGATCTGAAACGTAGATATGAACGTATAATCAACCAGGATTGCTTTATCCCTGATAATGAAGTGAGCGTTTTTCTTCCGGCTTCGGCGTTTACCGAGGTCCGGGGCAGTGTTTTCGGTGCCGACGGCAGGATGAAAAAGTTGAAGCCGATAGTTGCGCCAAAGGGCGAGTCACGAAGCGATGTCGAGATTATCGACGCTTTGATCGAGAAGATGGCGGTCAACCCGGCGGCGGCGAAAAAACAAGTGCTGCGCCGAGCCAAGACGGCTGTTCGTCGCAGCAAGAATACGGCAGACAATGGCTGGCATTTGATCGTGCGTGAGAACGGTTATGCTTACCGCAATACGCGGCTTTCTTCTCTGCTGCATGGATTCGAGCGCCTCCGCGCCGATCGATTCATGCATATCAACCCGGTCGATGCCAGGCAGCATGGCATTAGGGACGGCAGTCGTATCCGTTTAGTCGGCACGGAACTCGATGTTGAAGGCATCGCAAAAGTATCCGCCCGGGTTCCTCCAAGGTCAATCCTCGTGTACCGCGCGGGCGATTATCCGAGACCATGCACCCGGACAGTGAGGTTAGAATGTATCGAGTGATCATGCGCGAGCAAATCGTGCCGAACATCCATCGGCTGATTATCGAATCGGAATATGTGCCGCGCAATGCTCGTGCCGGCGAGTTCCTCGTGGTGAGGGTTGATGAGGCCGGCGAACGCATTCCTTTGAACCTGGTCGATTGGGACGAAAGAAGCGTTAGCACGGTATTCATGGAAGTCGGGACTTCAACGCGCAAACTGGCGCAGTTGAAGGCCGGCGACAGTATTGCCACGCTGGCCGGGCCGCTCGGCAAGCCGACCGAAGAAATTGCCGAAAAACATGTATTGTGCATTGGCGGGTGCTACGGTATTGCTGCGCTATTGCCGGTGATCAGAATGTTCAAGAACAAAGGAAATCATGTTACCACGATCATCGAAGCCCGCAGCCGGAGTATGCTGTACTGGCAGGATCAGTTAAGCAAATATTCGGATGAGTTCCATGAGATGACGCGGGACGGTTCCCGGGGCAGACGCGGTCATGTCAATGATTTTATTATGGATTATCTGAAAGACAACAAAGTTGACATGGTCTATGCTCAGGGTTGTACTTATTTGACCTATCTTACCAGCGAGAGCACCCGGGGGTCGGGCATAAAAACAATTGTCGGTCTTAACCCGATCATGGTTGATGCGACCGGTATGTGCGGGGTCTGTCGGGTTATTGTAAACGGCGAAACCAAATTCGGGTGCGTTGACGGCCCGGAATTTGACGGCCATCAGGTCGAATGGCAGAATCTGCTGAACCGGCGCCGGATTTATATAAGAGAAGAGGTTTATTCGTTGAGTTACTACGAGTGTGAGACCTATGGCTAGCAAGATCATACCGGAAAAGACGCCAATGCGCGAGCAGCCGCCCCATGAAAGAGTCAGGAATTTCGACGAGGTTCCCCATGGCTACAATGATGAAGAAGCGAAGCGGGAAGCAAGCCGGTGTTTGCAATGCAAAAGGCCTGCCTGCGTGCAAGGTTGTCCGGTCGAGATCGATATTCCGGGTTTTATTGGTTTGATCGCTCAGTCCGACCATGCCGGCGCGATCAAGCGATTGAAGGAAAAAAACGTCCTGCCCGCGGTATGCGGCCGGGTTTGCCCTCAGGAAGAACAATGCGAGAAATTATGCGTGCTCGCCAAAAAATACCAACCGGTGGCGATCGGTCGGCTGGAACGTTTTGCCGCAGACCGCGAGATGTCGGCCGGTTCAACCGCTGTTCCCGCGCCGGTCTCCAGGACCGGCAAGAAAGTCGCGGTGATTGGTTCTGGCCCGGGCGGTTTGACCGTTGCCGGTGATCTGGTACAGTTCGGCCATCAGATCACGATATTCGAGGCCTTGCACAAACCAGGCGGCGTGCTCGTATACGGGATTCCGGAGTTCCGTTTACCCAAGGCAATAGTCTACCGCGAAGTTGACTATTTGATCAAACAAGGCGTTAAACTGGTGCTTGATTTCATTGTCGGCAAAACCGCGACGATCGATCAATTGCTTGAAGATTTTGACGCGGTTTATATCGGCACCGGCGCCGGGCTGCCTTGGTTTATGAACATCCCCGGAGAAAACCTGAACGGCGTCTATTCGGCGAACGAATATTTGACCCGGTCGAACTTGATGCGGGCATACCTGTTCCCGACGTATGATACGCCGATTGCCCGCGGCAAGAATGTCGCCGTGGTCGGCGGCGGGAACGTTGCCATGGATTGCGCGCGCACGGCGCTGCGGCTCGATGCCGAGCACGTGTATTTGGTATACCGGCGTACCCGCGCCGAGATGCCGTCGCGGGTCGAGGAAGTTCATCATGCCGAACAAGAAGGTATTGAATTCATGTTCCTGCACAACCCGGTCAAGTATGATGGAGATGAGGAAGGCCGGGTGTGCAAGGCAACGTGCCAGAAAATGGTGCTGGGCGAACCGGATTCAAGCGGACGGAGACGTCCGGTGCCGACCGACGAATTCGTCGATCTTGACGTCGACACCGTGGTCGTATCGATCGGGAATGGACCGAATCCTTTGATACCTCAGGTAACATCGGACTTGAAAGCCGGCAAATGGGGCAATATCGAAGTCGATGCCAAAACCGGCAAGACTTCAAAGAAGGCCTGCTGGGCCGGAGGCGATGTTGTGCGCGGCGGTGCGACCGTGATCCTGGCAATGGGCGATGCGCGGATCGCGGCCCGTTCGATGCACGATTATCTCACCACCGGTGCATGGTAGTTATAGCGGTTGCGTTTTTTTGGTAATACTTTCTTAGACAAGCGATTTTCTCCAAAAGTATCTTGGGGCGCGGCAGGTGCAGGTGTTTCATCTTTTTCTGTACTGCGACCGCGCCTTGTACAGCCGTTCGGTGAACCCGCCTTCTTCCAGAAATGCCTTTTCAAGAGTGCGTAGCTGCTGATCGAGCAGGTAGTTTGTTTGGTGGATCAGGCAGATCACGGTGTTGGCAGCGATTTCTGGAGGCGAAGCCTCCAGAAAGGTCCTATAAGTCTTATAAGACCTATTGTTGCTGCGCGCCAGCTGACGCACATCAATCGTCCTGGCATGATCCTTGCTCCACAAGGGTAAGTTCTTCTGCCGTAGAAAGTCCTGGTAGTCGACCAGTAGTTCCTCAAGGCTGGCGCGCGCGATGCCGACCAGCTTGAGTTCGGTTTTTTTGGAAGTACCGGAAGCCATACTGCCTTCGGCGATATTCTGCTTGCCGCTGCGCGCCGCCTGCACCATCTGGTCATGGGTGCGGGAGCGGCGGTCAATGAACCGGTCGCAGAATGCCGCCGTAGCGTCATAAACAATCTCCGCCATCTGGTAGGATTTCAGATCGCGGTACCCGCCGTGGGGCGGGATGAGGGGAGGAGGGGTTCTATTATTATAAGTCATATTCGATTGATTCAATCACGTTCCGGTTATGACACCTCGTCTGTTTATCAGATTATACGGATATAAGGCTGCGCGTCAAGTTTTCAATCCTTGTCCCGTTAGATGAAAACCAGATTATTTAAACTGCAACAGGTCATTACTACTCTTTGCTGTATTTTGTTCCATGCATCACCGGGACGGAATTATCTAACGGGGCTTGTTTTAATGGAATTTGCTTTTTAACGCAGCGGAAGAGGTGCTGCAGAAATTATACGCGATTGTTTCAATCCTTGT
>JBBIHN010000121.1:4341-5705 GCA_037446995.1 Caldifarciminota bacterium | reverse complement strand
CCCGGTGACGGCATTGGACCGGAAGTCATCCGGCAGGCGCAAAAGGTGATCGACGCGGTGACCGAACGTGGTTTTGATCTTGAATACGAGTATTGCCTTGCCGGTGGCGCCTGCATTGAGCAAACCGGGATCCCGATCGAAACCTCAACCATTGAGAAAACCAGCGCGGCCGGCGCCGTGCTCCTGGGTGCGGTCGGCGCTCCTGAATATGATCATCTGCCAATTGCCCAGCGTCCCGAACAAGCAATCATGCAGCTGCGCAAAACCCTCGGGCTGTACGCCAATCTAAGACCGGTGAAAACAATAAAATCCCTTTATCCGACATCGCCGTTAAAAACAAACCTGATTGAAAATGCGGATCTGATTGTTGTCCGCGAACTCACCGGCGGCATTTATTTTGGCACGCCCCGTGGTATTATTCTTGATAATCGAACCAGTTATGCCTTTAATACGGAAATCTATCATGACTATGAGATTCGGCGCATCGCCGCCGTCGCATTCGAAACCGCCCGGAAGAGACACCGGAAGATCACTTCGGTGGACAAAGCGAATGTGCTCGAAAGCTCAATGCTCTGGCGGCAAATCGTGAGCGAAACGGCTTTGAATTACCCGGACATCAAGCTCGAACATATGTACGTTGATAACTGCGCGATGCAGTTAATCCGAGACCCATCACGATTCGACGTAATACTGGCCAACAATATGTTTGGCGATATTCTAAGCGACGAAAGCGCGATGATAAGCGGATCGATCGGTCTTCTGCCGTCAGCCAGTATTGGTGAAGGCCGCCTAGGACTATATGAACCGGTCCACGGCAGCGCGCCGGATATTGCGGGTCAGAATATTGCCAATCCATGCGCGGCAATACTATCAGTTGCTTTGATGTTTCGTTATTCATTGGGCAGCGAAAAAATAGCCCAGGCTATCGAAAAGGCTGTTATCCGCACTTTAGAAAAAGGTTTGCGTACGGCTGATATTACATTCAACGATAATCAAAGCATCAGTACCGATGCAATGGGCGATCATATTACTAAGGAACTAGAGAAAATGCTGGCTGCCAATCAACTCCCGGCGATTGGTGACTAGCGGTATTTCCTTCGCATTACGCGCTACAGTTCTTATTAATTTCCGCTTTTTACTTCTTACTTCTTAGTTCCTACTTTCTTTATCGGTCGCAGCGCAATTATACAGCCGACGGTCAGGCCGACCGCGCCAAGCAATGCCAGCAATATCGCCCCGAGATCGTTCTTCGCCGTTCCCATCGGATTATTCATGTTGTAATTATGGATCAGGGTCGTTGCCCGTATCCCCAGAGCAGAAACTATTGCGCTGATTGCGGCCAGCGCGATGCCGAAAATTCTCAT
>JBBIHN010000121.1:0-4241 GCA_037446995.1 Caldifarciminota bacterium | reverse complement strand
CCAGAGCAGAAACTATTGCGCTGATTGCGGCCAGCGCGATGCCGAAAATTCTCATTATACCTCCTAGTCCTGGTATTATATATCGCCCACATCTCTAGTCAAGACAGCAACAAATGCGCTAATCACTAATCGGTAATCGGCAAAGAAATCGTATCGAGTAACGCGTATCGCGAAGGAAATAAAAAAACCCCCTCTCTTTTATCCTCTCCCCTATTAGGGGGAGAGGGTTAGGTGAGGGGGTAATCGGTCATCCGCCATCAGTCGTCCGTTTTCTGTCAGCATTGACTTAAAGTTCAAGCTGGCTATAATGGGACACTGGAGTTTCAATGGCAAAAATGAAAGCAGTGGTTAAAACACGGCCCGAACCCGGGGCCGAGCTAATCGATATCGAGATACCGGCACCTGAACCGGATCAGGTCCTGGCAAAAGTTTTGGCAACTTCAATATGCGGCACGGATCTTCATATTTATGAATGGAATCACTGGGCCCAGCAGCGGATCAAGAAACTGCCCCAGGTACTGGGACATGAACTTTGCGGTGAGATCGTCGAGGTGGGACAAAATGTTAAAAATATAAAAGTCGGCGATGTGATCTCGGTGGAAACGCATATTGCTTGTGGTCACTGCTACCTTTGCCATACCGGCAATGCCCATATCTGCGTCAATGGCCGGATATTCGGCGTGGATATCGATGGGGTGTTTGCCGAATACGTCGCCGTGCCGGCGTCCAATGCCTGGCTGATTACAAAAAAGATACCCAAGGACTATGTTTCGGTCATGGAACCGCTCGGCAATGCGATCCATACCGTTTTTGCCGGCGAGATCGCGGGTCAGACGGTTCTCATCACCGGCTGCGGTCCGATCGGTTTGATGTGCGTGCCGATATGCCGTCAAAGCGGCGCGACGAAGATCATCGCCACCGAGATCAACGAATATCGCCTGCAACTGGCGAAGAAACTTGGCGCGGACATCATCATTAATCCCAAGGAAGAGAATGTCGTAAAACAGGTTATGACTCAAACCGAAGGATTGGGCATCGATGTTGTACTCGAGATGTCAGGAAGTCCGGCCGCATTCAAAGACAGTTTCCGTTGTTTGAGACCGGGAGGCCGGTTTTCAATACTTGGAATACCGGATAAAGCAATGTCGGTTGATTGGGGCATGGATGTTGTTTTCAAGTATCTGACCATACAGGGGATAAACGGACGCCTGATGTATTCCACCTGGCATAAGTCGGAAAGGTTTTTATGTTCGGGCCGGGTTGATCTTGAGCCGATAATCACGCATCGTCTACGGCTGGAGGAATTCAAAGAAGGCATGGAATTAATGAATTCCGGCAATTGCGGCAAGGTTCTGCTGTACCCATAGTTCAGAAACATTGGGGTCGACTTATTTGAAATCGATCGGCTCACCTGGCTGTATTACTGTTGAGTTGAAAGTGATCCATAAGGAGGTATTTTGATGAGCAACATTGGTTCTTATGAGGATAGATGCAAGAATTTCGATTGGCAGGCATCAGTCAAGGAACTGGAATACGGCAAGAACGGCATGTACAATCTTGCTTATTATTGCAGCGACCGTATCTGCGAAAAAGGCATGGCCGATAAGACCGCCTTGATCTGGGAGGGATTTCAAGGCAATACGAAAAGATATACCTATAACGATTTAAGACTATATAGTAATGCAATCGCCCAATTCCTGCTCGATGCCGGAATCAAACCCGGAGAAAGAGTATGCTTGTTCATGGACCGGATACCCGAGCTTTACATAACTTTTTTGGGGGTGCTGAAAATGGGCGGCATTGTTCAACCATTGTTTTCGGCATTCGGCGAAGAAGCTCTATTCACGCGGCTTGACGATGCGTCGACCCGGGCCATATTCACCACCGTGAAACACGTAAAAAAAATCAGAAAAATTCTCGATAAATTGCCCGAACTCAAACACATATTCGTGGTCGATGCAGGCAACAAAACACTTGAAAAGAATGAAATCAGTTTTGATTTGGAAAAAACGCCTTCAAAGAACGAATTCGGCATTCATAAAGCCGGTCCGGAATTTCCATCGGTACTGCATTACACTTCCGGCACTACCGGAAAACCAAAAGGCGCGCTGCATGTTCATTCATCGATAATTGCCCAGTACATTACCGCCAAGTGGGTGCTCGATCTGCAGGATAAGGACATATACTGGTGTACGGCCGATCCGGGATGGGTAACTGGAACCTCATATGGAATAATCGGCGCGTGGGCAAACGGCGTTACCCAGGCGGTCCTTGATTCGGGTTTCAATGTGAATAAGTGGTACAAATTCATTGAAAAACACAGGATCAGTGTGTGGTATACGGCACCGACCGCAATACGCCTACTAATGAAGGAAGGCGCTGAACCGGTCAAAGCACACGACATGTCCAGTTTGCGCCATCTGATCAGTGTCGGCGAACCCCTTAATGCGGAAGCGGTTGTCTGGTCGCAGGAAGTTTTTCACAAACCTTTTCACGATTCTTACTGGCAGACCGAGACCGGGGCGATCATGATCACGAATTACCCAGGAATGCCGGTTAAGCCGGGATCAATGGGCAAAGCATTTCCGGGAATTACGGCAGTGGTCGTCGATCCCAAAAAATTTGAACCGATAAAAACTCCCGGGACGGTTGGTTTGATCGCGCTCAAGCCGGGTTGGCCGTCCATGTTCCGCACATATTGGAATAACAAAAAATTATATGACGAGAAATTCAAGAACGGATGGTATATATGCGGCGATCGTTCTAGTATTGATAACGAAGGATATTTTTGGTTTGTCGGTCGCGACGACGATGTCATCAATACGGCCGGGCATCTGGTCGGTCCGTTCGAGATCGAATCGGCTCTGCTCGAACACCCGGCAGTAGCCGAATCGGCCGCGGTCGGAAAACCGGATCCGGTGAACATGGAAGTGGTCAAGGCGTTTATCGCATTAAAAGCCGGTCATGAACCAAGCGCTGATCTCGAGCTCGATATAATGAATTTCATCCGTAAAAAACTTTCGCCGCTGGCAATGCCCCAGGCGATCGAATTCGTACCCTCATTGCCAAAAACGCGCAGCGGCAAGATCATGCGGCGTTTATTGCGAGCCAAAGAATGGGGCGAGGAGATCGGCGATACCAGCACACTGGAAAATGATTAAATCCGTAATACTGGAATCAATAAATGATCCTTTACCTGCAGCCCTTTCTACCATCTTGAATAACTGTGCTAGTGCAGGAATATCACCTTCTCGGTTTTACTGTAATCCAATGTCGTAAGTTTGACAAAATAGACGCCCGCCGACAGATTATCGGAAGAAATCAAGCACTGATTCATTCCGATTTTTGCTTTGCCGTCGAATATGGTTTTGAGTGTGCGCCCGGCGACATCGTATAATTTCACGGTTACGAATCGATTATCCGGTGAGCTGAATGAAATTTTTAGAAGTCCTTTGGTCGGATTCGGATAAATCTTATCAAGGGAAAACGCTTCTAAGAACATCTGCTCGCTGCGGCTTTGAGGCCCGCCCGCTATCCTGGGCCGTGATCCTTTTACCTGGCCATTGAATTCGTAGAGGCTGATCTCGCCGCAAACCACGACCTTGCCTTTTACTTTCTTGATTATTCCGACAATCTCACCATCGGCATAGGTTTCTGGTTCTAACCAAATTGATTTTCTAACCAGTTTATTTGGTGTAATAAACACCGTATCTGAGGATACCCCGTCAATAACCAATCTCTGAATAATCCTGCCAATCCCTTTTTCATCAGAAATTTCCTCGTCCTTGATAGAACAAAGTAGGGGTAACTTAGAACCGTCATTGCGAACCGCAGGTAAAGCAATCTCATCCATTAAGTTGTCATGCCGAACTTGTTTCGGCATCTCATCGGTGCGATGAATCGCACCGTCACAAATATCTCCGCGTCCATCGGTGTTAATTCGCGTATTCACTTCGGTACTTTCTATGTTATCATTTTTCTGTGTCTTCTGTTTATTCTCAAAATAATAAGAAAGATCCAACCGATACTCTTTTTCCGGGCTCAAACCAGTAAATCTGTAGCGCAAGTTATCATAACCCCAATCTGTGGTCTGGTAAGGTTTTTCGCCAAATGTCCAGTAACCATCGCGGCTGACGCAATATGACGACTGTATTTCCCCACCCAAATCAGCGTATGCTCGGGCAATAGGCGATGCGGCAATCCTTTGATAATCGATCGTATATGGAATCGTATCGCCTTCG
>JBBIHN010000120.1:0-5931 GCA_037446995.1 Caldifarciminota bacterium | reverse complement strand
GGTAATAAGATTCTTAAGTTTGATCCGGGCGCCGAAAAGGCCGACCAAACTGGCGCTCAACACTAAACCAACCGCGCCGATCGCGGCCAGCGTACCGACCCCGGAGGTTCCCCAGGCGAGCGTCTTCTGAACGGTTGGCACGACAATCACATATATGATACTGCCGGCGAAAAACAGCAGCAATACCGACAGCATCGTGAAGCGTAAATCCATGCTGCGGCTGATCGTCGTCAACGCCTGTCTCAAATCGATGAAAAGAGACCTCAGGTTCTCTCTTACGGCCCGATCGGCCGGACCGGTTGCCTTGATCGGCTGAGGCAGGTCGACTTTCAAGAAAGTCAGCATCAACGCCGAGACCCCGAAGAATATCCCGTCAAGGATAAAAGCTATTGTCCAGCCGGGCAACGCCGCGATCCGCAGCCAACCCGACGAATCAACAATCATCCCGCCGGTCCACATACCCAGAACCATGGCGACGCGGCTGGCAATATTAATCACCGAATTGGCGCGAAGGATTCTCGCCCGCGAGACCAGGTTCGGGACCAACGCGCTGCGCGCGGTATTGAAGAAGAGATTGAGCAGGAACATAACAAAAACCAGCACAAATACCGGCAAGATGCTTCTTGTGCAGATGAACAGAAAAGGTATTGCCAAGGCGCAGAACATGCGCAGCAACTCACAATATAACATCACGGTCCGGCGGTTCCAACGATCGACCAACACCCCGACAACCGGCCCGAAGAGCAGTACCGGCAGGGTAACGAACAGGGCAAGCAGAGATAACAGAAGCGGGGTACGGTTCTCGGGGAATAATCCAATCAAACCAATCAAGGCAATATAGGTCAGTTTGTCGGCAAATTGGCTGATCGTCTGGACGCCGAGAAATACCGAAAAATTCTTGTTCCGGATCAAATGCCCGATTCCCGATCACGCTTCAACATCGCATTATGATAGTATTCGACGATCCGGTCCGAGATAATCTCCCAATCGAAGCCCATTGCCTTATTTCTGCCCTTGAATCCCATTTCTTTTTGTTTTTGCCGGTCAGAAAGCATCTTGATTAGTGTTTGGGCAAGCGCCGGATGATCACACGGCGGGCAGAAATATCCCTCTTCTCCATGGGTCATGACCTGACGGTATCCGGGAATATCAGTGGCAACGATCGGCTTTCCCGAAGCCATCGCCTCGAGCAATACGATCCCGAAACTCTCGGCCCCGGTCGCCGGCGAACAAAACACGTCGCAGGAAGCGTATAGTCGAGGCAATATGTGAGTGCCGACGCCATCAAGAATGACAACATTGTTTTTTATCCGCTTGTCGACATAGATACGATAATATTTGCCGAGTATGCCCTGACCGGCAATGATCAACTTTGCATCGGGAAATTCCTCGACGACTCTCGAATGCGCCTGGAGCAAATACTTCAAACCCTTGCGAGGTTCAAACCGTCCCAGGAACAGGATCCGTTGACCTTTACCGTCAAGGTCCGGGATTGGCCGGCATTCCGGATTGAAACGTCTGGTGTCGATCCCGTTGGGTATTATCGTGTACTCGCCATGGAAATAGCGGGCGACCGAATCCCTTGCCACTGAAGAAACTGCGATCCGGCCGTGGAGCCGGCGATCATACTGTTCGAGTATCGGTTCGGCAAGCAAGTAACCTAAACTCGATTCCTGCGCGCAGTGATAGGTGATAATGTTCGTACTGCGGGAGAATTTCAGCGCATAGTACTGCAGAACCGGTGACAGCGGTCCATGAATATGAACTATATCGAAATTCTGCCGGTCGAGAAATTCCCTGACCTGACGCGATAACGACAAGCCGACCGCAATCACCGATATGGATTTATTGATCGGAAATTTAAAAGCGCGGCCGACCCTGACAAAATCGGGATCGACATAAGGTTCATTTCGACCGAATGAAGGCGCCAGGACCATTATTTCATTGCCCTTCATTTTGAGGTACTTCCAGAGATTATACATGTGTTCGCTCACGCCGCCGACATGGGGATAAAACGTGTCCGAAACAAGCAGGATCTTCATCTGCCTCTTCGGCTTTGAAGCCTTGGGCGCCTTGCCCGCGGCTCCGCCTTCATCCCGGTATGGCCAAACCCGCCATGCCCCCGCGAGGTTTTACCCAGTGCCGCAACCTTGACGAATTGAGCTCGGGTAATCGGACTGAAGACAAGCTGGGCAATGCGATCTCCCGGCTGTATAATGAAATCCCGGCAGTTGAAATTGAAAAGAATCACCATGATCTCGCCGCGGTAATCAGCATCGATTGTGCCCGGCGAATTCAACACTCCAATGCCGTTTTTGTATGACAGACCGCTTCTTGGTCTTACCTGGGCTTCATAGCCAGCCGGGATTTCGACCGCGACACCGGTCCGGATCCGACAAAAAGCGCCCGCCCTGAGCCTGATCGGCGTCATTATATCGGCACACAGATCGCAGCCTGCGGCCAGCGCGCTCTGGTATCGGGGGATCTGTTTGCCGATAACCTTAATCGTGATTTTCGGCAAACGCTTCGGCTTCTTCATGTTCAATCCATTCAGGATGAAAAACAAACCATTGATCCGGATATCGGCTTATAATATTCTCAAATTCCCGGATGATTTTCCGTTCAAGCGCGTCAACGTCATGACGGTCATATGACATAGGTTCGATCGTCAGCCTATATCTCTTACCCCTTCTCTGCATAACCAGATAAGACAGAACCGCCGGTATATCATACCTGCCGATCATCTCGGAAAGCCCGAGCGGTATACGGCGCGAACCGCTGAAGAACTTGACGATCCTGCCAGGTCCGTGGACATTACGGTCAGCCAGTATCGCCAGGACCTTATTCTTTTTCATCGCCTCAATAAAAGCATAAGGCGCCTTGGCCACGGGATAGGTTCTCAAGCCGGTCCGTTCGCGGTGCCTGGTGTATAATTGGAACATCGTCGGATCAGTCATCTGTACCAGGGCGAGTATCGGAATACCGCGCGCGGCAAGATAGGCGCCGCCATAATCCCAGCTGCCGATATGCAAACTTATCAAGACACAGCCGCGCTGCAATGCCCGCGCTCGATCGATATGTTCTATTCCATGACAATCGACTTCAAAATCATTCTCCAGCATATAAGAAAGACGAAAAAAATCGACCATACTCAATGCGAAATTGATAAATGTCTGCTTGACAATCCTCTCTTTAAGACCACCGGCGTCCCGATCCGGTAGAATGTGATTCACGTTGTCGCGTATATAGCCACGCCGCCGCGGCGACAGGTGATAGAATGCGACACCGATAGCGCGCGCGATCGCGTCGGCAAACCGCCGGGGCGTAAGCTTCGAAGCGATAATGCCCAGACGCTGCAATACCACCACAGGGTTCATCGAATACCGGCAATACGATCAGTTCTGATATTGGGAAAGCGCGGTTTGCATGACGGCAACGGCTTCTTTCAGGTCGGTTTCTTTGAGCACGTAGGCGATTCGAACTTCCTGTTCGCCCCGCCCGGGTGTTGAATAGAACCCGTTTGCCGGCGCCAGCATAACCGTGCTGTTATTCAGACTAAAATCGGTAAGCAGCCATTGACAGAATCTATCCGCGTTTTCGACCGGCAAACGCAGCACCGTGTAGAAAGCACCCTCGGGACGATGGCCATAAACCCCCTTAACCCTGGTCAATTCATGGAAAAGCGTATCCCGACGCCTTTGATATTCAGCGATCATCGGGTTAATGTATTTATCGATGTTCTTGTAGGCGGCGATCGCGCCGATTTGCTCCAGGGTCGGCGGACATAGACGCGCCTGGCCGAATTTCAAGACCCGGTCCATGATCGTCTTGTTGCGGCTGATCAAAGAGCCCACCCGGGCGCCGCAGGCGGAGAAGCGCTTGGATATTGAATCGATAACGATAACCCGGTCGTCAATTTCAGGCAGCGAGAGCGCGCTGATATGCCGTTGACCATCATACACGAATTCACGGTATACTTCATCGGACAGTAGAAAGAGGCCGTGTTGTTTGCAGATACTGTGAATGATGAACATCTCCTCTTCGGTCAGGACCGCGCCGGTCGGATTGTTCGGAGCATTGATCAATATCGCCTTGGTTCGGGCGCTGATCCTGGCTTCGATATCGGATTTTGGCGGCAGATGGAATCCGGTTTTCACGCTGGTAGTTATCGGAACCAATCGGACGTTGGACATCACGGCAAAACCATTGTAGTTGGTATAAAAAGGTTCGAAAACAACTATCTCATCGCCCGGATCGCAGACCGTCATCATCGCGAAGATGATCGCCTCGCTGCCGCCGGTAGTTATCCAAACATTGTCAACGTCAACGTCAAACCCCAGCTGACGGTGATAGTCGACGACCGCCGCTCTCAGATCGAGCAGTCCGCCGGATGGCCCGTACTCAAGAACCTTGGTTTGATAATCGCCGATTGCTTCGAAAATCTCGCGCGGGGTCTCGATGTCCGGCTGTCCGATATTGAGATGAAAAACGCGCACGCCGCGCTTCTTCGCCTCGTCAGCATAGACGGCAAGTTTGCGTATCGGCGAATAAGGCATATCTTCCGCACGCCTCGATATTTGCTTTAGCTTCATAACACAATTATAGTAAATGCCGCATGAAAGTCAATCTCCGCCAGTATTGACCATCGATGGTTTATCAATATACTTAAAACATGAAAATAGACGATAGTATACAGTCAATCCTTGATTTTGACGGTGATCTGATCATCGTGAATCTTTTTGAAAAAGTCAAGGCGCCGGGCGGAGCCACCGGCGCGGTTGACCGATACTTGCGCGGCATGATCAGCAAAATGATCGCCCGCGGCGAGCTCAGCGGGAAACTGGGCGAAACCTGTCTGATCCATAATCCGGTCAGATCGAAACCGGCGAAAATCCTCGTTGTCGGACTCGGACCAAGGGAAAAATTCGGTCCGGACGAGATCCGCAAAGCAGCCGGTGCTGCCGCCCGCGCCGCCGAACGAAGTGCCGCAAAGAGAATCGCGACTATCATACACGGCGCCGGAGGAATAGGAACTTTGCCCGCGGTTCAAGCGCTGGTCGAAGGCACGATCCTTGCGTTGTATGAATTCACGCAATACAAGAAAGGTAAAGACAAGAAAGTCGAAGAATTCGTGATTGTCGAATCGGATAAAAAGAAAGCAAGCGACCTGAAAAAAGGTATCGAAGCCGGGTGGGTTCTTGGCCAATGCCAGAACATTGCCCGGGACCTGGTCAATGAACCGGCGAACAATCTGACCCCGTCATTGTTATTGTCGCGGATAAAAAAATATGTCAAAGAAATGCGTCTCGAAGCGAAGATAAAAATCGAGGCAATGAACCGGCAACAAATGATCCGGGCTCGAATGGGCGCCGTATTGTCGGTTGCCCAGGGCAGCAGCAACGACCCGGTATTCATAACCCTGCGCTACCAAGGGGCGAAAAAACCGCGGTGCGCCTTAATCGGCAAAACCGTAACTTTTGATTCGGGCGGCATATCGATAAAGCCGTCCGAAGGCATGTCCGCCATGAAAGGCGACATGGCCGGCGGAGCCGCGGCGATCGGAACGACGCTGGCGCTGGCGCGCTTGAAGAGTCCGGTCAATCTGCTCACAATCATTCCGGCCGTGGAAAATCTGCCTTCAGGCACGGCGAGCCGCCCCGGAGACGTCGTGAGGGCAATGAACGGAAAAACGATCGAGATAATCTCCACCGATGGCGAAGGCCGCATGACCCTGGCCGATGCGATATGTTATGCCGAGAAAGCCGGTGCAAAAACAATAATCGACATTGCCACCTTAACCGGCGCGAGCATCATCGCCCTTGGCGACGTGACCGCCGCACTGATGAGCAATCATGACGAGTTGATCGAAAAAACACAAAAGATCGGCGAAGAATGCGGAGAACACTACTGGCCCCTGCCGCTGTTCCCCGA
>JBBIHN010000119.1:0-6073 GCA_037446995.1 Caldifarciminota bacterium | reverse complement strand
AGCCTTGCTTCGCCCAAAATTTATCTTCTTATTGAATTTACAAAAGTCGTGTAATAAGATGATAAATTCTAAGCACGAAATCCGAAATCAAAATAATGAATCGAAGAATTAGCGTCGTTATTGGTTATACGGCATGGCGGCCGGTATGGTTAATCGTTAATGGGCAGGGATTTTTTAATCCGAAAGACGATGCCGAATAACGATACGGGCAGCAATGCCCAACAACATTTAGCGTATGCAGAAATATGGATTTGGAGTTCAAAAGTAAGGAGGTTTCATGATCTTTGGCATTCCTAAAGAATTGCCGCCGTTCAAAGATACGCCCGAATACCGGGTCGGACTGTCACCGATGGGCGTCGAAGAACTGGTGTTGACCGGAGCGCAGTTCTTTGTTGAGAGCGGCGCCGGGGTCAGCGCTGGATTCACTGATGACGATTACACAAAGGCCGGTGCGACGATCGTGTATTCGAAGGAGGAAGCCTATCGGCGTGCCGATATTGTGTTGAAAGTACGCCGGCCTCAGGAATCCGAGTATCCTTATTTTAAGGAGCAACAGATTGTTATGGGTTTTATGCACCTGGTAACAGCGCGCGCCGATTTTATCGATATCATCCGCATGAAGAAGATCACGCTGGTCGGCTACGAGATTATCCAGAGGCCGGACGGTTATCTGCCGATCGTGGTGCCGATGAGCCGCATGGCCGGTAAGCTGGCGGTGCAGCTCGCGGCTCGATTACTGGAATCGCCGAGCGGCGGCCGCGGCATACTGCTGGGCGGTATACCGGGCATTCCGCCGGCCGAGGTGGTCATTCTGGGCGCGGGGACACTCGGCTGCAACGCGGCAAAGAGTTTCAGCGGCGTCGGCGCCAATGTCTATGTGCTGGACATTGATCGGGAAAGACTTGAGAACCTCGCCGGTCAGAGCGAACAGAGCCGGATCACCACCATGTTCGCGACCAAATACAATCTCGGCAAATTGGTAAAATTCGCCGACGTGTTGATTGGCGCGGTGCTTGTGCCCGGGAAAAAATCGCCGATCCTAATCACCAAAGACATGATCAGCGCCATGCGCCGCGGATCGGTGGTAATGGATTTTTCCATCGATCAGGGCGGATGCATTGAGACCGCCAAAATCGCGCCGCTCGGTAAATTCATCTATACTGTCGATGATGTTGTCCATTTCTGTATGCCTAACGCGACGACGCTGGTCGCGCGGACCGCGACTCACGCGATTACCTCGGCGATCTTTCCGTACCTGAAAATGATAAACGAAATCGGTTTTGATAGGTCATTGAGGACGCGCGACGAGCTGGCAAAGGGCATATACGCGGAAAACGGCGAGATCAAAGAGGAGTACCGAGCATGAGCTGGTTCGATGATTATAAAAAGAAAAAATGCTCGCTCGAGGAAGTCGTCTCAATCGTTAAGAGCAATGAACGCGTCTTCGTAAGCGGCAATGCGGCCACGCCGTTTGCCCTGCTTGAAGCGTTATCCAGTCGCAAAAATGAACTCAATGACGTCGAGATCACGCATGTTCTGCTATTCGGCGATGACCCGCTGTCAAGGCCGGACATGGTCGGTCATTTCCGGCATAATTCGCTGTTTGTCGGCCCGGCCGATCGCGCGGCGGTGAATGACGGAAGGGCCGATTATATTCCGGTCTTTCTTTACGAAATACCGGAATTATTCTATTCCGGTTTGCTGCCGCTGGATGTTGCTTTTCTGCATGTCTCACCGCCCGACGAACACGGTTTCATGAGCTTCGGCGTTGAATGCCTGGCATCAAAGGCCGCGGCGGATACGGCCCGGCTTGTCGTGGCTCAGGTGAATGAAAAAATGCCCAGAACCCTCGGCGATTCATTCATTCATGTATCACGCGTGCACAAACTCGCAGAAGTGTCGGCCGAACTGCCCGAACTACCGCCGATTCCTTTAACCGATGTCGAGATGAGAATCGGCAAAAACATCGCCGCCCTGGTCGAGGACGGGTCGACGCTGCAGCTTGGCATCGGCGGCATTCCCAATGCCGCTTTGCAGGCAATGTACGACAAGCGGGATCTCGGCATCCATACCGAGATGGTGTCCGACGGCATTATCGATGCGATCGAATCCGGGGTGATAACCGGTGCCAAAAAGACCCTGCACGCCAATAAGGTGATCGCGACTTTCTATCTTGGTACGAGCCGATTGTATGATAGTATCGACAATAATCCGACCTTTGAAACCCACCCGACCAATTACACGAACCATCCACATATTGTGCGTCAGAACGAAAAAATGGTGGCGATCAACTCGGCGATCGAAGTTGATCTTACCGGCCAGGTTTGCTCGGATTCGATCGGGACGAGGATTTACTCCGGATTCGGCGGTCAGGTCGATTTCATACGCGGCGCGGCACAATCCAAGGGCGGTAAACCGATAATTGCTTTGCCTTCGACGACCAGGAACGATACCGTGACCAAGATCGTGCCTGCCTTGCAGGTCGGCGCCGGCGTGGTCACCACCCGCGCCGATGTTCATTATATCGTGACCGAGCACGGCGTCGCCAATTTGCACGGCAAGAACCTGCGCCAGCGCGCCGAGGCTTTGATTAAGATCGCCCATCCAAATTTTCAGGGCATACTGGAAGCCGAAGCCAAGAAAAGGAAACTGCTATGAAACTGGATCATATCGGCATCGCGGTTAAGGCGATCGACGAACGGCTGAAGGTCTGGCATCAGATCTTAGGGCTTGCGCTGCACGGCATCGAGGAAGTGAATGATCAGAAGGTTAAGGTGGCAATGCTGGAATTGGGCGACATCTACATTGAACTGCTTGAAGCCACTGATCAGGACAGCCCGATCAGGAAGTTCATCGATCGTAAAGGCGAAGGATTGCATCACCTCAGCATCGAGGTCGATGATATCGAAGAGGTGCTGAAGCATTTGAAATTGAAGGGAATAAAACTGATTGATGAATCGCCGCGCATCGGTGCTTCCGGGAAGAAGATCGCGTTCATTCATCCGAAGGATATGGGTGGGGTATTGATTGAGTTATGCCAGAGCCAATGAAATTGTCCGTAGATACCAGAATCAGATGTTTTAAAAATTTTCTTATAGTATCGTGACCAAAATATAGAGGAGGCAAGAAATGAAGCATGGCGTTCAAAAATATATTGAAGATGCAGAAAAGAGGCTCGCCGAGCGCGAGCGGTACATAAAAGAAGAAGTTAAAAAATGGAGGTTTGATACGATTGCTGTTCATGGTGCCTATTCAGTGAGAGAGGCTATTGAAAATAATCAAGGTGCAATTATCGAACCAATATTTTTAAGTTCAGCCCAAGCGTATCGTGACTGCGATGAGATGGAAGCGGCCCAGACTTATCAAATCCCTACCTGGGCATATACCCGAATTCACAACCCTTCTCTTGGGTATCTTGAGGATACTCTGGCGCTTCTTGAAGGCTACGGATATAATGGTGAAACTACTTGTTGCGTCGTAGCATCAGGTATGTCAGCAATTGGCAGTGCCACAGAACCTTTTCTCATCAAACTAAGGAAAAAGACCGACGAACAGATCAATTTTGTGTCAAACTGCCAGGTTTATGGCGGGACATTCCAGCTCTTTAACTTGCGCAAGATGCAGGAACGCGGAATAGAATGTCGGTGGGTTGCCGATTGCAACGATATTGACGAATGGGCGTCAAAAATTGATAAAAATACACGCTTCTTATATGGCGAGCTGCCATCAAATCCGGGTCTTGCGTTTTTTGATTTGAAGAAAGTAATTGACCTTGCCCATGAACATGGCTTACCGTTTATCGCTGATTCAACCATTGCAACATCAGCACTATTGCGTCCGATCACCTATGGTGCTGATATTGTCGTTCATTCAGTGACAAAGACAATGACTGCGGGCGGCTTGAACATTGCAGGAGCCGTCATTTCAAGAAAGAATATTGTAACCAATATTCCCAATGATGCAATGAAAGAGAATTTCGCCGGCTATATCAAACTCTGGCCAAATCGTGACTTTGGCTGGTCTCTTTCGCCAATCCAGGCGATCCTCTCCTTGAATGAAATTCGAACACTCCGTTCTCGAGTAGATGCACTGAGCACAGCCTCGATGAAAGTGGCGCATTTTCTCGAAAAACATCCAAAGGTAGCGAAAGTAAATTACCTTGGTCTTGAAAGCCATCCTCTATATGAGGTTGCCAGCAAATACCTCTGGTTAGTTGATGCAGAACATGATGAGCAATACAAAAAATCTATCAATCGTTACGGACATCTGATGTCATTTCAGCCAAAAGGTGGCGTAGCGGCTGCCCGTGAGGTGCTTGATGGATTAAAACGTATCTGGCGCGCCACAGACCTTGGTCGTATCAAATCTATTGCGACCATACCTTCGATTTCGACACATCAACAGATGGGTGAAGAGTCGCGTTCTTTAGCAAGTATTCCACCTGATTTAATTAGATTATCTGTCGGTGCTGAACACCCGGACGACATTATTGCGGATTTGGATCAGGCACTGTGGAAAATAGCTAGTAAGTAGTCCCGCTAAAAAATGCGGGATGCTCGTTTTTCTCACAAAATCATAGATTTTGGGAAAAACGGCATAGGTAGTATGTAGCAAGTAGTAGATAGCAGAAAAGATTGGGGTTAAAATGCCAAAAATTCAATTCTACAGCACAAACAAAAAAGTTCCCAAGGTTTCTTTAAAGGATGCTTTGTTGATAGGCCAGGCACCGGATAAAGGCTTGTACATGCCTGAGAGTATTGAAAAAATACCTTTGGGTGAAATCATTTCTTTTAAGGATAAAGCATATTTTGAAATTGCATACACTGTGCTCAAGAGATATGCCGAAGACATGATACCGGATGATAAACTACTGTGGCTTTGCAAAGAATGCTACAATTATGAGGTGCCATTAGAGAGGGTTTTCGATAACAATTATATAATGCGCCTTGACCAGGGACCAACCGCATCATTTAAGGATTTTGCGGCACGGATGATGGCACGGATGATGCGTTATTTTCTTGAACAGGAAAAAAGTGAATTAGTTATTCTCACCGCTACTTCAGGTGATACAGGAAGTGCGGTCTCCCACGCTTTTCATAATGTCGGCAGAATATCTATGGTCGTTCTTTTTCCACGAACAGAAGTAAGTGACCGACAGCGCAAACAGATGACAACTCTTGGTGGTAATGTCACAGTTATTAGTGTTGAAGGCAAGTTTGATGATTGCCAGGCAATGGTAAAGCAGGCATTTGCAGACCCTGATTTGAAAAAAATCCGTTTCTCCTCAGCAAATTCGATAAACATCGGTCGGCTTTTGCCTCAGGCAGTATATTATTTTTATGCTTATGCCAGACTTGCGAAAAATAAGAAGCCTGTTGTTTTCTCAATTCCTTCAGGTAATTTTGGCGATATGATGGGTGGCTTGATTGCCTGGCGTATGGGCTTACCGGCAACAAGATATGTGATTGCAACCAATGAGAATGACGAGTTCCCCAAATTTATATTAGCTGGCAAATATGAAAAAATTGTTCCTTCAAAGCTCTGTATTTCCAATGCAATGAATGTCGGTCATCCAAGCAATTTGACAAGGGTAATAGATTTATATGGCGGCCAGATGGACGAGATAGGCAATATTTTGTCTGAACCAGATTTGGACCGGATGCGAAAAGAGATGTTTGCAATTAGCATTAACGATAACGAGACGCAACAGACTATAAAAGAAACTTATGAAAAATATGGTGTTATGCTTGAGCCGCACGGTGCTGTTGCTTGGGCTGGGTTAATGCGTTATCTAAAAGGAGTTGAAAAACCGCATCGGGCTATATCCATAGAGACCGCTCACCCGGCAAAGTTTCCTGAAGAGATAATTAAAATTACAGGTGTTGAACCAGAACTGCCACCAAGCTTGCGCGACCTCGATAAAAAAGAAGAGCATTATCTGTCGATTACTAACGACTATAACCAATTTAAAAAGATACTGATTGAAAAATTTGCTTAAGCTGCCGTATGACTGACTCATCTCCACTTTTCGTAAAATAATGTCAACATTACTATTTTACAGTGTCTTGTGTCA
>JBBIHN010000118.1:0-6111 GCA_037446995.1 Caldifarciminota bacterium | reverse complement strand
TCACCTGGCCGACTTCCAAGCGGAGCTGCACCGTGGCGATCTCGCCGGTTTTCATCGGGCAGGATACGTTGATCCATCACGCGGTTGATCAGTTCATAAGGGGCCGCATGTTCTCGATCCGCGACTGGTTGTATAATGCATCTTTCATGATGTTTTCGCTGCTGGTAGGAATGCTGGCGACCTTTGCCGACCGTAATATTCTGTTTTTCGTTTTTGGCGCCCTGCTGGCATTACTCGCCGCGACCGTGAGGATTCTGGTTAATCGTGTTCCGAGCGCTTCAATTTCACCGAATCATTCCTGAGTTCCAGATCTGCGGGACCTGGAATACGCCGCGGCAGTTCGAGGGATTTTTGCGACTGTTGAACTCAAGCGGTCTCAATGTCGGCCTGCCCGGCGAGCCCGGGGTTGATCTGGTGATTACTTTTGACGACGGCGAGGAAAACGCTTATCAGTATGCATTCCCCCTGCTTAAGAAATACTCGATGAAGGCGGTGATCTTTCTGATTGCCGGCTATATCGGCCGGACCAATTGTTGGGATCTTAATTTCGGACGAAAAATGCGTCACCTTGACTGGCCGGAGATCCGCGAGATGCGCGATTACGGGATTGAGTTCGGTTCGCATGGATTGAACCATGTCAACTTGACGAGGCTTGCTGACGAAGTTCTTTTTCATGAACTCGACCAATCGAAACGGATCATCGAAAGCGAGTTGGGAGCGTGTCGATGCCTGTCCTATCCATTCAACCGATTTGATCGGCGCGTGCTTGGTATTGCGTCGGATATCGGTTATAAATACGGCTTTGGCGGTGATGGCAGTTCGCCGTTATCGATCAAGAAAGAGGCGATTTACATTACCGATACGCGAACCGGCTTTCGGGTCAAACTTCATGAGCATTCGCCGTTATACGCATATGAAAGGATGAAACAGAAGATCATAAACATTTTCACGCTGGTGACGATGTTATCCCGTCCGGTCAAGCATATGAAAGGAGATTAATATGGGTAGGTATGTAACGGGTGTTTTTCTTGTCGCCAATATGCTCGTCGCGCAAGCCGATTCCCTGGTTGCTCAGGCAGTGCAGCTGTACGAAGATCGACACCTTGATCCGCATAATCTAACGAAGAGCCAGGAGCTTTTGCTGCGGTATCTGGAGCAGGAAGCGGACAATGTCCGGGCATTATATGAATTGTCGAATGTCTACCGGCTGCTTGGCGACAATGCGGCCGACAAGAAGGCGAAGCTCGAATTGTACGGCCAGGGGCTGGAATTCGGTAAAAAGGCGAAAAGCCTTGACGACAATTCAGCCTGGGCTCATTTCTGGTACATGGTAAATATGGGACGCATTGGCCAGACAAAGGGCGTGCTCAATTCTCTATCCATGGTCCCGGAGATAAAGCAATCGATCGATAAGGTTCTCAAGATCGATCCGCGGCATACCGGCGCGCTTGATGCGCGGGCTATGCTCTATTATGAACTGCCGGGCATTTTCGGCGGCGATCTGAACAAGTCGATCCAAGCCTTGAATCGGGGCATTGAGATCGATTCAAACTACACTCTTTTGTACGTCGATATGGCTAAAGTTTTGATCAAGAAGAAGGAATATGAACAAGCACGCTGGTTCCTCAATTATGCCCGTTCGATCGAAAGACCTTCTTACCCGGCCGATCACATACTTGACGATCGGCCCGAGGCCGAACGACTGCTCAGAGAGATCGGGGATAAGTGACCTGGTTCATCTGCGCCATCGACTGTCCGGCGCAAAAGCAATTGACAATCGCTTGTGCGTGACTAGAATCTACCATGAGTTTTGTCCGTTATCTGGCGTGCTCCAAGTGCGGCAACAAGGTCGAGCCGGACCGTTTGTGGAATCTGTGCACGCTTTGCGGCAAACCGTTGGTCGCGATATACGATTTGAAGAGCGTCCGTAAGGCAGTAAGACCTCAGGAGATCGCCGGTCGGGAACCGAATATCTGGCGCTACCGCGAGCTTTTACCGGTCGATGAACCAGACAACATGCTGACCTTGGGCGAAGGTTTTTCGCCGATGCTCCATCTGCGGCGATTGGGCGATCAACTCGGATTTGACAACCTGTATTTGAAAGAGGAAGGACAGAATCCGACCGGATCATTCAAGGCGCGCGGTATGGCGGTTGCGATTTCCCGGGCGAGAGAATTGGGCGTGACTTCGATATCTTTGCCTTCGCTGGGTAACGCGGGTTCAGCTGCTTGCGCGTATGCTGCCCTGGCCGGCATGCAGGCTCACGTGTTCATGCCGGTTAGCGTGCCCAGGTTATTTGTCGTGGAATGCATCGCCTATGGCGGCCATGTCCAGCTGGTTGACGGGTCGATAATCGACTGCGCCCGGCAATCGGTCGAAGATCTTAAGTCAGCGGGCCGTTTTGATCTATCGACGCTTAAAGAGCCCTATCGGCTTGAGGGTAAGAAAACGATCGGATTCGAGATCGCCGAGCAGAT
This sequence comes from Caldifarciminota bacterium, assembly GCA_037446995.1. Taxonomy (GTDB): domain Bacteria; phylum Hydrothermota; class Tepidihabitantia; order SM23-42; family SM23-42; genus RBG-13-43-14. The sequence continues at coordinate 3,634 of JBBIHN010000118.1, read as the reverse complement.
GGGCTGGCAATTGCCGGACGTCATAATTTACCCGACCGGCGGCGGCACCGGATTCATCGGAATGTGGAAGGCATTCGAAGAACTGCAGAATTTGGGCTGGATCAAATCCCGCATGCCGCGCATGGTATGCGTGCAGCCAAGAGGGTGTGCACCGATTGTCCAGGCTTTTTCCGAGAACGCAGATTCAGCGCGTAAATGGTCATCGGTAAAGACCATTGCCGAGGGTTTGAAAGTTCCGGCTCTGATCGCCGACTTTATGGTTTTGAGAGCGCTCTATGAGAGCCGTGGGATTGCGGTCGCGGTATCGGATGAAGATATGATGAGAGCAATCACCGAGATCGGACTGTCCGAAGGGGTATTCTGTTGTCCTGAAGGAGGCGCAACTCTCGCCGCCTTCAAGCAGCTGCGGCAGTCCGGTTGGATCGAGGACCGGGAAAAAGTATTGCTTTTCAACACCGCGAACGGCGCGAAATACGTTCACTTATGGATTCAAGATCTGAGATCTTGAAAATCCAACGTCCCGTAATCGATATCGATTGGGCAATCGAAGGGTTAAGATATGCCATGGATCGTGGAAATATCGTAGTTATCGTTGATACATTGCGTTTCAGTACAGCCGCGGTTACCGCGGTGAATAATGGTTTTACGATCTATCCGGTTTCAACCCGGCAATCGGGAATGAAATTGGCAAGAAAATTAGGTGCCCACCTGGCGGGCCGTCCCGGAAGGTCGAAATACTCGATATCTCCGCATTGTTATATTAAAAACAGGAATGATCCGAACAAGAAAGTTGTATTGTTTTCTCCCAATGGCGCGACTTGTTCGGAATCAGTTAAAACCGGGCAGATCGCGTTGATCGGCTGCTTGTTGAATGCCCGGGCCGTTGCCGTTAATCTGGATCGGATCGGCGGAGAACTCGGTAAAGACGTTACGATAATTGCTGCCGGCGAGCAGCGCGCGCTGACGACCGGCCGGCGTATCACCTATGATCTGGAGTCGGGCTATCGGGTTTTTGCCATTGAAGATTATCTTGGCGCCGGCGCAATAATCGCCCAGTGTCGTCTGCCGAGGACCGCCGAAGCCGAACTCTGCGCACGAGCTTTTTCCGCGGCAAGGCGGCGCCTCGGATACTTTCTGAAAAGCTCATTCAGCGGACGCTATTTGATCGGGAATCGTATGCGCGGGGATGTTGAACACGCATCCCGGTTGAACTTATATGAAGTATTGCCGGTCCTTCGCGGCCGGTGCATCGGGCGGCTCGATCGTTGTTAATCGGTACTTGACAGACAATGATTGATATATAAAATCTCCCATAGCCGTTAAGGCCGCTGGCTGGAAAGGAGGAAATTTGCAGGTCTTCGGTAAGGTCAAGTGGTTCGATGGGAAGAAGGGCTACGGTTTCATAGAAAAAGAGGACGGATCCGGCGACGTATTTGTACACTACGCGGATATTATCGGCGAAGGATACAAGACTCTCCGGGAAGGCGACCGCGTGAAGTTTGAGATATCATCGAGTCCGAAGGGGGACAAAGCCTTGAAAGTCGAACGTACGCAATAAGAGATACATATCGTATCGACAGGGCCGGCTTTGCCGGCCCTGTTTTTCTCGCACCGTATCATTGACATCGTTCATTTTAGCCGTATAATCTGGCGTGCGCTGGGAGCGAATTGCCGACGTTAATCTTAACCGCCTGGCCGAATCCCTCAAGTTGATTGAAGACTCAGCACGTTTTCTTCTTCAGGACCGGGTAATCCTGAAGCGGGTGCGGAAGTTGCGCCATGATCTGACCAAGATCAGAAGTACCCCCGTGATAAGGGCTCTGATCCTATATCGAGACAGCGCCGGTGATCCGGGGCGTCCGGCGAATTTCGACCGGCCATCGCTCGGTGATCACGGCGAGATGATCAACGCTAATGTTAACCGCGCCAAGGAGTCATGCCGTATTCTCGAAGAGTTGTTCAAGCTCGAGAACCTCAGGTTGAGTCGTTTTTTCAAAGCCGCCCGTTTCCATCTCTATGACGTTGAGAAAACCTTAAATGCGCGTTTCATGAAGATATTCGACCCTTCGATATATGCCGTATGCGACGAAAAATACGTGAAGACCGGGCGTCTGAAAGAAACGGCCGGCATTCTGCTTCGATACGGAGTAACCATGATTCAGCTGAGGATAAAAACCTGGTCCGACCGCCGTTTCTTGAATTGCGCGCGAATACTGCGAAAATCCTTGGTCGATACGACCGTCCGACTGATAATCAACGATCGTCCAGACATAGCATTATCGAGTAACGCCGACGGCGTGCATCTGGGACAGGATGATCTGCCGGTAAGGATCGCGCGCCGGTTATTGGGCGGAAACCGTATTGTCGGCGCGTCAGTTCATTCCGAAAATCAGGCGATTGATGCTCAGAATCAGGGCGCTGATTATCTCGGGGTTGGCGCTTTGTACCCATCCTGCACCAAGGAAGATTTCTCGCCGTGCAGTTTCAAAATTCTTAGAAGGATATGCCGGATGGTCCGAATTCCGGTGATCGGCATCGGCGGAATCGACGGTTCGAATTATCAGTCGGTTATCAACTGCGGTGCGGCCGGGATCGCGGTCGGCGAGTATTTGTTCGCCGGCGATATTAGGAGAAATCTGCGTCGATTGACACTGAACAGATGATGACTATAATTTGGCGATGGGCAGCAGGCTGTCAGGTTATGAGCGGCAAGGAGGCAATATGAATTTGAAGATCGCGGCGCGTAACTTTACGTTGACCGATATGCTGCGGGAATACGCAGCCAAAAAATCACAGAAGCTTGAAAGGTTTTCCCATCATATAATCAGAGGCGAACTGGTAATGGAAAAGGATAAGTCTCTGAGTATGGTTGAACTGAATTTGTCGGTAAAAAACTCGTTGATCACGAGCAAGGTCAAGACCTCGGATATTTACGAAGGAATCAACGAAGTGTTTCGAAAAGTCGAGCGTCAGTTGAAGAAATATGAGGAGAAGTTCCGCGAACGAAAAAGGCTGATGCAGAAATCAAAACGAAAATGAACTACATAACGGTAGAAACTCTTTATCGGGAAAAAAAGAAAGATTTTTTCCTCGAGTTGATCCATGGCGCCGAATATTTGAAGCGTAACCGCGTCACCACTTACGATATTTTCCGCCCCGGACTGGCGCTGGCTGGATATACCGACTATTTTTTGAGCGATCGGATAATGATAATCGGTAAAACCGAAACATCGTTTCTCCGGACGCTTGCCCCGGGTCTGCTTGACCGGCGGGTGAAAAAAGTCATGAAAATGGGCACACCCTGCATGATCGTGACCAAGAAACTTCCGGTGAATCGGCGTTTCATCGATGAGGCGGAAAAGCGGAAGATTCCGATACTAAGAACAAAATTGTCGACCACGCCTTTCATCCACCAGCTGTCGATCTATCTGGATTACAAGCTTGCGCCGAGAGTTTTCATGCAGGGTACACTGGTTGATATTTACGGCGTGGGCGTGCTTTTCACCGGCAAACCGGGTACCGGCAAGAGCGAGTGCGCGCTTGATCTGATCGAGAGAGGGCATCGTTTTGTCGTTGATGATCTGGTGAAGATCGTCCAGCGAGGCGATATCCTGGTTGGTTCCGGCGCCGAGAA
>JBBIHN010000117.1:0-6115 GCA_037446995.1 Caldifarciminota bacterium | reverse complement strand
GCCAATGAGCCCAAATCTTATCTCCTTTAAAAAACGCAAAAGTCGTGTAATTATTGTTTACTGATTCTATTGTTAATCTGCGCTTAAGCGCCCCGGCAGGATAAAAATTTTTCTCCTTGACTTTTCATCCCTGAAGCATATAATTACCATTAACTGAATGCGGGGCCGTAGCCCAGCTGGGAGAGCGCTTGACTGGCAGTCAAGAGGCCACGGGTTCGAATCCCGTCGGCTCCATAAAAAGATGGAGGTATCATGATCAGACTTACCAAAGATATGGTTCTTGTTCTACTTATAGGTTTAATTATCAGCGGCTGCATGGCAACCCGAACAGCCAAACCGCCGGGCGGCGATGAACCAGCCGAAGATGTCAAACAACAAGCCGAGCAGCTGTATTCAATCGGCTTCGAATACTTGAAACAGCAAAAATATGACGATGCGATAAAGAATTTCAACGATGCGGTAGAATTGCATCCAAAGTACTTTGCCGCTTATATCGCCATCGCTCAGACCTATCGCGCCAAAAGGGACATTGTCGCGGCGGAATCAGTCTACAATCAGGCAAAAAAAATCGACCCCCGCGACCCTCGTCCCTACGAAGGACTCGGAGCCCTGTATAGTGAACTCAGGAACTTTGACGGAGCGATTTCCGAATTCAGCACCGGACTCATGATCGATTCAACCAATGTCAACCTGCTCAATGGACTTGGTTACGTGTTCACAAAGAGAACCGAATATGACAAGGCCATTGTCCAATACGATAAAACCCTGCGATTTGAACCCGAGAACCTGACCGCGATGTTCGCCGTTGCCAATATTTATATCGACAACAATGAACCGGAAAAAGCCGTTAACTACTTGCGCGAATTGGTGCTCAAGCGACCGAAGAACACCGATGTCCGTAAGAAATTCGGCGAGGTCTTGATCGATCTCAAGAGATATAAAGAAGCCGAGGAACAGTTCAAAATACTCATGACCGAGGATCCAAACAACGCGTACTATCACCTGCAGCTGGGCATGATCTATGTCCGTCAGAGAAAATCTAAAGAAGCCAAGGCTGAATACAACATTGCCAAACAGATTGATCCAACCAGTGCCCTGCCGCTATTCTATCTTGCCGACCTCGAGATCTCAACCGGCAATTTTGGTACCGCTGAAACCATGATCAAAGAAGCGCAGGCAATTGATCCCGGCAATGCTTACAGCTGGTTCCTGCTCGGCGATATATATGAACGCCGCGGTTATGCAACCAAAGTCAGCTGGGACAAGAAAAAGTCGGCAAGTAATTGCGCCACCCTTAATACGGCGATCAACTACTTGAATACGGCGATCAACTACTACTCAAGGGCGGTTGAGGATGATCGTTTCGGGAGTTATTCACGCAGCGGCATCACCCGCTGCCGGAACTACCTAAAAGGGCTGGACGAGGACAAATGGTTCTATTGCCAGGGAGGAAAAAAATGAACAACCGGGGTATAAGTGGATTTGGGGCGATCGTACTCATTATCGTTCTGCTGATAATCGGTTACACTGCCTATCAAATTGGCCGCGTTCATTTCACTCATGGCTCGATCAGCGGAAAAGTCGAGAACGCCGCCCGGGTCGGCAATACAATGAGCGACGAAGAGATCGTAACCCAGCTGCTTCGGGAAGCCAAAGAGAACCGGGTCACGCTTTCGCCCGATTCTATTTTCGTTGACCGGTCGATTCCGGATTCCTTTCGCGTATACGTGGTCTACAATGATTCTTCCGACGTGTTCGGCGTCTTCACCTATCGGCGGCGTTTTGTCATCGATAAAGTAGTCGGGATGAAATTGCTTTGATGCTGAAAACCCAGGTTCTGTTGCTCAACCAGAATTACGAACCGCTCTCCGTACTGCGGGTTCGACGGGCATTGACCCTGCTGCTGCTCGGCAAGGTCGATCTTATCGAATATGAACGAGGCAAGTGGATCCGCAGTATACGCAATAACTACCAGCTTCCGTCGGTGATCAGATTGCGTTACTTTGTCCGAATCCGACGCAAGGAAATATCCCTGACCAAAAAGAACATTATCAAGCGCGACAATCGTCAATGCCAGTATTGCGGCCGGAAGACCGGAACGATGACCACTGATCACATCGTTCCAAAGGCGCTCGGCGGCAGCGACACCTGGGAGAATTTAGTTTGTGCCTGTCTCGAATGTAATAACCGAAAAGGCAATCAGAATCTCAGGACCGCGGGGATAAAATTACTGCGCAAACCGAAGAAACCCAATTATTTCACCTTCGTGCTCAATGAGTTGGAAAACCCGAGCCGAAAGTGGCGCCCATTTCTTTTCCAGTCCTGATCAAAATTGCAGAACCATAAGTAGCCGCTCATCTATTTGAGCCGCGAATTGACGCCGGCAATGAGAAAACCGCGATACCATGCAGTTCTAATAGTGTTAATTGCGGCGCTCTCGGGTCATGCCGGCAGCCTTTCAGTCGAAATTACCGGCAACCGTGTCTATTCGGACGATTATCTAAGCGGATTGCTTAACCGTCGCGGCCACCAGAACATTGAAACCGTAATCCGGAAAATTATCTATCTGTACAATAACTCCGGATACCCGTTTTGCCGTATCAAACCCGAAATTGTCCATGGGATCGGTTTGACCACCAGGGTGATTCTTCACGTAAATGAAGGCGATTTTGTCATGATCAGCGATTACCTGTACCGCAGCGGCGGCCGCACGTCGGCCCGCGCCCTGAAAAGATATGTTCGCGGCAAGACTAATACGGCCTTCTCTCTGCACACCGTCAATGCGATCCGGGATAAGCTGCTCGATACCGGCATTTTCGAGAAAATCGTTGAGAATATAGTTCGGCAGGATTACCGGTACTACCTGCAATTCTCCTTACAGGAAAGAAGAAGTGATTATATGTCTTTACTCGGGTCTTACGGTGAAGGCGATTTCAACATATTCGCGTCAGTTCTAACGCGTAATCTGCTCGGCACATTACGCGGTCTCCAGTTCGATTATGAACATGAACGAACTTTTTCCCTGGTTTACCATGACCCGATCTCATTAGTTCCGGTCACGCTCGATGGCAAATTCCTGCTCCTTACCGAAGACAGCGCAAGACTGAACGAATTCGGCGTACGGCTGTCAGTACCGGTCAACCGGTTCATCGATATCGGGATCTCATCCGGTCATGAATCAGCCAGCCATGAAACCAACCCAAGCGCCAATTACCGCAGTAATTCCGCGGGACTGGGCGCGGGTCTTCGTTATCGCGACAATCCTCTGGCATTTCAGTCTAAGATCGGCTTTGACTATCTGTTCAGGGCCAATGACCGCAGGCGCTTCTCATACGACGGCTCAGTCGATATCAAGCATCTCATGATCGCCTTTCATTATCGTTTCGTGTGGACCGATTCGTTCAACTATTTCGATTATTATCGAATTGGCGGCGCGCATAATCTGAGAGGCTATCGCGAAGATGAATTTTTCGCCCGGAAAGCACGCTGGTTCACGATCGAATATCACCGGCTGCCGGTTTTCCCGATGATCGACATCGGCTATGTAAATGACGATTTTCAATTTTCCTACGGGTTCGGCATAAACGCCCGCGGCCGCAACGCAGCCGCGACCCTGATCATCGCCTGGCCATGGGCGAAGAACTGGCAGCAAGGCAAGATCCATCTGCTGCTTGCGACCGGTTTCTAGCCGGGATTGGTGTTCACTTTCCCGCTTCAATGCTCTTGCCATGCGGCGATCATTTTGTATAATAACTTATGATGAAAATCGATGAAAACAACTATACGACAAAATGCTGATCTTATTACTCTTTAATTTCACGATTCCGGCCGAATTCCCGTATAACGCTTATTATGAATATTTGCAGGTTCGGGGGTTTACCGAACAGAATTTCGTTCTGCCCAATACATTCGCTCTTATGACTGAAGAATTCAATAATCTGCTGATCGCCGATTGGCAATGGAGGCCGGTTGACCATCATATCATCGGCTATTTCGGAAAACTGATCACCAAAACCGGGAATTTCTCCGGACTGCTCGGCGTGAACGCTCATTATGAAATCGATGATAATTATGGAGCCATGATCGATCTGCGAACCCGGGGCAAGCTGTCGAATACGGTCAGCTTCAGCCAGGCGCTTCGTATCAGCCGGACCGATCCGATCGACAGTGCCGGCCCGTATCCATGGAAGGACCTGCAGGCGTATATCGGCGAAAGCCGGATGATCTTCAACTCCGGTATTGTCGACTGGGAAATCGGCCGCCGCAACCTGAACCTGTCCTGGTTTGACGAGAACAGCCTGATGCTCTCATCCGCTCCCGAAGGGTACGACGGCATTTTCATGGCGATCAACGGCGGGTTCTACGAGTTTCACAGTTTCTTCGGCGTTCTCGATATCGTCAACAATAAGTATATCACCCTGCACCGCCTCGCCCTGAAGTTCAGGCATGATATCAATATCGGATTTTCCGAAGCCCTGCTTTTCAGCGGTAATTTTGAACCGCTCTACCTGAATCCTTTTGTTCCGTATTATCTTGCTCAGTGGGGCATAAGAAGGGACGACAATATCATGTGGCTGATCGACGCGCGGATCCGCTTCTTCAAATCTCTGATATCCGGCGAACTCCTGATCGATGACTACATGTACGAAAACGATCCGTATCCCGACAAACTCGCTTACCGCCTGCAGATAAAATCGTTTCCGGTCTATCCGGTCATGGTCAAGGCCGTTTATACGATGGTTGACAAATGGGTTTACACTCAGCGCTATCCGCAAAACGTATATGAAAATAAAGGCTTGCCGCTTGGTTTTCCCTTAGGCAATGATGTTGATCAAATCTCGATCTCGGTAAAATACTTCACTGATCGCGGCCTTCACCCTTCACTGAACGCGGACATTGTCCGCAAAGGCGAAGGCTCAATCTATTTGCCCTATGAAGAAGAAGGCAGCGACTGGCAACCGCCGTTTCCTTCAGGAGTCGTCGAACAGCAGTTGAAATTATTTGCCGGTATTGACATTGTTCTGTTAAGGGCTTTTTATCTGCAGTCCAAAATCGGTTATCACTGGATAAAAAATGCCGATCATCAAATCGGCAATAATTCAGGTGATGTTCTTTTTAACGCAAAGATCTGGACTTTTCTATAACACTTACCAGAATCAATGCCGGAAATGCCGCATACCGGTAAAGACCATGGCAATATCGTGTTCGTTGCAGGCATCGATTGATTCCTGATCTCTTTTTGAACCACCCGGCTGAATCACCGCTTTAACACCGGCTTTGGCCGCGGCGTCAATACCGTCGCGAAAAGGAAAAAAAGCATCTGACGCCATCACCGTATTCTCTTGATTCACCGCCGCCTGGGCCGCGATCTCGACCGCGCCGACGCGTGACGTCTGGCCTGCGCCGATACCGACGGTTCGTCCTTTTGCCGCGAAAACAATGCTGTTTGATTTTGTCCACTTGACGACTTTCCAGGCGAATTTCAAAGCCTGAACTTCGTCATCGGTTGGCGGCCGCCTGGTTACAACCTGCCATTCACCGGGTCCGCCGGCGTCTCTGTCCTGGATCAGAATTCCGCCGAACACCGAACGGTGGTTTGGTCCTTCCAGCAGGCCGGGGTTGACCGCGACCGATCTCAAATTCTTCTTAGTCTGCAGAATTTCAAGCGCCCGGTCATCAAACCCCGGGGCAATGACGACTTCGAAGAAGTATTTCACGATCAACTCGGCAGTTGCCAGTTCAACCGTCCGGTTCAACCCGACAATGCCGCCGAACGCCGAAACCGAATCGGCGGTATAGGCGCGCTCAAAAGCCTCGGTTTGATTGCTGCCCAGAGCGACACCGCATGGGGTCTGATGTTTGATGATTGCGCAGGCTATTTCTTCCTTGAATTCGGCGGCGGCGAAGATCGCGACTTCGGCATCAAGCAGGTTATTGTACGAAATTTGCTTGCCGCCGTGGATTTGAAAACCCTCAGCCTGCAGCGGGTTCAAGAAAAAAGCGGCCTTCTGATGTGGATTCTCTCCATAACGCATCGGCATGAAGATTTTCGCCGCGCCGGAGAGAAAAGTACGGGTTGTGAAATCACCGGCAAAATATGACGCAATGACCGTAT
>JBBIHN010000116.1:0-6324 GCA_037446995.1 Caldifarciminota bacterium | reverse complement strand
GCGATGTTCTTGAGTTTTAAAATCATTGTCAAATATTTAAGCATTTTGCCTCCTCTACCATTTGGTTTTACCGTCAGTCATGGAGAAATGAAAAATATCTCCGCCATAATCGCCTCCCCACCTGTTCAGGTAATGTAACAATTTCCAGAACTCCCCGTAATGGGCATAAACATCATAACTTGTCTGCCATATGCCGTTTATAAAAATATTTATGTCAAAAGCCAGCCTGCTCCTGTGCAGAGACCGCGCGGAGCCCATCCCCCCCACTGGTTCCGGGTATTCTATTTTATTGCTTGCCCGATCCACCGCATAGAGCCGCGAGCCTGCCGACAGCGAGTATATCCATGCCTGTGCCTGTGATCTCCACCATTCGCCTCCAGTAATGGTATGCCCGGCAGTCTTGGTGATTTCGTTTATGAGCGTGGCCACATTTACCGAAAACACCGCCTGCTGTTCCCGTAGAGTCATCCGGACAACTCCATTTCACCGTCCCACAGTTGACGCAACACCTGCATCCGGGATTTTTTGAACATGTCCATTACCGTCGCACGCCAGTAATCCGACTGCGTTTGCTCGTTTTTTTTCCTGCGCCGGACATACTCGAACATTGCGCTCGTGAATTTATCGTCGTACAAATTTTTCTCAAATACGCTCTCCAGCAGGTTCAGCACTGTTATAATATTTTGCTGATTCAATCACACGTCCCGTCTTTTTGTATGTAATTGATCCACAACCTAAAACACTCATAAACACATTTCTCGCTATTCGGAGACGGCCTCTTCAACTCACAGTCGCCGCACAGAAATTCCATCGCGTACTCCTCAAATTCCGTCCAACTGATTCGCATGGCAAATCCTAATGCGGCTCATCATGGCGGTGTTCTTGTCTGCGTCGGATCATCTCCACTTTGATATCGTCCAGCCGATCCTTTATGTTCAGAACATCCTTTTCCAGGCTCTTTAATTGTTCGGGCATTTTATCCCGTATCGCGTTTTGCCAGTCCTCCAGTTTTTCAATCCGGTCGTTCATCATTTTCAACAGCGTATCAACAACACCCATAAAACGGCTGATTTTATAGGTGATGATAACCAGATGCACAGCCATAGCCGCGATAATCGTTATCGCCGTGGGGATGTTTATGTCTTCTGTGATTGACATATCTGTTCTCCTATCCTGGATTCCCAGTCAGTGTGTATTGATATGCTGCGCACGTGGATATATCCTGCACGCCGTCTGTTGTCTGCGCCTGTAATTTTATATGTATGGTTTTCCCGATATGCCTGCTCATGTAATCCATTTTGAAAATATGTTCGCCGTCTCCCAGGTATGCGAATTGACTATTTTGAGCATGAGCAGTATTAGCGGTTCCATAGCATCCGCGATATAAATTGCTTAATATGTATTTCCCTGCCTCAATAAATTGCGCGTATTGATAGGCGATCAACTCCCCATCCACATAGCACAGCGACGTTAAATCATCCCACGAATTTTCGCTCACGCTGTATAGTTGTTCGCTGGCGTCCGACAGCGTGACATGCAGCATATTAATCAGATCGGGATTACTCCCCGACGGCAGTTGCTCGCTCAGGACACCGGTTGGGTTGGGAGCAATAAGGCTGCTGATTTTTTCATACGATACCCCGTCGAAAGATACCCACGCATAACATCCCTCATAATTTTTATCCGTATCGCCTGACACGGCGCACCAGACCTGATGAAACGATTGCGCCACATTGCATAGGACGCGGGGCGGCTCAAAAATCACAGGCGGATAAACGCTATCGACAATCGCACGCACCGCCTTTGCTTTCTGCCCCAACGCGCTTTGCTTTTCATAGACATAAGCCGTACTGATTTCATCAATCATTTCCTCTGCCGTGATTGTCAGGTCTCCATTTTCGTTTTCCTGTATTTCGGTAATTCGTACCTTTGTCTTGTTCAACCCTAATGCCGTATCAGTTATATAACCAACGTCCATTGGATCAAGCACAATCCATTTCCAACCAACATCGAATTCATAGGTATTCATGATTAATTGCCGCTGGAGCAGCAGTTGAGCGGATAGCATAGCCCTGTCAGCCGTACAGATAAAATGGAATGCGTTAACCTCATTCTGCCGCAGGCCGTGGGTTCGTATCGCAAACAAATCGGAAACGCTTGCTATGTCTGTATTGTATTGGAACTCTCTGTCAAAATATTCCACACGCTCCGCGTTGTACACATCCGCTTGACGTTTCCGTTTGACCCTGACAGGCTCATCGCTGTTGATAAAATCATCATCCGTCAGATCAAACACCGGGGCTGTGGGATTATACGTCGCGCCCTCGCTGATAACCATGTCGCCGTAGGGAACGATATCAAGCACTCCCTGAGTCCAGCGGGGAGCGGCGTTGCACGCCGTGATTATCTCCTCCAAATATTCCGATAGTTTCCTCTGTTTGTCAAATATGGGCGAGACCAGAAAATCAACCGCCTGACAATAATTCCTGAACGCGTCCAGCGTCGTTATGTTTTCCAACGGAAACCGCGCTCCATACCGGTCATTTGTAAGTACATCAAATATAACGTCGGCAGGATTGACGTCGCTGGCGCCGCCGAGCAGCCCCCTTATCTCAAAACTGTAGGACGGCAACTGATTCGCCTCTCCCAACTGCCACGCGTTGTTAATCACGTATGCCGTGCAATTATAGGACAGCGCTTCATCCGGGTGTTTCATGAGCAGCCACGGATCCGGCGTTTGCGTGCATGTGCCGACATAGGCCGTGCCTCCAAACAGCTCATCGTCCGTTTTTTTATCCATCCACATTTTTATAACTCCGCCTATCGGCCCCTCACATAGACCCAGAACGGCGGCAACCTGATACGTATAGGTTGTTATCTCCCCGCCGCTGCCTTTGCCGACCGACTGTTTACGGCGCTTCGCCCTGAAATCCCCCCACCACAGCAGATTATATGTAATTCGCGTCTGCCCGTAAACGATTGGGATGGCGACGCCGCGCGCGCTCGTCTGTATCGCCAATGCGGTATATTGCGGCCTCTGTTTTGACACGGATTGTCCGCCGAACAGTCCGCCCATTTATTCACCTCCCCACAACGAATAAAACCCAATGCGTCTGTGTGACGGCAGACGCCCCGATCCGTCAAAATCCTCAATCACGCCATCCGGCACACAGTGAATTACCGCGGGGAAATCCACGACGATTGCGGAATGCGAAACCACCCTGCCGAATTTGTACAATGCTATATCGCCCCGTCGCGGGGTATCCACGCGACGCCCGTATTTCATTATTGTGCGCAGGTATCTCTCCTCGTTTCTGTGCAATGCCCAATCACTCGGGTAATAATCCAGTTTGATCTGTTCCACAAGTCCCGCCTCCGCGTATACGGCGCATAACAACGTCGCGCAATCGCAGCCTCCACGCGATCCCTTGACCATCGCCATATGGTGATATGGAGTGCCCACCCATTGTCTGGCAATTTCAACGATTCTGTCTCTTTGTTTTATTTCGTTTTCATCCATCATGTTAAAACGCATATTCAGCCGTCGGAATAAACGGGAACCCCCGAAAACAATGCGTGTTGGCGAATCTGTAATGGCATGTATTCAGCGTTTTATCGCACCCCAGCCAGATATCAATGGTATCCCCACTGTCAGGCGCGGCCACCAGCGGCAGCAACGGTTTAAAGCCCTGCTGCGCGAAAAACTGCTTGATCGTGCCCCGCGTCCCGTTTAACCGCCCGGACGTAAACTGAAACATCCCGTTTGTATAGCCGAAATCCCCGATAGCGGGATTTAGATTAATCATCATCTTCGTTGAGCCGTTCCCAACGGTTACTGTCCGTTTAACCAACTCGCTGTCTGGATCAATCCCGCACCCGACTCCGTATAGCGTGCGCCCGCAGGAGGACTCAAAAACATTCAGCGGGAAATCCACATTCAACAATTCGAGTTGGCTGTTGATGGTAAAAATCGCTTGCGTTCTATTGGCCTCAATTTCGCCTACGCGCCCCACAAACAGAATAATGCCGCCCATGACGTACAGATTGTCGGGTTTCATGAAAAAACGCTCTACGGTACACGTCGCGCCGTCAAACGTGCCGTTTTTGACGCATTCGAGGAACGGCACCCCATTTATCGTGGCGTTGTCTGTCGGAATCAGCGTTACCTCCATACTGTCTACAGACAGGTCATTTTTCCATGAGCAGGACGTTCGCCGGAACAGAATTTTTCCTGAACAGTAACCATGAGACCATCCCGCATTGATATCAATCGTGCCGTATCTCAACGTCGTGCCGTCTATCAGAGTAAAATAATACCCCTCCGCCATCAGGAAATGGCCTGATTGCAGCAACGATTGCAACTGATCCGGTATTTGTTTCATGATTGCACCGCGTATTTTTTCGACCTCAGGGTGATTTTTTTATTTTCATAAAAATTGTAGGCGAATTCCTCAAAATCCGTCGCGTCCTCCCTGAACCGTACCAGCCAGTAATAATGCCCTGTCCACGACACAACCATTTCGTTCCCCGGCGGGACGGCAAATGTTATCATACCGGCGTTGATCGAATATGAATCGGCGGATTGCTGAACGCCGTTGATAAATATTTTCGCGTCAGGGAACGGCGCGAAAACCGGATCAACAGTATTGACCAGCAATCGCATCATTTGAAATTGAGTCTGCGTTCCGTTTCCAATGCCGCATGTTTGATTGTCCGCGTAATTGTCGTGCCAGTCGAAAAATCTGAACGGTATCGCGGAGCCCTTCTGTTGATTGAAAAAATCCAGCATTTTCTGAAATTCAATATATGTATCCGCCCCCCGCAGGACATCGTAAGTCAACTCCCATTCGTAGAGCGGATATGCCATGAGCCCGGCTGTCGTCTCAATGCCGGACACCGATTCCTGTGTAATGGTTTTCCATATCGGCCTGCGCGTCCTGTTCCACGATACCCCCGGAAGAGTCGGGAATACGGCCTGATATTCATAATTCTCGTCTATGACACAGGGAGGTTCGTAGCCGAAAAACACCTGCCCAAACAGGCTGGCGTACCACGGAGTAAGGTGGAAAAAAAATACGCTGCCGAACGCTGAATCACCGGGTTTGTCGGCGGCGATAAATCCCACGCTGCCGAACGCTGATTCCCCGGCACTGTTATCGTTATAAAATGGCACGCTGCCGAAAATTGATGCATTGCTCATTGTATTATTCCGCAGACAAGTTCGCCGCCCATATAAACCTCGCCAAAAATGCTGTCCCCCAATTTCATGCTGCCGGGGAAATTCACCGACCCGAACGCTGAATCGCCGGGTTTGCTGGCGGCGGCAAATCCCACGCCGCCGAACACGGAGTCCCCAATTACAAGCTCGTTATACAAATATATGCGCCCGTAAATGCTGTACAGGTTCAAAACGCCGGGCGATGTCTCGCTGCCGTCGATGACAAAATAGTGCAGCCAGTCGGCGGGGTTGTCAATGGCCATAATATCGGCGGACGCCCGCAACTCCTCGGAAAATGCCCCCGGAGCTAAATCGCCCAATACTATTGTCCCGGATTTCATATAACCCTCGCTGTGTTTTCCGAGCTTGAAATTGTCGTTAATAACCGGATCGCCCCCAAACCGCAGCGGCTTTATTGTCAGGCTGTATGAGTGCGTGACAGTGTCGGTGTTTTTAATTTTAAACGGCAGGTATTGATGGTAGGCGACGTTGTTGACAGCGGGCGGCATAATGAGCGGAATTTCGCCCACATTCAGTTGCTCGGTCTCATTCACATTCCAGAATTCAAAGCGCGGGGCAATGTAATCGCCGAATCCGTGAATAGCATATAACGTAAATCCCTGATAGAGGCAGCGAAACGCGAGCCACCTGCAATCCTGCAATACGCATGAATATTCCTGATATCGCTGATTCCAGACATATTTCCCGTATGAAACAATCTTCCAGTCCGTGTCGTAGCCCGGAAAACGCCCCGGCACGATTTCATTGGACACATAAAAATAAAACGCCGTGGGATATCTAACCTGATCTATAGGCCGGTCTGTCGGCAGCCCTACATCGACCCTGATTTTTACCGCATTTAACCGACACGCGTTTTTGAACGGGATCACGACAAAAACCTCGGACGGGACATTGATGGATGTTGCATTGGACAGATAATCACAGTCGGCGATAAATAGCGGGTTCGGCGGATATGTATAGCCTGCCGGCCATGCCCACCGTATGCGCGGTTTTTTTATCATTACGACGTCTGCGTCCCGTCAATGACAAAATAATGCAGGCCGTCCGCGGGATTTACCGCCTTAAGTACATCGCCGTAAACGCGC
>JBBIHN010000115.1:0-6401 GCA_037446995.1 Caldifarciminota bacterium | reverse complement strand
GCCGAAAAGACAGTAGACCGTAAACGGTAAGCAGCAGGGGGACGAGAGTATATCAGAGTATCAGGGTATCAGTGAGCAGATTATCAGAGTATCAGCCAATCAGATATAAAAACCCCGATATTCAGGTCTGCTGTTATCCTGTTTACTGATCTTCTGTTATCCTGATATTCTTTTTGAACTGACATAGTGACCAATGATTCAAAGACATAATGACTTATCTTAACGACGGTAATCGGTAATCCGTATTGATTTTGCTCTATTTTGAAATATAATTCAGGTAAGGTACTATGAAGGGAGTTTGTTATGAACGATAATAATATGCCGTCACATCACGGTCCGGAGACAAGGTCCACGCCGACAGAATATCCTAACCTGACAATGAAATTATTAATGGAACGGGCGAGCTGCCGTAATTTTTCAGAACGAAGAATTGATAAACAAACAATCGACTCGATACTTGAGGCCGGGATTCATGCGCCGACCGGCGGTAATCTACAGCCCTATTCGATAATAAAGATTGAGAACAAAGAAAACGCTAAAAAAATTGCCGAATTATGCGGTAAGCAGGATTTCATCGCTGATGCCCCGTTGAATCTTCTTTTCTGTATTGATTGGCATCGCCTGCAGCGCTGGGCCGAGCATGAATATGCTCCGTTCTCAGCAACAAATTCTTTCAGGCATTTCTGGATATCCTTGCAGGATACGGTGATAGCCGCTCAGAATATATGCACGGCAGCGGATGCGATGGGACTCGGGTCGGTTTACATCGGTACGGTTCTAGAATGTTTTCGTGAGCTTCGCGATATGTTTAAATTGCCGAATGGAGTTTTCCCGGTGGTTTTGCTTTGCGTCGGCTATCCGAAAAACAAACCGTTGATACGGAAAAAATTGCCGGTCAGTATCATAGTCCATGATGAACAATATCGCCACATCGACGAGGATAGACTGGCAGCCGCCTTTAACGAAAAGCATCAAAATATCAAAGTGGAAATCACCGATAGCCGTTTGAAACAAATTGATGAAGTCTGCAGGAAAATTCATGGCAAGGATTTTGCCGATAATTGCCTTGCGCGGATCAAAGAACAAAGTTATATAAATGCGGCGCAACGATATTTTGGTCTGCATTATGCGGCGGACCTTATGTCCGAAGGCAACGATGATTTTATTAAAATAATGAAAGAATCCGGTTTTAACTGGTTTGAAAAATACGAACCATCGGGCCATAGAGGACCTTGATTTTGAGCGCGCGAAGAAAAAAAAGACTCGATTGCACGCTGAAATCCGCCGGGAAATCGTGCATGCGACTCAAATGTATATCAATCGACTGCTTGTTACATGATCATGGATAGGGATTGGGCATGAATAGAAGGCCATCAAATATTATCGGCGATAGTCTTGAGATGCGATCCGTGCATGAAGCGATAAAAATTGCAGCGCATAATTCAGTGAACATATTGATTTTGGGCGAGACCGGCACGGGCAAGGAGTTGATCGCCAGGGAGATTCATGACCGGTCATCACGCAAATTTGAAAGCTATGTTAAGATCGACTGCGTGGCTTTGCCCGAGACTCTATTGGAAAGCGAATTGTTCGGCTATAAAAAAAGGGCATTTACTGATGCGCGTTATGATAAACCGGGAAAACTCGAAATCGCTGATCGCGGTACTGCCTTTCTTGACGAAATCGGGGATCTGTCACTGGACGTTCAAGCAAAGTTGCTTCGATTTCTTGAGGAACATTCATTTGAGCCGTTAGGTAGTACAACAACTATTCATGTGAATGTCCGTATCATTGTTGCGACTAATCGCGATCTTGTTGATATGACGCGATCCGGTAAATTCCGCCAAGACCTCTATTACCGATTGAATGTATTTCCAATTCATCGGCCGCCTTTACGAGCCCGACAAGGTGATGTACTCCTTATAGCCGATTATTTCTTAAATATATACCGTCGACACTATAGTCGTGCGGATTTAAAACTAAGTGACGAAATCAAAAAAGAGTTTGCAAAACACGGCTGGCCGGGGAATATACGTCAGCTCAAGCACGCGATCGAATATGCAGTGTTAAAATGTAAAGATAATACCATCGCGGTTAAACATTTACCTGCGAGGAATTGAAAATTTCGAGAACGACTTTATGGCGATGGATTAAGAAATATAATATAATTGATTCATAATGAAACATATATGTTTAATTAAGAAACGTATACAATAACTACACTATAAATAATATTGTTTTATATTGAAACATAAAGTACATGAAATACAAATATTGATAATATCGCATTGATAAATCTCCATAATTTAATGATTTTATTTTTCGGAACTGGCATAGTATTTGCATGTAATATTTATGAAAGGAGAAAAAATGGCAATGTTCTTGATTACCCTACCACCAATGAATAAAGAACAGGTCAATTCGGCCTGATCAAAGGTTATCAGCGCTTCAGTTGGAAGCGAAATGAAAATGGACCGCGCCTATGTTGATCAGGATAAGGGGCAGGCAATATGCTGCTGGACCGCGCCTGACAAGGAAAGCATTCAAAGGCTTTTTGAAAAGGCACAGGTCAAGCCAGAGTCGATAAAAAAGGTATCGGTTTATTCGGGATGATAAAAAGCGTAGCGCGTAATGTGTATCGCGTAACGCGAGAAATTCCTTAAACCGTAGACGGTAAGCGGTTAAGAACCAATAACTAACCTCCTTTCTCCAAAAATGTTCCTAAAGAAAAAGGGGGTTGTGATTTATTTTTGCAGCAGGAATTTTTGCAGAAATAGTATTTTTGCCTGGTTGTAGTAATCGCGGTTCGGTTTTTTACTGAAACCGTGCCCTTCGTCTTCGGCAAGCAAATACCAGACTTCCACTTTGTTCTTTCGTACCGCTTTGACGATCTGTTCGGCTTCGCTGACCGGTACCCGGGGATCGTTTTTACCCTGGACCACGAAAAGCGGTTTTTTGATCTCGCGGGCATTGGTGAGGGGTGAGATCCGGTTCAAAAACTCCCGCATGACCGGATCGCGTTCGTCGCCGTATTCGACTCGTCGAAGGTCCTGACGGTATTTCCCCGTGTTCTCAAGAAAGGTCACAAAATTACTGATACCGCAGAAATCGATACCGCACGCCAGCCGATCGCTGTGATGAACAAGACAGGCAAGCACCATGTATCCACCGTATGAACCGCCGGTTACGGCAATTCTTTTTTCGTCCAGTTGCGGATCCTTCTTTATCCAGTCAAGCAAAGCGCCGATATCCTTGACCGCATCCTCGCGCCGATATCCGTCATCGAGCATCAGGAATTCCCGGCCGTAACCGGATGAACCGCGGAAATTCGGAGTTATGACCGCGGCCCCCAGACGATCTACATAATACTGAGTCAGAGGCGAAAAAAACGGAACATCCTGCCCGGCCGGTCCGCCGTGCAATTCGATAATGACCGGATAGGGCGGTTTTCCGTCTTTCGGCCGATAAATGAACGCCGGTATTTGTCGTGCCTGCCCGCCGACACTGTCGAATGTCGGATACTCAAAATTTTGCGGCGTCACAAACGCAGTCGTATCAATACCGACCGTCTCGCTCTGCGTCCAGCGGATGATTTTTTTGTTCTTGAGATCGATCACATGAACGTCGCCGGGCGATCGGCTGGTATTAATGACCAGCGCCATTTTGTTTCCGTCCGGTTTGAAGTTGAGTCCGTAAACCTGTCCGACCGGAAGTTTTACAATGCTTTTGCTGCGAGTGCGTGCGTCCATCAGGTATAGAACACTGTAACCATTCTCATTGCTGATAAAGGCTATTGTATCGCCACTTGGCGAAATGCGGAAAGTGCTTATATCCCAGGATATTGATTTGGTTAAAGGGTCAAAATGCTTGGTTGCGAGATCATAATACAGCAATTGCCGGTATTCACTTAGTTGATCGGATATGATGTATATGCCGCTGCCCTTTTTATCCCAACGGGCAGTTCCGTACGATGCTTTCTTGTCCAGCGGGCTCAAGGGAATTAGCTTTTTTGATCTTATTTCAAGAATGTGATAGTATGATTCGGTCGCGGACACGTAATGACGCACGAGCAGCTTGCTGTCATCCGGCGACCAGTCGATCGGCTCCCAGCTTCCTTCCTTTTCGGTCAAGCGAACGAAGCTTGACTTTCCGGCAAGGGTGCCGGCATACACGTCCCAATCTTTCTCGTTGCGCATCGTGCTTGAGAAGGCATAGCGATCTCCCTGGTTTGACCAAACAATATCACTGAATTTTGATTTGCCGTCAGTAAGTAATGCATACTCACCGGTCAGATAATTGTACTTGTAGATCTGATCAACCTCATTCCCCGTGATATCTTTTTGGAACAGGAAATAAGGCTGGTGCGGATCCGGGCAGACATGACCGCCGCTGACCGGTTCGTTGAAAAAAGTCAGCTGATAACGCATACCCAGAGGTTGCTCTACGCGGTGGATCTGGCTCACATCGCCGAACCGCGTAGTGATCAACATGCCTTGTTCACCGGGGAGCCAGTCGCAGATATAGGCGCTCCGTACGTTTTGAAACGGCAGCAGTTCGTTGATTATTGCCGGCGGTATTTCCGGTATGTTCTCGATGACGAGATTGCCTTTGCGTTCGGCTTTAGCAATCCCCTGATTAAGGGTAAGGATGACAAAAAAAATAGTCAATATTTTCATATTAATAATAAGATCATGCTGATCAGTAGACAATAAATACCAAAAAGATGGAAATGACGGGTTACAAACCGGCGCAGGATATGCAGCGCCAACAGACCGGTCAATAAACTGCAGATGACGCCGACGGTCACGCTGACCGGGTCGATCGCTTGTTCAAGCGTGATCAACTCATGGAGATTGGCGCCGAAAACCGCAGGCAGCGACAATAAGAATGAAAATCTAAAAGCTTGATAGGTATCAACTTTGAACAGCATGCCGGTACTGATCGTGGTGCCGGATCTTGAGATGCCGGGAAAGATCGCCAGCATCTGGCCGATGCCGATGATCACGGCGCTAAGCCAGTTGACCGGTTCACTGCCTTTTTTGAATAGAGCGGTGGTGATCAACACTACACCGGTAATGCCAAGCAGGACCGCTATGATCCGTGTATCACGGAACGTCGCTTCGACTATCGATTGGAAGAGCAGGGCAAAAACAACGATCGGTATGGATCCGATAATTATATTCAACGCGTATTTCAAACGGGTTGGATCACGTTGTAAAATTCCCTTGACGATCATGATTATGTCCCGGCGGAAAAAGATCACAGTCGCTAACAGCGTGCCGAAATGCAGGAACGCGGCGAGCGCGACCGGCTCTTCGATTCCAAAATAATTTTCCAGCAATGCCAGATGACCGGAACTGGAAATCGGCAGGAACTCAGTGAATCCCTGGACAATGCCGAGAATTATCGTCTTTACTATCATATAGTCATATTATCATCGCGATCAAACCGATGGCCATCGCTAACTTTAATAACCGGCTCAATGACCGAAGATCGGGTATTGCCGGCCGCAGCACGATACGGATGATCAGGTAAAGGATCAGGGGTATCGCCGCGAGCATTATCAAAAGCACGTAACGCCAGCCGAGAATTCGCAACATGAAAGGCGCCGGCAGGATCAGGCAGAGAATGCCGAGATAAACCGCGGCGATATTCCTGGCTTTCTGGGAGCCGAGCTTCACGGCGCAGGTGATTATTCCTCTTTGACGGTCACCGGGTTCGTCGATCAGGTCTTTGATGATCTCGCGCGGCATGTGCACCAAGACGGATAAGGCAAATGGAAAAAGGGCGGCGATATTATCTCTCACGATGCCGCCGAGCAAGAAACTGAAGCCGGCTAAGAGCGCCACGACAATGTTCGCCAACCAGTATTTCTTGAGCAGTCCCGCGTATGACAACAGTAAAATAAGGGCAAAAGCCGTAAGCGCTAGGGCCTTGCCGTCAATGATAGCCGCCAGGATCAGGCTGACGAGAGCGCAGCCGATCGCTTCAACAACCACCCAGTTCCGTTTGACCTTACCAGTGGGCAATGGCCGTTGCGGCGCGCTGACCGCGTCAATGTCAATGTCGAACAAATCATTCACGACATTGCCGAAACCGCAGGCGAGAAAGCCGGCGATCATGGCAAGAAGCAATCGCGCGTCAAGATACTTCGGCAGCCCGATCCAGGCACCAACCATGACCGATGCGGCCGTGATCAGGCAGTTCAAAGGTCTGAGGATGAGAAAATAACCCATCAAGGTATTTTAGCTAGCTTGTCTCCCAAGTCAACGGTATAGAGACCTTGATTACAGAAATAGAACAAAGATTACAGCGATATTTTATTGTATTGAATCTCTGATATTTATTACACGACTTTTGCGTTTTTTTGAGGAAGATAAGATTTGGGCTCATTGGCTCAT
>JBBIHN010000114.1:0-6519 GCA_037446995.1 Caldifarciminota bacterium | reverse complement strand
GATATGGCGCGGGCGGTTGAAAGTCGGCAGATAGTCATTGTCGCCGACAAAAACATGGATCGGGTAAGAAAAACGGTCGGCCGCGGCGTCGAGTATGTACGGCAGCCTAAACCGCTGGGCACGGCCGATGCCGCCCGGATAGGGCTTTCCCGGGCAAGATACGAGAATGTGCTTATCGTCAACGCAGATGTCCCGATGCTTGATTCAGCAACGGTCAAGGCGTTGATTGCTTTTCACAAGCAGAAGACGGCGGCGCTGACCTTCCTGACCTGCACGGTGCGATCGCCGGACGGATATGGACGGGTTATCAGGAAATCTTCGGGTCGTATTGCGGGTCTTGTCGAACACACCGACGCAACCGATCGGCAACGAAGAATAAATGAAATCAATGCCGGCGTATATTTTGGCGAACGCCGCGCCATTGCCGCCGCGCTGCGGCGGGTGGAACGTCGTAACTCGCAGGATGAGTATTACCTGACCGATATTGTACGGATTTTTTTGAAGAAAAACATGAAGGTGCTTGCCTATAGAATCGCCGATGAAGACCAGATCCTCGGCATCAACACCAAATACGATCTGGTTTGCGTTCGCGAGAGGATAAAGCAGAAATGGTACCGGAAATTGCTTGAGCAGGGGGTTTTCATCGAAGACCCGGCAAGCACAACCATTGATCTTGCCGTGAAATTCGGCCGCGATGTTCATATCCGGCCAAACGTGATAATCGAAGGAAGCACGGCAGTCGGCAGAGGCGCGGTGGTCGGTCCTTTCACTCATATCCGCGACGGTAAATACGTTGGTTCGGGAAAGAATGTCCAGTAAAGAAGCGCCCACCAAAGGACGAATTCGTTTCTTGATCTATACGATGATCATAGTACTGACGGCGTTTCTCGTGTCGATAGTCATGATACTTACGCGCGAAGATCCGGAAGACATTTATCGCCGGAACAGCAATCTGCGGATCGAAGTGCTTAACGGATGCGGCGTTGACCGAATGGCGATCAAAGTAACCAATCAGCTCAGGAAACAAGGCTTCAACGTCGTCCGGGTCGGTGATGCGGTTAAGCACGACTTCGAAGAGACGGTTATCATTGAACGGTGCGACGAAGAAATGAAGAACGCCAGGTATTTTGCCCGGTATTATCGATGCCGCAACGTCAGCAAAGACATCGATCCGGCCCTTTATCTTGAGATAACCGTTATTATCGGCAAGGATTACAAGAAGATATTCAAGAATGTCGACAAAGAATTCTAAGACGGGAATCAAAGAAGACCCGGCGCTCAAACTTGCCCTGGAGATGGCAAAACTTGCCGTGGATAAGAAAGGGACCGACACGGTGATTTTTGACCTGCAGGGTATCTCGCCGATCACCGATTTTTTTGTGATAACCACCGGCTTGTCAACGCTCCATACTCGGGCGATGGCTGATCATATGAACGGCCGGGAGAACCCGTATCACACCGAAGGGCTTGAAAGCGGCCACTGGATACTGATTGATTATGTCGACGTGATCGTGCATATCTTCACTCAGGAAACAAGAGAATTTTATGGACTGGAGAGACTATGGGGCGATGCCCCGGTTATCGAACTGAAAGATGATCCGACGGGAAATTGAACGTTTACTGAACGTGTTATTCCCGGCCGAGAAAATCGTGATCGATTCTGTCCCGCGCGGCCGGCACGGCGACTACTCCACCAACCTGGCGTTCCTGCTGGCCAAGAAAAAACACGCTTCGCCGATGAAAATCGCCGATGAGATCGCGCCGATGCTCAAAAGCCCGGCATTGTCCCGGATCCACGTCGAGGAGCCGGGGTTCATCAATTTCGAAATCGCTTTGGATTATCTGTTGAAGAATCTTGGCGAGGGCAAGCTGCTGCCCGTGATCAAGGACCGAGGGCGAATCCTGGTTGAGTTCGTGAGCGCAAATCCGACCGGTCCGATCAATATCGTCAGCGCCCGCGCCGCCGCGGTCGGCGACAGCCTGGTCAGACTGCTGAACAAAATCGGATATGACGCCCAGCGCGAATACTATGTCAATGATACCGGTCAACAGGCTGAAATGCTGGCGATTAGCGTTGCCCGGCGTATGCGGGAGATTGCCGGCGAGCCCGGCGAGATACCCGAACACGGCTATCACGGGGAATACCTTATCCCGCTTGCTCGGGAGATCATCGCGCAAGGCGGCATGGAGAACGCTCGACTCAAGGATTACGCGGTAAATTATTTCGTCGAACGGCATCGGGAAACTCTCGCGCGCTTCGGCGTGGTGTTCGACCGATGGGCAAGAGAGTCTGCCGTCTGCGCCGGGGAATACCCGGAAACCGCCTTGCGAAAACTCCGTGCCGCCGGTAAGGTG
Source organism: Caldifarciminota bacterium (assembly GCA_037446995.1). Taxonomy (GTDB): domain Bacteria; phylum Hydrothermota; class Tepidihabitantia; order SM23-42; family SM23-42; genus RBG-13-43-14. The sequence continues at coordinate 4,164 of JBBIHN010000114.1, read as the reverse complement.
TTCGAACAGGACGGCGCCGTTTTCTTCAGGGCGACGGATTACGGCGATAATCGCGACCGGGTCCTTGTCACGACCGATCGGCGCGCCACCTATTTGCTGAACGATCTCGGCTATCATTTGCACAAGATTGAGCGCAAATATGACCGGTTGATCAACTTACTCGGACCGGATCATCACGGCCAGATCAAAGGATTGGTCAGCGGGATCACCGCGATGGGTTTTCCGGCCGAGCTTCTGGAGATCATCATTATCCAACATGTCAGCTTCAGAAAAGACGGACGGGCGGTAAGCATGTCGAAAAGAACCGGCGATATCTTCACGCTCGATGAGTTGATCGATCAGGTTCCGGTCGACGTGATTCGTTTCTTTTTCCTGATGAGATCGTGTTCGCAGCATCTCGATTTCGATATTGATCTGGCACTGAAACAGACCGACGAAAACCCGGTCTATTATGTCCAGTACGCTCATGCCCGGATCATGAGCATAATCAGGCACGGACGCCAGCAGGGTATTGACATCGACGCGGCGCCCGAGCTGGGGTTGATCGAAGAACCCGAAGAGATCGACCTGGCAAAGCAGATCGGTCGTTTTGACGAAGTGCTTGAAGATTCAGCCCGGAACTTCGAGCCGTATCAGATAACATATTACCTGATCGATCTCGCCCGGAATTTCCATTATTTTTATCAGCGCGTAAAGGTGGTCACCGAGGACGCGAGATTGAGCCGCGCCAGGATATTCCTGATCGAACAGGCGGCCCGGGTCTTCAGACAGGGACTTGAGATTCTCGGCGTCAGCTGTCCGGATGAAATGTAACCTGAGGAGGTTAGATGAACCTTGCAAGTTTGCTAGTCAAAGACCGGGTAAACCTTGCGATAAAGCCCGGCAAGAAAAACAAAGTTATCGAGGACCTCGTTTATCTGATCAAAAGAGGTAGCGACGCCGAGCTGATCGTTTCCACGCTCTTGAAACGGGAAGAGCTCGGGTCAACCGGTATTGGAAAAGGCATTGCCATACCTCACTGCCGCTCGCTTGCCGTGGACAAGCTGGAGATCGCGGTCGGACGAACGACTAAGGGCATCAATTTCAATGCCATCGACAAAAAACCCGTATTCTTGATCTTTCTGATTATCGCCCCGCCCCAGGATCCGGGCAATCAATATCTTCTGACCATTGGCAAGATCGTGCAGATCGCGAAAGATCTGACCAAAAAGGATCTCCTGAACAAAGCGCAGACGCCCGAGGAGTTCGTTACCATGATCGGACAGATCGAGAAAGAACTGAATAAAAGGAAATAAAATGGAATGCGAAGTAATTGAGATGCACCTGAAGTATCTTTTCGATCTTGACAATATTCTCAGCGACATGGACGAGCCGCATTATCAGAAGATCGGTTTTCCGATCGAAAAAGAAGAGAAACTTTCACTGCTCCGGAAGCGGCAGGATCTCATCGAAAAGCTTCCCCCGGATATTGCCGGCGTCTATGAGCGGCTCAGAAAAAGATATCAGCGGGCGATCGCGCCGGTCGAGAACGGATTTTGTTTTGGATGTTTTCAACAACTGCCGACCGAACTGCTGACCCGCAGCAATGAGATCAACACCTGTCCGAATTGCGGAAGGATTCTCTATTGGCGCCATAAGTAGCGCGCGTAAGATCCTGCTCATCCTGATCGGTCTGTCGCTTGGGGCAAGCCTGATCTCAATTATCGGCTTCTCGCTGCGCGATTGGGACGAGGGCGTGTTCGTTCTTCAAGGGCAATGGCTGACCAGCGGTTTCAGCCAGGGCAAACCCTATAATTTTCAGACCCCTCCCCTGTATCCATTTGTTGCCGGACTGAGCATGCGCTTGATCGGCGGCAATCCGGCCGCCTTGCCGATTGTCTCTTTCTTATTCTCGATCGCAACCCTGTTCGTCGTCTATTACGCCGGGCGGGTTTTCTACGATTCCGATACCGCGTTTTTCGCTCCGTGCCTTCTTGCGTCAACCGAGCTATTCCATTTCTTCTCGAAATCCGGATTGAGCGACGCCGTGTTCTTGTTTTTTTTCACGTTCGCCTTTTTCAACATGATACGCAACCGGAGGGGCCGGCTGAGATATTTCATCCTGTCCGGCGTATTCATAACCCTGGCTATGTATACCAAGTATTCGGGCGCCGCTTTGCTCGCCGTCGCGATCGTCGTCGGCATTGTTCTGGGCCTGCACAGAAATTGGCGATGGTACGCGTTCCAGATCGCGCTGCCAGTATTGTTTTTCTCGCCGTTGGTATTCCTTTACGCGCATTTCGGCCGGGCGAGTGATACTGGTCAGCGCTTGCTCGAGCTGTTCGGGTTCAACTATCACCGGCATTTATACTATCTGATCGTATTTGCGCCGACAACGGCACTGATCGGGATCATTGCTCAGTTCAAACCCGGCTTTGGCGGCGCGAGTTTTCGAATGACTACCCTTGCCTCGGTGATCTACCTTGCTCTACTCGGCGTTTACTATCCATACTTCCGGCTTGGTTATCCGCTGATCATGCTGCTCGCGCTGAACGGCGCTGCCCTGAAGATTGACGCCCGCTTCAAGACATGGATCATCCTGGCGGCGGCGGCGATCGGCACGGTTTTCAGTCTGCCGACGATAATGTACCGGAATCGCGTTCCGGCGGATTTTGGCGGGCGGACAAGAGAATACGTTCATCAGAAACAGATAAGAATCCTCTATAGTAGTGTTCCGCCAAACATCGAGTACTATTTACAGGGCGATCACGCGATCCCGGACAATCACCCGTGGTATTCGGTCGCGAGCGAGTATCCGGCTTTGGGCCGCGGCCGCCGAATTCTGCATCGGTCAGATAACGAACTGGAACCGGGTGAAGAAATACTTATCGCGCACGCCTCGATCAACGATTCGTTGAAATCCGCGCTTCCCGAGATATTCTCGCGCGCCGAGCTGATATTCAGCAGCGAATTCATTGACGCGCCGTTATACTTGAAGGATATTTTCCACCGCTCCCAGGCGCAAAGATTTGAGTTATACCGGCTGAGGATCGACGACAGTCTGGTTGCCGATATGATCTGGAAAATTGGTTTTAGAAAGGGTATTTCGGTTCTGGTCTACTGATCTGACCGCAGGCAAAAGGGCTTATCGACCGTGGTTAAAGTACTCAATAAGGTTTATTGTGTTTTTACCTGACGAGTCGGAATACCGAACAAAGCGATGAGGGTATTCGACCTCGATCCAGAAATAGAAGTTCCACTTCAAAAATAATACCTTGGGCGACATTTTGACCTTCCAGCAGTCAAGATCGCCGAGCTCAGTCGACAGGCGCTCGCGGCCGTCGACGCTGATCCGGGCATTTATGATCCCAAGTTCGGGCACGTGTAATTTTATTGTCCGATCGAAATCCGCGCAATATTCAAATCCGCGCAGGGCGAATTCGATGGCATGGCGGTCGTACACCGGATCGCGTTCATGATGGGTTGCGCGCCGTCCTTGAAAGAATACGCGGATAACTTCGGTCCGGATGATCTGATAATCGAGCTTTCCAGCAATGGTTTTCCGGATCTGGCGCGTGCTCATATCATCGGCGTCGAGCAGAATCTCCTGGATCCGGTCTTCCCAGACATACACCGCGCGATAGCCGAGGCTGTCGAGCCATGTCTTGATTTCCATCTTGCCCAGTTTGCCTTTGTTATTGGTCTCATAGACATAGGTTTCCGAAGACGGCAATACCAACGCGGCAAAAACAATGAGCGCGATCATCGATCGGTTGATGACAGTTTCTCGACGATACCCAGCAGTTCGCTTATATCATTGATCTCGAAATCGGCGCCCGATCTAACCGTGCCGAGACGATCGCCATAGCGGGCGAATACGGTCTTCATGCCCAGCATCTTGGCGCCGACAATATCCCGTTCGGCCCAATCGCCGACCATTATCGAATCACCGGCTTCGATATTGATCCTTTCGAGGGCCATTCGAAATGGTTCGGGGTCGGGTTTTCGGCGCCCCGAATCCTCGAAGGCGATAACCGCGTCAAAGATTCGATGCAGGTTGAGCTGACAGAGCCTCAGCCAGGCCTGCAGGCGGGGAGCATCGCTGACCACGGCAAGTTTCAATCCTTTCTTGATCAACTCGATCAAGGTCATCTGAACATGGGGGTAAGAAACAAGAGCCGCTTC
>JBBIHN010000113.1:0-6612 GCA_037446995.1 Caldifarciminota bacterium | reverse complement strand
AGCGGCCCGGCCGCAGTCCTGACGTTCAAACTGGGGAGTTTTTAGCGGGATTGTTTCGGAATACTGAGAATGTCTTTCAGCATTGCCGCCGAAGTTTGAATCCGGCCCGAGGCGCCGCCCAATATCGTTATTTCTCCCATGTGTTTTGTGTAATAGGTTATTGCTTTATTCGTGCCCCTGACGCCGTGCAAAGGGTCGTTGACTTCGAGGATCTCGGGCGCAACCGCGATGCGCGGCTGATTTTTATCGACAACCAGATTGCCGATCAGACGTACGGCGCGGCCTTTCTTTACGACATGTTCTATTTCATCGCCGTTTAAGTTCATGATGCCTTTGCACGGGACTTGACGGGGATGCAAACACCGGCCCGTGATCAGCAGGCCGAGGATGATCATTTTGAAACTCGTGTCAGTGCCTTCGAGATCAAATCGGTAGTCGGGTTCGGCGACGCCGGCGCTTACGGTTTGCCGCACCGCTTCGTAGATGTTCATCTTCTTGTACATGAGGCAATCGAGAACATAATTACTTGTGCCGTTCAGGATCGCGCGGATACCTTTTATTTCGCTTCCTTTCAACTCATTCAACAGCATACCCGAAGTCGGCAGGGCGCCGGCGGTCGTAGCGCTGATGCCGATATAAGCGTTGGTCTTGGCTGCCAGGGCGAGCAATTTTTCGCCTTTGAATACGACTGGTGCTTTGTCCACACAGATTACCGCGATACGATTCTTGAGCGCTGAGGTTAAAAGGGGATAGCCGGGACCGGCATTGATCTTTGATGTCGGCAGACTATCGATGATCACGTCGAGCTTTCTCTTGTTGATCAAATTATGCATTTCATCGAGTGGCGTTTTGCTGGCTAGTCTTAACGGTTTGCCCTGCTCCTTGAGTTTGAGCATTGCCATGATATTCAAATTCCTGCCATAGACAAAATGGCGGCTGTCACACAATCCGTGGAAATCGAGAATCACCCGGTATTTAGTGTACACATATCTTTTGACGGCAAAATAATGGCGGACAAAGGCTCGATTTATATTGCCGAAACCAACCATGCCGACACGGAATGTTCGCGTGCGCTTTGATTCTGTCGATCTTCTCATGAGACGGGTTATTATATCCAGCATATTGATGCTGTCAATCGTAACCCGAAAGAGGTCAGCGTTTTCCCCTGTTGACCTCTGCGGCTTTTGTGCTATAATTGGATGATATTATGGATAACCGGAGTTGACATGGAAAGGCATTTTGACGAATCTCTGCAAAAGGTTAAGAAAAGCATTTTGGAGATGGCTTCGCTGGTCGAGAACGCGATCACCGGAGCGCTTGATGCCCTGAAGAAGAAAGATTTGAAGCTGGCGGAAAAAATACAGGAGATCGACCATCAGATCGATCTGATGGAAATCGCGATCGAGGAAAATTGCATCGAACTGATCGCACGGCATCAGCCGGTCGGCGTCGATCTCAGGTTTCTGATCGGGGCGATCAAGATGAACAATGATCTTGAAAGGATGGGCGATCATGCGGTAAATATCTCGGAATGCGTTACGTTCTTGATCGAGCAACCCAGGATCAAACCGGTTACGAATATATGGAGCATGTCCCGCACGGTCAAAGAGATGCTCAACGACACGGTCGAGAGTTTCATTCAAAACGATGCGGCGCGGGCCCAGAAAGTATGCGAGCGCGACAGCATTGTCGACGAAATGCGCGACGAAACGATGCGCATTTTGCTTACCTATATGCTGGAAGAACCCGAGAAAATAGGTTCAGCAATTCCGTTGATGATGGTCGCCAAGAATCTGGAACGGATCGCGGATCTGTCGACCAATATTTGTGAAGATATTATCTACATTGCCCAAGCGCGGGTAATAAAGCACCATGCCGAGCAAAGGAAGAACCCGGACAACTGATGGATTGTCGCGAAGCCGTTATCGGTCGACTGCAGGTCTCTCCTGTATTGACATGTTGACGGTTTTATGTATTATTCACCGTGCCGGTTTGATCACCTGCTGGTAATAAAGTGTGTATCAGTGGATTCCTTTGATTTGTCGAATCGAATAACCTAAAAGGAGATCAATGAAAGCAGATCCTAGGGGCGTTCTGACTGGCGCCCATTATCTGGATGGCGACTACGCGTGTGCCGAGGGCGGGTTGGCGGCCGGTTGCCGTTTTTTTGCCGGATATCCGATAACGCCTTCGACCGAAGTTGCCGAACGAATTGCCGCGCGTTTTCCTTTTTGCGGCGGAGTGTTCATTCAAATGGAAGACGAGATCGCTTCATCGATAGCGCTTATCGGCGGAGCCTGGGCCGGTAAAAAGACCATGACCGTAACCTCGGGACCCGGTTTTTCTTTAATGCAGGAGCATATCGGGCTTGCCGCCATCCTGGAGACTCCTTGTGTCTTCGTGAATGTGCAAAGAGCCGGTCCGTCGACCGGTTTGCCGACCCTGACCGGTCAGGGCGATATGATGCAGGCCCGCTGGGGTTCGCACGGCGACTATGAAATCATCGCGCTTTCGCCGAATTCACCGCAGGAGTGTTTTGATTTTACGATCGACTGTTTCAATCTTTCCGAAAAATACCGTGTTCCGGTTTTGCTCATGATGGATGAATGCGTCGGCCATATGACCGAAAGAGTTGTTATCCCTAAAGCCGAGGACATCGAGATTGTTGAGCGCCGCTGGTACAAAGGGCCAAAGGATAAGTACCTGCCTTTTAAAGCCGATCCGGACCTTGTGCCGCCAATGATCAAAGCTGGCGACGGCTATCGTTTTCACATCACCGGCTTGACGCATGATGAGCGCGGCTATCCGGTTATGAACTGGCAGTGCCAGGAGCAACTGGTGCGCCGTCTGGTCGACAAGATACGGAAGAATGCCGATCATATAGTGCGTTATGAAGAAGAGAATATCGAGGATGCCGACGTTGTGATCGTGACCTATGGTATTAGCAGCCGGGTGGCTTACAAAGCCATAGAAGAATGCCGCAAATTCGGGATAAAAGTCGGCTTTCTGCGTTTGATTGTCGTCTGGCCTTTTCCGGAGAAAAAGATCTTCGAACTCGCCCAGCGGGTCAAGGCATTGATCACCGTCGAGATCAACTATGGTCAGGTTTACTACGAAGTTGAGCGCTGCGCCAAGGGTAAATGCAGGACATTGCTGGTTCCGCACGGCGGCGGCTGGGTACACAATCCGGTTGATATTGTTGAAGCGATTAAGGAAGGTGTAAAATGAAAGCGGCCGAGATTCCTGAGATCAAGACAGAAGATAGGACCCACGCGATGGACACTTTACTGCGAATGGATCGCATCCCGCATATCTGGTGCTCGGGCTGCGGTATCGGCACTGCGGTCACCGCCTTTGTCAGCGCGATCAACAAGACCGGCATCGATCAGGATAAACTCGCGGTTGTTTCCGGTATCGGTTGCACCGGCCGCGTTGCCGGTTACGTGAAGCTGGATTCATTTCACACCACTCACGGCCGGGCAATTCCGTTCGCGACCGGTTTGAAATTGGCAAATCCCGAAATGAAGGTAGTTGTTTTCTCGGGCGACGGCGATATCGCCGCGATCGGCGGCAATCACTTGATACACGCCGCCCGGCGGAACACGGACATAACCGTCATCTGCGTCAATAATTTCATCTACGGCATGACCGGCGGCCAGGTGGCTTCGACTACGCCCGAGACCGCGCGTTGCTCGACCACCCCCTACGGTAATTTCGAACCGCCCTTCAATCTTCCTCATCTTCTTGAGACCTGCGGTGCGGTGTATGTTGCGCGCTGGACCGCGCTGCATGTGCGCCGTTTGACCAACTCGATTGCCGAGGCGTTCAACAAGCGGGGCTTTTCTTTCATTGAAGTGATAGCACCTTGCGCCACCCTTTATGCCCGGCTAAATCGTCTCGGGTCGGGACTTGATATCATGAAATACTATCATGATAATAGTGTCATCAAAAACGGGGCCGATACTCGCGAACTTGAAATTGAATTCCAGAAAACAATAATCGTCGGCAAGTTCATTGACCGGGAGCGGCCGACATTCCTTGACGCGATGAACAGGCAGTTCACCAATACGCTCGGTTCACGGTATCAGTTGTACGGCCCGCCGTCATCGGCTGAGTGCATGACTCCGGGGGAAGGAGAATAGCGATGATCGAGATCAGATTCTCCGGTTTTGGCGGCCAGGGCATAATCAAATGCGGATACATTGTCGGCGCGGCCGCCTCGATACATGACACAAAGCACGCGACCATGACCCAGAGCTTCGGGCCGGAAGCGCGCGGCAGCGCCTGCAGCTCGCAGTTGCTGGTTTCCGAAGAACGTATTCTGTATCCTTATATCACCAGACCGAAAATCTTGGTTAGCATGTCGCAAGAGGCCTTTGATAAGTACGAACCTAATTTAGTTGACAATGGCATCCTGATTATTGACGTGGATCTCGTTAAACCAAAAACATTGCGCAGTTCAATAAAGATGTATGCGATCCCGGCGACCCGTTTTTCCGAACAGCTCGGCAACAAGATCATCGCCAATGTTGTTATGCTCGGATTTTTTACCGCGGTAACCGATGTTGTTACCTATGAATCGATGAAAAAAGCGATACCGGATTCAGTGCCGGAACGGGCGGTGAATCTTAACCTGCGAGCTTTTGACCGCGGTTATCAGTACGGTCAGGAGTATTTGAAGAAAAAGGCCAGTTAAGGACTCAGATCTAAGTCACTCACTCTGCATATCATTACCTCAGCAGAATAGTTGAGCTGTAATATCGACGTCATCAGCCGACTTGATCGGGTAATCCATTCCTAGCAAGCTTTTTGTAATACCTGCTTATCTGCGGTAATGCAGAAGACAATATCCTACCCTGAATGATTGTTTCACTTCATTGCGATGTTTCACCGTTCGGTGAAAATACCTGAAATAATGAAAATGAGTGTGAAAATTGGCCAGAGAAGTGTATTCCAATAGGTCAAAAAAAGGTTTGATTAATGTCTGTCATTACGAAGCGACGTTCGTTGCAGAATAAAGGGATAACCAATGGCTAAAAAAACTATTGCAATTGGCCAAAAGAGGACATGGTCCATTGTTTTGCGTCAGACCTGAATGGAAGCACAGCAGATTCTGTTTTTCAATCCATGATAAAATTTTAGGAGGTCATGTACCTTTTCAAGATAACGTGCGGGAGGAGCTATTAGTTGCTTGTCATCGGCGGTGTTGTGTTTGTCATCGCTTTTGTGGCATAAAAATGGAAATTGATCGTATCAAACAGAAAAAGGATGGAGGCGCTGATGAGTACGACAATGCGATTGCGGTGTGTTTTGATTGCCATGCGGAGATCCATCATTATAATCTGAATCATCCAAAAGGCAGTAGATTTAGTCCTTCGGAACTGCAAAAACACCGAAAGCAGTGGCTGGATTTCTGCAAGAAGAATGACACTGCGTTCACTGAAAAGGCCCCACCCAATGAAAGTAGTACGCACTGCCTATCCCGCCCTTGACGATGTCATGCGGTCCGGATAGTATTTTCGATGGGCAAGAACCAACGACTGTGGATCGGTCTGGATATCGGCGGGACCAATATCAAAGCCGCGCTTGTCCATGCAGATAAAATAGTAAAAAGAATTCATGTCCCAACCAATGCGGAAAAAGGAAAAAACGTTTCTTTGCGGCAGATTCAATCCGCGGTCCGGCAATTGGCCGGTAAAGCCGGGGGTATCGGCATCGGAATCGCCGGTATTATTGATTCAAAAAAGGGCATTGTTCGCTATTCGCCTAATTTCAAGGGATGGAAGAACGTTCCATTAGTGTCGATACTGCAAAAGGAATTCAAAAAGCCGGTCTCAATGATAAACGACGTCAATGCCGTCTGCCTGGGCGAGTGGAAATACGGCGCGGCTAAAGGGAGCCATAATGCGTTTTGTTTTACGGTCGGCACCGGCGTCGGCGGCGGTTTGATTATTAATGATGAGATCGTATTCGGCGCGCATGGTTTTGCCGGCGAATTCGGCCACATGACAATCGATCATAACGGACCAAGATGCGTATGCGGTAACTACGGTTGCCTGGAGCGCTATGTCGGTTCGCAATATATTGTCAAAATGGCGAAGAAAAGAATTAAATCAAAATCCAGTCTGTATGGATTGGAACAATTGACCGTGGAAGCGATCGCGCGTGCGGCAAAAAAAGGCGATCGGACCGCGCTTGAGGTCTTCAAAGCGATCGGTTTTTATCTCGGTATCGGCGTTGCCAATATTATCACCCTGCTGGACCCTGAGGTTGTGATCATTTCCGGGGGCATAAGCCGCAGCGGTAAGGTTCTTTTCAATCCAATCCGCAAAACCGTTCGCGGACATTCATTGGGTTCGCAATACCGGAAATGCCGTATTGTGCCGGCTAAACTCGGCGATGATGCCGGGATACTGGGGGCGGTGTACTACCTGAAGACAAAAGTCCATAATGCAAAAATGCCTAAAGAAAAATAAATCCTAAATACTAATATCGAAATTCTAAACAATCTCAAAATTCTTAATCCCTGTGTTCAAAAAAGCACGATCCATAGGGTTAAATCTTCACATGTCACAATTGGCACATTCCCTCATGCGAATATAATATTTCCAT
>JBBIHN010000112.1:0-6679 GCA_037446995.1 Caldifarciminota bacterium | reverse complement strand
AATATGAGCCAATGAGCCCAAATCTTATCTTCCTTAAAAAACGCAAAAGTCGTGTAAATTAAAAAGACCGGAAGGACCGTAGCGCGAGACCTTGATTACGGAGATGCAAGAATGATTCCAGTAAGATTTCTGACTTTTTCAGAGGCCTCGGCAGTGATATTCCTTGACAATTGTGAAGTGCCGGTTATAATGACCCTGGAGGTTTTCATGATTAACCGGCGGCAGGCGGAAGAAATAAACAAGTTACTGATCAAGGCGAGTGATCTTGAGGCAAAAGGAAGGCTTAAAGACGCGATCCGCGAACTGGAAAAAGGCGTGCAGGCCAAGATCGCCGACGGCAATTTGCTGAATCGCCTGGGTGACCTTTATATCAAAGCCGATAACAAAAGCGCCGCCCTTGATACGTTTTTAAGCGCCGCCGAAACCTTCAGGAAAGATACTTATTACCGCAACGCAATCGCAATCTGCAAGAAAATATTGAGATACGACGCCGGCAATGTGCCGACCTATCTGGCAATCGCCGAGCTGTTGGTCGAATTGGATGAAAAAAGCGATGCCTTGATATATTTCTTCTCCTACGTCGACAAAGAGCTCGAACAGAACAACAAAGACGAAGTTCAGAAAGTTCTGGACCGGGTGCAGAAGCTCGGCGGTCTAGACGGCAAGGCAATGAAGAAAGTGAGCGAATCATACCGCGCAATTGGCCGGGAAGATTTGGCTCAGCGATTTCTCGATTTTGCTTTGAGTGAAGCGGCAACCGAAGAAAAGATCGATATTCCCGAACCGGCATCGCGGCCGGTGATTCCAAGGGCCGCCGATACGGGACCGCGCAAACCGCCGGAACGTATCGTGCCGGAAATCGAGTTGGTTGAGGTCATGGATCCCGAAGCAAGCCGCTCGCCGCCGGTTCAGGCAAACAACGAGCAGTTGACCGGGGTTATGAAGGACATGGAAGCCGCAATCGCTCAATTGCGGAAAGCAATCCGTCTCGATGAGGTCATTATCGCTCTGGATAAATCGATATCAGCGCTCTCCCATGACCAGAAGCAGTCGATCGCCTTGTTGCAGAAAGCAATGGGCAACAATCTTGATACGCTTCAGAAAACGGTCGGCGAATTCAGATCGGGCAGCGAAAAAAGCATTAATGATCTGAAGCCGCTGATCAATAATCTCGGTCATGCGCTGGCCAATCTTAACAAGAATCAGACGGCTCTTTCCGACCTGCTGAGCAACAATTTCAGCCGGCTAAGCGATTCGTTCACCGCGGTAACCCGGAATGCTCTAACCGAGATAAAGGGACTGCTCGACGGATTTCAGGCCGCTTCGAACGAGATGTGCGCGACCATGGGCGAAAGTAAAGAATGTAATCTGTCGGTGCTGAAGGCGAACGAAGAAATGAAGGTCTCGCTGAACAAACTGAACGATTCGTTAACTAAATACATTATAGCCCAGGAGTCGAAAGAGAAAAAGCAGAACCGTTATATCATGATCATTGTCGTGATCATGGTGATCATGGTCGGATTGTTCGTCGTTTCGATCATTGTAAAATAACGGCAGAGTCCGTAATACCCAAAGGAACTGATCCGCGATTCATGATTCACGATTCCTGATTCATGGACCTCCGCAGGACTTAGTATTTTCAATCCGGCATCGGTGTTGAGATTCTGAACCCTGCCCCACTACAGGCGGCTAGCGATGAACGGTCCTTCGCGCGACCGTTGACTTTCGGCATTTCCCGGCTATAATTGATCCATGGACGAGCGGATATCCCAGGTATACATTGAAGATGAAATCAAGGCATCGTATTTAGACTATGCGATGAGCGTGATCGTCGGCCGGGCTCTGCCCGATGCCCGCGATGGTTTAAAACCCGTGCAAAGGCGTATTCTTTACGCGATGAACGAAAGCGGTCTGGCGTCGAATCGACAGCACAAGAAATCCGCGACCGTGATCGGTGATGTCCTTGGTAAATACCACCCTCACGGCGACATGGCAATCTATGATGCGCTGGCGAGAATGGCCCAGAATTTCTCGATGCGTTACACCCTGGTTGACGGGCAGGGTAATTTCGGCTCGATCGATGGCGACGCACCGGCGGCTTATCGATATACTGAAGTCCGCCTCACCGCTCTGGCCGAAGAGTCGCTGCGGGACCTGGCCAAAGACACGGTCGATTTTGTGCCGAATTTTGACGGACGGCTCAAAGAACCCAGGGTATTGCCCGCCAGCTATCCCAACTTGCTATGCAACGGCGCTTCCGGAATTGCCGTCGGCATGGCAACCAATATCCCGCCACATAATCTTGCCGAGATGATCAGCGCCCTGAAGGCTTTGATCGAAGATAAAGATATATCTGATGAAAAATTGATGAAGATCGTACCCGGACCGGATTTCCCAACCGGCGGCATAATCATCGGTAAAGGCGGCATCAAAGATGCTTACAAAATCGGCAAAGGCCGGATCGTAATTCGTGGCAAGGTCCGGATCGAAGATATCAAAGGCGGCCGCCAGGCGATCGTCATCACCGAAATACCATACCAGGTAAACAAAACGACGCTGTTGGAGAAGATCGCCGAACTGGCTCGTGAGAAAAAAATCGATGATGTCTCGGACCTGCGTGATGAATCGGACAAAGACGGCATCCGCGTCGTAATTGAGATGAAACGGGATTCCGATCCTCAGATAACATTGAATAACCTCTATAAATATACTCAATTACAAACTACATACAGCATACAACTCCTGGCCATTGTCCAGGAAACTCCAAAAACCCTATCGCTTAAACAAGCCCTGCAGTATTTCCTGGACTATCGTTTTGAGGTCATAACCCGGCGCACCAAATTCGAACTTGCCGAAGCGGAGCGACGTGCCCATATACTCGAAGGATTAAAGATCGCGATCGATAACATCGATGAGGTGGTAGATATAATAAAGAAGTCGGCCGATGTCAAAGCAGCAAAAGAAAAATTAACAGAGCGCTTCTCATTAAGCGATATTCAAGCGCAGGCGATACTTGATATGCGTCTTGCCCGTTTGACCAATCTGGAAAAAACCACGCTCGAAAAAGAATACCTTGATCTTATAAAGGAGATCGAGCGTTTGAAATCCACACTCTCCTCGCCCAAAGGGATCTACCGTTTGATCACTCAGGAATTGGATGAACTCAACACCCGTTTTAAAGAACAACGCCGGACCCTGATCGTCGATGCCGAAGCTGAAGAACTGACCATGGAAGATCTTATCGGCGAAGAAGATATGGTCATTACCCTGACTCAACGCGGCTACATCAAACGCCAACCGATATCGACCTATCGAAATCAATCGCGGGGCGGGCAGGGACGAAAGATCGTGGAGATCGGTTCGGAAGATTTTGCCAATCAACTGATAGTAGCGGTCACAACCGATACGCTGCTTTTCTTCTCGGATGACGGCAAAGTCTACGCCCGCAAAGTCTATGAAATCCCCGAAGCCGGGCCGTTTTCCAAAGGCCGGTCGATCGCCAATCTTATCGAAATGAGCGATGACGAAAAAGTCACCGCCTGTCTTGCGATCAAGGATTTTGACTCTGATCATTTTATCTTCATGGCAACCCGAAAGGGTAAAGTGAAAAAAACACCGCTCGCCGATTTCGCCAACATCCGCAAAAAGGGTATTATCGCGATCAAACTTGCCGATAAGGACAAATTGATCGACGTCGATCTCACTAATGGCAAGGATTCGGTAATCCTGACGACCAGGGCTGGACTTGCGCTGCGCTTTTCAGAAAAACATGCCCGGCCCATGGGTCGAAATGCCTCGGGCGTTATCGGCATTCGCCTGAGCAAGGGCAATGAAGTCGTCGGTTTCAACCTGGTCAAAACCGATGAAGACATGCTTATTATTGGAGAAAAGGGTATCGGCAAACGCGTCAAATTCGATACGATCAATGAAAAAGGACGCGGCGGCAAAGGAATGAAAGCAATGACGATCGACAGCAAAACCGGTAAGATCGCTGGTGTTGCCGGGGTTACTGATGATAATGATCTGATCGTCATGACGATGAGCGGAAAGGTGATCCGGACACCGGTCAATAATATAAAACTTCTAGGCCGCCAGGCAAAAGGAGTAAAGATCATAACCCTTGGTAAAGAAGATCATGTCTGCTCGATCGCCCGCATCAAAGCGCAGATCTAAATCGATCAGGACCGCAAATCCCCGAAAATCATGGGATGACTATTTCATGTCGATCGCGCATCTTGTTGCGCAACGTTCGACCTGTTTAAGGCGCCAGGTAGGCGCGGTTATTGTCAAGAACAAACGGATTCTGGCGACCGGCTATAATGGTGCGCCCAGCGGCGTCAGTCATTGCGCGGAAAGCGGCTGCCTTCGGCGGCAACTTAGGATACCGGCCGGCGAAAGACACGAGATATGCCGGGGTATACACGCCGAACAAAACGCAATCATCCAGGCTGCGACCTTCGGCGTGAACATAAGCAATGCGGTGATCTACACCACCCATCAACCATGTTTTATCTGCACGAAGATGATCATCAATGCGCACATATCCCATATTTTTTTTCTTGATGAATACCCGGACGAATTAGCCGTCGCCATGCTGAAACAGGCAAAGATCACCTGCAAAAAACTCAAAAAAGATTCCGAATAAACTCAGAATGACCGACTCCGCGACATATCTGAAAATTCCTTCTCAGATTCTTGACCCGGTTGTCATGCGAGCCGGCGGCAAATTCGACCGATTTTTCGATATATACTTTCATTTCCCGGCAAAGCCATTGACCCTGGCCGCATAGATCTCTATCCATTGATCGAGCGACAATTCCTGCGGTCTCGGATTCGATGCCCCGAGGATGTCTCTTGCGATACCGGCAGCGACATGTTTATTCATCGATTTCCTTCGCTGGCGAAAACAATCTTTCAAGAAACTGAAGAAACCCGGCTCGTCTTCGATTGAATGCCGGTCTCTTTTTCGTTCCAGCGCGACGACGATCGAAAGCACCTTTGGAGACGGGCGAAAGAAACGACCCGGAATCTCAAATCCTTTGGTCACCTTGAAGAAATAGGCGCTCATCAAACTGAGCGGTCCGTACCTGGCGCTTCCGGTCGCCGCCACCATGCGATCATAGAATTCCTTTTGCACCGTAATCACGGCCCGCTTGAACTTATCAGAATCAAAAGCAAGCTTCTCAAAGATCTGAGTGCTCAATGGATACGGGATATTTCCGACAATTACCGGATCCTCGAAATCGGCGGGATCAACGGCCAAAAAATCCCGGTTGAGGATGATCGTATTTGACGATGCGGTTCGGCGCAGTTCACCGAGCAAGCGGCGGTCGATCTCAACCGCGTACAACACGCCGGCAGCGTCGCTCAGGTACTTGGTCAAGGCGCCTTTGCCGGCTCCGATCTCGATCACAACATCGTTCTTGATATTGGCAAATTCGACGATACGCGCCGCGTAGTGCCGGCTGTTCAAAAAGTTCTGACCTAAATTTTTGCTTGGATAAAGACGCGACATCTAAAAGGCAGGGTCGAGACCAAGATCAAATAACGCGGTCGCGTTCATGTCGAGCCGGCATTCAAGATCGGCGGCCGAAATATTGAGCAACGCCGCGGCGGTCTTTAGCGTCTCGATAATGAAAGCCGGTTCATTGCGTCGACCCCGATAACCGTGCGGTGCCATGAACGGAGCATCGGTTTCAAGCAAGATCCGGTCGGCCGGAATCCTGGTCAAAATATCGCGATGGCTTCGCGAGAAAGTCAGAACGCCGGCAAAACCAATATAGAACCCAAGATCCAGTATCGCGCGCGCCTGCTCATGCGTACCGCTGTAACAGTGGAATACGCCGCAGCAGTAATTCATCTTCCGGAGAATCTGAACCGCATCGTCAATTGAGTTACGCGTATGGATCAATAACGGTTTTCGGACGCGCCGGGCGATCTCGATATGGACTCTGAAAAGATCGATCTGGGCATCCCTTGGCGAACGGTCGCGATAGTAGTCAAGTCCGGTCTCGCCGACGGCAACCACTCTTGTATCGTCCGCCAGCCGGGCGATATGGTCGATCTGTTTCAAATTCTCGGCGGCCGCTTCATTGGGGTGGATACCGACCGCCGGCTTCAGTTCCGGATGCGCGGCGTGCATATCCAGGGCCAGTTGACTGGTCATAACGTCGTACCCGGCGTTGACCACGGCGTTAACGCCATTCTCTTTTGCCCGGCCGATCACCTCGACCAGATCGCGGTTAAACTGGGGATCAATCAAATGACAGTGAGTGTCGATCATCGGCGATATCCTACGGGTTCAGCTCAGCCGGCTGGACTTATTGAACGACGGCACCTGATTCAGTTGCTTTGTCGGTGGTAAGCAGTACGAATCCTTCTTTGCTTTCGGCGGCCAGCAACATACCCTGCGACATGATTCCCCGGATCTTCACCGGTTTCAAATTCTCGACGATAATGACATTTTTGCCGACCAGATCCTCGGGTCGATAGTATTTGCCGATGCCGGCAACGATCTGTCTCCGGCTTTCGCCAAGCTCGATCTGGCATTGCAGGAGGTTATCGCTGCCTTCGACTCGCTCCACGGCGAGGACCCTTGCCACCTTAAGCACTGCCTTCTGGAAATCTTCGATCGCGATCTCTCTCTATTTCAGCTTACCGATCTGAATACTGATCACTT
>JBBIHN010000111.1:0-6738 GCA_037446995.1 Caldifarciminota bacterium | reverse complement strand
ACCTGTTCGATATCGGCAGCCGGTATTACACTTTTTTATGGACGGCAATGCTGTTGATGCAGCAGATCGGCCGATTGGGCAAAAAGGTGATCGTTCTCGACCGTCCCAACCCGATCAACGGCATTCAGGTCCAAGGGCCGATGCTGGCGCCGGAACTGCGTTCATTCGTCGGATTGTTCCCCATGCCGCTGCGCCACGGCATGACGATCGGCGAATTATTGGTCATGATCAACCACGGGTCGGGCGCTGGCGCCGATCTGGAAATAGTGAAAATGAAGAACTGGCGCCGCGCCATGTTCTATGAAGAAACCGGTCTATACTGGACCATCCCGTCGCCCAATATGCCGTCCGTATCCACGGCTGTCGTCTATCCGGGCATGTGCCTGTTCGAGGGGACAAATCTTTCCGAGGGCCGGGGCACGACCCGTCCGTTCGAGATATTCGGCGCGCCCTGGCTTGATCCGTTCGCCCTGATCAAGGGTTTGCCGGCGAAATTGCCGGGCGTGGAATTCCGGCCTCTTTACTTTCAGCCGACTTTTCATAAACACAAAGACCGGCTTTGCGGCGGACTGCAGATCTGCGTGCGCGACCGCAGACAGTACCGGCCGGTCGAAACCGCGCTTGAGTTGCTGCGCGGCGTAAGAAAAATCTACGCCGGCGATTTTACCTGGCGCCGACCGCCCTATGAATTCGAACGTCGGCGCATGCCGTTTGATATCTTGATCGGCAATACCTGGACCAGGGGAATGATCGACCGGCACCGGAGCGTCGAAGAGATGAAAGGCAGATGGCATGCCGGTCTCGAACGATTCAAGAAGTTGAGGAGAAAGTACCTGCTATATGATTGAGCGCGGTACGACCGCGGCCCGGCAGAGCCGCCGCGTGCTTTGCGAATTATGAAAGCGTTGATCCTCAGCGCCGGCGTCGGCGAACGGATGCGGCCGGTGACTGATTATCTGCCCAAACCTCTGCTGCCGGTGATCGACCGGTTACTGATCGAATTCCAGATCGCAAGATTGGCAAAGCAGGGCATCGATCATTTCGGCGTCAATCTTTTTCATCACGCGCCGATGATCAGGCGGGAACTCGCGGCTGCCGAAAACGCCGAACTCGTTGTCGAAGACCGGCTGCTCGGGACCGGCGGCGCCCTGGGTAATTTCAAACACTGGTCCGGCGGTGTTTTTTATGTTCAGGCCTGCGACATGATAACCGACCTGCCGGTAGACCGGCTCGATGAATCCCATCGGGCCGTAAAGCCGGTTGCCACGATTGCATTGATCAAGACCGGTACGCGGACCGATAACATCGAAGTCGGCGGCGACAACGCGTTGATCCGGGTTCATGACCGGCCGGCGCGGGATCGCTTTACCTACGCCGGCGCGGCAATATATTCTCCGGAAATATTTTCCTTTTTGCCCGAACGCAGGATATTCTCGGTTGTCGACCTCTGGCACAATGCCCTGCGCCGCGGAGCGAAGATCCACGCCCGGATCATTGAATGTCAGTGGTATAATATAAACACGCCCGGTTCGTATCTGGATCTTATCGGAAAAGCGCTCAACAATGAAATCATGATCACCGACCGGAAGTATGAAAATTCGCGGTATATCCATGAGTCAAGCCGGGTCGGCGCCGCGATCAAGGGTTTTGCCAGTATCGGCGCGAATTGCGTCATTGAAGAAACGGTAACCCTGGAAAACGTCGTCGTCCTGGAAAATACCCGGCTCAAAAAAGGCGAATTCCGCGATTCGATAGTTTCGGATCGATTCCAGTGCTCATGCCGGCGCTGAATTTTTCTTCGCTCAAGCAGGATATCATTCACCGGATCGAGACCGGCGGTTCGGCGCGCGAATTCTACCGCTGTAAATATCGAAACCGGACCGCGGTCCTGGTCGTTGATCCGGAAATCAGGAAATACCTGCGCATCCATGAATACCTGAAACGGCGCCGCATCAATGTGCCCCGCCTGTACTGGACCGACGATTCGAAAAGCGCGTTATTCGAAGATCTCGGCACCCGCTCGCTGTGCGCGGCTTATCGCAAGAATCCGACGCTTCGATATTACCGGAAGACGATCGACATGCTCGTCAAAATGCAAACCGCGCGCCGCGGCGAATTTCCAGTCGCCGATTGCTATGACCGCGAGCACATCAAGTGGGAGCAGAACTATTTCAAGAAGCATTATCTTGTTCGGCATTGCCGGGTCGACCGGCCGCGGATAAAAGAGCTCGACCGTGAGTTCAACGAGTTGACCGGGCGATTGCTGGAAGCCGCCCGGGGAAATTCCGGGTATTTCATGCACCGCGATTTCCAATCGCAGAATATTTACATCAAAGACGGCAAGCCCCATGTCATCGATTTCCAGTCGGCGAGGATCGGCCCGGTCACCTATGACCTGTCGTCTTTGTTGCGTGACCCCTATGTCGATCTGACGGTCCGGCAGGAAAGACAGCTGTTCGACTATTATTACGACCGGAGCATAAGGCGGGCCCGCGGGTCATCGTACGAGAAGCTGCGCGCCTTATACCGGTTGACCTGCGTACAGCGCAGTATGCAAGCGCTCGGCGCCTATGCCAATCTGGCATTGAATCTGGGCAAAGATCGTTTTCTGAAACACATACCGCGCGGCCGGCGGCTGTTGTTGAGGGGATTGAACGAGTGCCGGCTCGGGGAATTAGCCAAAATCGTACTCGTCACCGGACCTTAGACCATCGCTCATGTCTCTTGACAAATATTAATAATTAACTATATTATATTAGAAAAACTATGAAATTGGGCGAACTCCTGATAAAGCAGGGCATGATATCCGAAGACATGCTTCATCAAGCATTGGAAGAGCAGAAAAAAGACGGTTCACGCCTTGGCTCGGTGCTGATCAAGATGGGCATACTCACCGAAGTCGATCTTCTGAAAACTTTGTCCAAGCATTTTGGCGTGCAGTCGATCGATCTGAAGAGCGCCGAGTTGACCGATTCGGTTTTGAAGCTGATCCCCAGCGAGCTTGCCGGCAAGTATCTGGTGGTTCCGGTCAAACGTTTCGGCCGGACTCTTTCGCTGGCAATGGTCAATCCAGGAGACGTCACGGCGATCGAGGATATTCAGTTCGCAACCGGTTTTCAGGTTCAGCCGTTGGTCGCGGTCGAAGACGCGATTCTCGACATTGTTCAGAAACACTACAACGTGCAGAAGTTTCTTTCCGATGTCATGTATGAGATCGAGATGGCCGATGCCGGAGAGGGTAATGTGCAGGTCGTGGAGGGCGCCGACGATCAGAGCGCCCAGGAGGATCTGGCGAATGTCGATGAAGACAGCGACAGCGGTCCGGCGCTCAAACTCGGTTATAAAATAATTTCCGACGCGGTCGCGTTGAATGTTTCGGACGTTCACATCGAACCTTATGAGAAGGATATGCGGATAAGATACCGTATCGACGGTATTCTGCATGAAGTCATGAAACCGCCCCGGCGGATGAACCGCGCCCTCGCGACGGTGATAAAAGTCATGGCAAAACTCAAGGTCGAGGAAAGACGGTTACCTCAGGACGGACGCATAAAAGCGCGGATCCACAATAAGATAATCGATATTCGCGTCTCCACGGTGCCGACTCTGTTCGGCGAGAAGCTTGCCCTGCGGATCCTGGACCGTTCGGCAATTCAGCTCAACCTCGACCTGCTCGGGTTCGACGAGTCGACTCTGAAGAATTTCCGCCGGGCGATCCAATCGCCTTTCGGCATTGTGTTGATTACCGGCCCGACCGGTTCGGGAAAGACAACGACTCTTTATTCGGCGTTGACCGAGTTGAACGACCCGACCTTGAACATAACGACCGCCGAGGATCCGATCGAGTATTCGTTGATGGGTATCAATCAATTGCAAACCAACGAGAAAATCGGTTTGACCTTTGCTGGCGCCTTAAGATCTTATCTGCGTCAGGATCCGAACATAATTATGGTCGGTGAGATCCGGGATCTGGAAACCGCTCAAATCGCGATCCGGGCGTCATTGACCGGTCATCTTGTGCTTTCAACCGTGCACACCAATTCGGCGGCGGCGACCATTACTCGGTTGACAAACATGAATGTCGAACCGTTTCTCATTGCTTCGACGCTGCTTGCCGTGCAATCCCAGCGTCTGCTTAGAAAAGTATGCGAGAAGTGCAAAAAGGAATTCAAGTTTGCCGACGAAATTCTGATCGATGCCGGACTCGATCCGGGCAAGGTCGATTTTCCCCTTTTAAAGGGCGAGGGTTGTGAGCATTGCCGGGGCACCGGCTATAGAGGCCGGCTCGGGATATTTGAAACAATGATCATCAACGCGGCGATGCGCGAGCTCATACTCGGCCACGCGACGGCCGAAGAGATAGAAAAAACCGCGACTGAACAGGGCATGATGACATTGCGCGAAGCGGCGCTCAACAAGCTGGCCGGCGGGTTGACCACGGTCGAAGAAGTGATCCGCGAAACCAAGGTGGTGTCATAATGGAAGAAAAACTGGGTTTGTATCTGGTCCGTCAGGGAGTCATATCGGAAGAGCAATTGCGCGACGCGGAGCGCGAACGCCGTGAAACCGGTCAGCGGCTGGTCAGCGTGCTCAACAACCTGGAAATGGTATCCGAAGGCAAACTGCTTGCCCATTTGAGCAATCTGTACAGAATGGAAGTCGTCGATCTTGACTACATCATTCCCGAAAAGGACGTTCTCGATATGATCCCGGCGCAGAAGGCGTATCATTACGAAGTGCTGCCGATTGATCGGCGCGGCCGTTATCTCACCGTCGCCATGGTCGATCCGACCGACATCAGCGCGATCGAAGACCTTCGGTTCATAACCAGCATGGAGATCACGCCGGTGCTGGCGGCCGAGTCGTCAATCCGCGACGCCCTTGATCGATATTACACTATGGAACGTGGCATTGCCCAGGTGGGCGCGGACGAAAGATTAACCGCCGCGGCCAAGGAGTTGGGGATTGAGGATATGGAGCTGCTCGAGACCGAATCGCAGGAAGATTTTGAAGAGACAAAACTCCGCGCCGACGCCGAGGGCGGACCGGTAATTCGTCTGGTCAACTTCTATATTGCCGACGCCGTGAATAAAGGGGCGTCCGATATTCATGTTGAGCATTTTGAAAGACAGGTGAGAATAAGGTTCCGGATCGACGGTATTCTGCAGGAGCAGCAGTCGCCGCCCCTGAATCTCAAGGCCGGCATCATAACCAGGATAAAATTGATGGCCAAGATGGACATTGCCGAGCATCGTCTTTGTCAGGACGGGCGCATTAATATTCAGGTCGGCGATAAGATGATCGACTTGCGGGTCTCGGTAATACCGACGCTGTACGGCGAAAAAATAGTCATGCGCATTCTCGACCGTAGTTCGCTGATGCTTGACCTCGGTAAGCTCGGCTTTGCCGAGCATGCCTTGAAGAAATTCTTGAAAGCGATCGAAAGCCCGTACGGCATTATTCTGGTTACCGGACCGACCGGCAGCGGCAAGACAACGACTCTGTACTCGACCCTTGCCCGGCTTAACAAGCCCGACCGTCAGATCATGACGATCGAGGATCCGGTCGAGTATAATCTTCACGGCATTAATCAAATTCAGGTGCATGAGGAGATCGGACTTTCTTTTGCCGCGGCGCTGCGCGCCTTCCTGCGCCAGGCGCCGAATATTATTCTGGTCGGCGAGATCCGCGATTCGGAAACCGCCGAGATCGCGATCCGCGCGTCCCTGACCGGCCATCTTGTTTTCTCGACGATTCATACCAATGACGCGCCCACGACCATCAACCGTCTGATCGATATCGGCATCAAACCGTATTTGGTCGCCAGCGCGTTGATATTGATACAGGCGCAGCGGCTGGTGCGCAGGATCTGTCCAAAGTGCAAGGAACAGATTAAAATCAGCGATAAACTGCTCGAAGATGCCGGACTGAAAAAGGAGATGTTCCCCGACGGCATGGTCTTCAAGGGAAAGGGCTGCTCCAACTGCAATCAGACCGGGTACAAGGGACGCATTGGCCTGTACGAAGTTATGCCGATATCTTCTGAACTTCGCAATTTGATTCTCAAGGGAGGGTCATCCGATGTTATCGCCAAACGGGCAATCATAGAGGAAATGGCGACTTTGCGCGATGACGGCATTGATAAGATAAGGAAAGGAATTACCACGGTTGAAGAATTGATGAGGGAGACCTCAGCATTTTGATATGGTTTTTATGAAGGAGGAAAAATGCCGGTTACGATGAAGCAATTATTGGAAGAAATGGTCCAGCGCAATTCAACGGATTTGCACCTGACGACGGGCGCGCCGCCAATGTACCGGATCGATGGCGAATTGGTACCGACCAACTACGAGATCATGACGCCCGAACTGATTCAGAACCTTGTCTACAGCGTGCTTAATGATCAGCAGAAGAAAAAATTTGAAATGGAGTGGGAGCTGGATTTCTCGTTCGGCATTGCCGGCTTGTCGCGTTTTCGGGGCAATTGCTTTAACCAACGGGGCAGTGTTGCCGCCGCGCTCCGGACAATTCCCTTTGAAATACGCGGTTTCAAAGAACTGGGTATTCCGTTGGTCGTTCAGGAACTTGCCGGCCGGCCCAAAGGATTGATACTCTGCACCGGTCCGACCGGAAGCGGCAAATCAACGACCCTGGCGGCGGTTATCGACAAGGTGAACAGCGAAAGACGCTGCCATATCTTGACCGCGGAAGATCCCATAGAATACCTCTTCCGTCACA
>JBBIHN010000110.1:0-6777 GCA_037446995.1 Caldifarciminota bacterium | reverse complement strand
CGCGGATCGGTCCGGGAAAGGATAATGCGCGGCCCCCACTGAGCACGCTCCACGTCGGCAACGACCGCCCGAATTGGAGCGTCAAGCCGATAATGCTCGATTTTCATCATCCCGAAAGACGGGATCGTCGCCTCAACCGGACCAAGATCAACCAACACTTCGTTGCGGCTTACCACTTTCACAAGACCTTTGACTATTTCTCCGATCTTTTTCTCGTATTCGGCAAGAATGCGATTTCGTTCCGCTTCGCTGACCCGCTGCGTAAGAGCTTGCTTAACCGATTCGATCGCGGTTCTCCCGAGTTCGACGATATCGACCGGTATCCGGAAATCATCGCCGACCGCGTGATCAGGATTCTTCTCCCGGGCTTGGTCCAGACTGATTTCTCGCCCAGGATCGGTGACTTCGTCGACGATCTTTTTGATGATGTATATCCTTATCTCACCGGTCGATTTATTGACAACCACTTCCGATTCCACGGTTTTCCCGTATTTGCGTTTGACCCCGCTTTTTACCGCTTCGGCCAGAGATTCAATGACATAATCGAACTTGACACCCCTGGCGCGAGCAATTGATTTGATGTGTTCAATTATCTGGCTATCTTCTTTTGCCATAGTCAATCTCCTCGGCGATTCTGGCTTTCGTAATACTGCAGTACTTGATCATGCTCTCACCATCTTCAGCCGCAATCAGCACGAATTCGTCATCTGCCTTCCGGATGAAGCCTCTGACCCGATGCGTCCCGACGTCGATCTCGGCCAGTTTACCGACTGCCCACTGGAAATGCTCGGGACGGCGTAGCACGCGGTTGATCCCCGGGGAGGATACTTCCAGCGTATAACTCGCCAGTCCGCTCTCTTCGCCGTCAAGTTCATCACCAACCGCGTTGCTGACCCTTTGACAGTCGTCGATCGTAATATTGCGCCCCGGGTGATCGATATAGATTTGCAGGGTACGCGTCACCTGATTGAAAACGATATCGTAGAGGCGATACCCAACCGCCTCGACCGATTTGCGAACCTTGGAATGCATGTTCTCGATAACCGCACTATTCATTCAATTCCCGGTATAGGGTTTCGCGAATCCCGACGCATTTTTCGATAACGTCGTTTTGCCCGGCGACACAGAGATCTCCCGATTCACGGACCAAGATATCAAATCTCCCTTGTTTGATCGCTTTCGGGCTTATCGTCAACCGTATCGGTATGCCGAGCAGCTCGGAATCGTTGAACTTGATGCCGGCCGAAATATCACGTTCGTCGATCAATAAGGTAAATTGACGGGCGGCAAGCTCGGCCGCCCATTTTTCGGCAAGCGCCTTGACCTCGCTGTCCGCCGGATTCAACACGAGCAAATATAGCTCATAAGGCGCGATCGAAATCGGCCAGGCGGTGCCGCGTTCATCGCCTCTTTGTTCACAGGCACACGCCATTATGCGCTCGAGCCCGATACCGTAACTGCCCATCACGATCGGCTTGCGCACGCCGTTCTCGCCAAGAAAGTCGGCGTTCAAAGCGGTTGAATACTTGGTGCCGAGTTTGAATATATGTCCGAGCTCGAGGCCGTTTTTGATAATCAATTCACTCCGGCAGCCGGGACAATGATCGCCCGCCTTTACTTGCCTCAAATTAATGAATCTACCGACCTTGATGTCCCGGTCGATATTGAGTCCTCTTACGTGATAATCGTCCTTGTTCGCACCGGTGATCATGCCCTTAGCATTTTTAAGCAGGTCATCGGCGCAAATCTCAAAGCCTTCCTTGCCGTAAGGACCTATGTATCCGGCTTCAGCGCCGAAAAGCTTTAGGATTTCCCCGGACGAAGCGGGCCGGTACGCGAAACCGAAACTGTTTCGGATGACATTCTCGTTGATATCGTAATCGCCCCGCGATAGAACCAGTATTGGTTTTCGCTCCGGAGCGGTGAAAAGAATGCTCTTGATCAGACTTTTCCTCGACACTTTCAGAAACTCGCTTACTTCGACCACGGTCTTTTTGCCCGGGGTATGGATCTCGGCGATCGGTTCATCTTCAAATGACTCGATTTCGCCTAGACCGACCGCGGCTTCAACATTGGCGCGATAGCCGCAATTCCTGCAGCTAACCACCTGAGCCTCTCCGATATCCGCGATCGCGATGAACTCCTGGGATTCACCGGTCCCCATCAAACCGCCGGCTGCTTCTACCACTTCGAAATCAATCCCGCAGCGCCTGAAAATCCGCGTATAAGCCTGACGATGCAGTTCGTAACTATGATCAAGGCCAGCCTGGTCCTGATCCAGGCTGTATGAATCTTTCATAATGAATTGCCGTGAACGGATCACGCCGAAACGGGGCCTCAGCTCATCACGAAACTTGGTCTGGATCTGGTACCAGATCTGGGGCAGATCACGGTAAGAACGCACCGCGGACCGCGCGATATCGGCAATGATCTCCTCATGGGTCGGGCAGAGGCAAAAATACCTTGCCTTACGATCTCTGAACCGGAACATATCGTCGCCGTATTCGTCCCAGCGGCCTGATTCTTGCCATATCTCTTTCGGCGCAATTGCCGGCATCAACAATTCCTGCCCGCCGATCCGATCGAGCTCCTCGCGTATGATGTTCGATATGCGCATGATCACGCGCCAGCCCAGGGGCAAATAGGTATGTACTCCCGAGGCTAATTGCCTGATAAATCCGCCGCGCAGCAAAATACGATGACTTCTGCTTTCCGCCTCCCGGGGATCTTCGCGCAGAGTATTGATCAGCGATTTGTCGAATTTCACAACTTATAGTATAATATAAAACATAACGGCCGTCAAGAAGAATTTATTCTAATGAAAGACAGAGGTATGTGTGAGGTCTCTGAAAAAGTATTTCAGAGACCTTGATTACAAAGATGCAAGAAAGATTCCGGTGTTTCGCGATTGACGCGAATGTCAAATGGATTATAATCAAACTGCGAGGACAAAATGAAAAAAATGATCTATTACTGGGCCAAACCAGGACGGATAAATACGAGCAAGACCTTGGAATATGCCGTGCAAAGGGCAAGCGAACTCAAGATCCGGCACTTTGTCGTTGCGACCTGCGCCGGCTATACCGCAAAGCAGTTGCTGGCCAGGACGCCGGGAAGCAATATTATCGCGGTTACTCACCAAGCCGGGTTCAGTAAGCCGGGCCGATGCGAGTTGAGCGGGAAAATACGTGATCAGCTCGTCAACCAAGGTGTTACCGTATATACCGGTACGCATTTCTTTGGCACGATCGGTCGGGCCGTACGCCTTAAATTCGGAGGTCTGGAGATCGACGAATTGGTGGCAAACACCCTGCGTGTTCTCGGACAGGGATTGAAGGTCGCGGTCGAGATCGCGATCATGGCGGCCGATGCCGGTCTTATTCCCCACGGAGATGAGATAATCTCGATCGGCGGCACCGATTCTGGAGCCGACACCGCGATTGTCTGCGTGCCCGCGCACGGCAAGGATTTCTTCGCCTTTGAGATCCGCGAGATCATCTGCAAACCACGGTGCCTTTGATGAACAGCAAGGTTGCAGTTCTCCGGACCTCGGCGCCAACCGTGCTCGACGACATCGACCGGCTTCTGGAGCTTGCCGAACTCGGGCAGCATCTCGAAGCCGGTGTCCCGACGATACTCAAGATCAATATCTCCTGGCATTTCTACTATCCGGCTTGTTCAACCACTCCCTGGCAGCTTGACGGCGCGATCAGATATCTATCGCGCCATGATTTCCGGCAGTTAATACCGGCTCAGAACCGGACCGTGGTGATCAATCCGAAAAGCGGCGCCGAAAAGAATCACCTTGATCCGGTGATCCGCAAACATCGTTTAAAATTCGTATACCTCTACGAACCGTCGGTCGAATGGATAAACTATCAACCAGAGGGTAAAATGCTTGTCCTTGATCGGATTTTTCGAGACGGCATTCAAATCCCCAAGCTTTTCGTCGGCAAGAACGCGTTTCATCTGCCGACGATGAAGACCCACGTATTCACGACGATAACCGGGGCGATGAAAAACGCCTTCGGCGGTTTGCTCAATGACAACCGTCACTGGACGCATTCGGTTATTCATGAAGCGCTGGTCGATTTACTGCGCGTGCAGAAGGAAATACATCCGGGAATTTTCTGCTTGACCGACGGCACGATCGCCGGTAACGGCGCCGGGCCAAGGGTCATGGAACCGGCAGTCAAGAATTATCTGATCGCCGGCGCGGATTCGGTAGCGATCGATGCCGTCGCCGCGAAAATGATGGGGTTTGATCCCCGGGGAATCCGGTTTCTGTATCTTGCTAACGAACAAAAATTGGGCAACGCCGACCCCCGCAAGATCGAAATCGTCGGCGAAGATATCCGCGATGTGAATTTCCATTTCCGGCTTAGAGAGAGCTTTGCCTCACGCGGTCAGAAAGCGATCTACTGGGGTTTTCTCAAACCGCTGGAGAATATCTTACTGCGCTCGCCGATCGTGCCCTGGTCATTTCTCGCTTCTCGAGCCTATCACGATTTTTTCTGGTACCCGGTGTTCGGACGCAGCCGGGTAAGGAGAATTTTACGAACCGAATGGGGGCGCCTGTTTGAAAGCTATCGATGATATCCGGACAACCCGCTTTGCCGCCGCTCACATAGGGGTCAGCCCGGTCTTCTCCCCCGTTTCAATCATGCACTGCAGGATTTCAAGTTCGTGCTGATCAAACCAGATCACGCGGCAGGATCGGCACTCGTCGATTTCGATGTGATAGGCATAACTGTAAAAACGATGCACCATCGGCTTTCCGCAGCGCGGGCAAAAACGGTGATGCTGGCATTCGATCAACAACTTGAAGCTCTTTCCGATCGTCCTTGCCTGTTCGTGCAGGTGCCGCGCATTACGGCGCACCGAATCGGTAAAACCCTTGTCTTGACGGGCAGTAATACGCGGCAGCTTATCCAGATCCACTTGAATCCCGCGGCAGAACGGACAATACAACAAATGCATGCCCTCGTAATGCCGAACAATAAGCCATTGACGGCAATCCGGGCACAACCGCCGCATTTTCCAGGCCGGATCGTCTTTCTTCTCAAAAAAATAACTTAATGCCGGCAGTTCATTGGCCTTGATCGAGTTACCGGTGTCGGTGAACTCCAGTTCAGTATCCGGCGTCAGATAATCAAGACTTTGCAGCTGGGTAACGGTAAAAGGTCCTTTCTTACCGCCTTCCTGCCGCACATAGAATTCGAGTTCACGACCGCTGGTATCGATCTCGGTCTTTGATTCTTTCGGCCGCCCGGCCAGCGCGATTAATTCATCAAGGCTGGCGTGGGCCATGTCGAGCAAGACACGCAACCGGCGCATTACCGGCGGATGAGTCGAAAAAAGAGTTGCCATGAAATTATCTGCTTCCTCCAGTTTGCTGTAGTGAGGATTGAGAATAAAGATGGGCGCCAGATTGTCACCGCCGCAGCCCGCCCCCCGCCAATGCGTACTGATCTTGTACAAAGCGCTTGCCAGGGATCGCGGATCGCGCGAATACCGCACTGCGGCTGCATCGGCGCGTGATTCCTTTTCCCGATTGATGAACATGTTCAGTAAAGTCGCCAGGGCATCAGTAATGAAAATCAACGTTAACAGGGGTAAGACCATCAGCGCCGCAGCGGCCGCTGAAGAAGGCATCTCCTCGCCGGTAATCGGATTATACCTCGCGCTGCGCTTATGCACCGAAGCGTTTATCTGCCTGATGGCTTCGCCGTGAATGCTGAAAAGCGCGCAGGCGATCGTGGTCAGCAGGCTGTCGTTCGAGGCAATATGGGCGATCTCGTGGGCGATAATTGACTGCAATTCGGCCCGCGATAATCGGGACAACAGTCCTTCAGTAACGCCGACCACATTGCGGCCTTGCAGGTCTGAGACGGCAAAGGCATTAAGGGCGCCGGTCGGGATTATGTAGGGCTCAACCGTAATGCCGCCGGCCGCGGTCGCTAGTTCATCGACTATGTTGGTAAATACGTTATGATATTGATCTCTTGGATCCGGGATCCGGGCATTGACCAATCGCGTGACGCGGCTGACAAGGTTGCGCTGCGACAGATACCAATGCATACTGGTCAGGACCGCGGCAATAATCAAGACCAGCACCGTGTCAAAACCAAACCATGAGAAAGGTGCAAGCGCCGCGTTGCCCTGCGCCTTCACATAAAAAAGAGTTTTGACAATCAGCCAGATAAAATAGAAGGGTATGAAATAAATAACAAGCAAGACGGCAAAAAGCACATAAATACGGTTCTTCTTTTCCTTCTCGATATCCCAGAACAGCTTGGTCTCGGCCATATTACAATATCAAAATACCCGTTTTTGCGCGCCATGTCAATATCGACATCTTGCCGCTTTCCCGTATCGCGACGCGATCCGGCATCATGGTCTGATTTCGACCAAACGGTTTCTTCTCTCGACGACCGATTGCCGCTTAACCGGGTCGGTTTCGAATTCCAGATACTTATCATACATTCGGAGCGCTTCGAAAATCCTGCCCTGCGCTTCGAGGCCGACCGCCAGATTGAAGTAGGCGTCAAAATATGAAGGATCGAGCGCCAGAACCTGGGTTAGTATCGATTCGGCTTTGGCAAACCTTCCGGTCACACCCAGGGCCGTGCCGAGATTGAACAAGACGTCGACATTGCCCGGATCGATCGCCAACGCTTTCCAGAACGCGTCGAGCGCGCTGTCGATCAGACCCATACGGCTCGAAACCGACCCCAGATTGTAGTAATAGTCGGCGATGCCCGGTTTCAGTCTTGC
>JBBIHN010000109.1:0-6820 GCA_037446995.1 Caldifarciminota bacterium | reverse complement strand
GGGGTGGCGCCATAAATGTTGATTTATTGATACTTATCACGACGAGCTCCTTTTTCTCCTTTAAGAGCAATTCGGGCGAATATGAGCCAATGAACCCAAATCTTATCTTCTTTAAAAAACGCAAAAGTCGTGACCTTATTAAATCTTTTGATAATCAAGCCAGCGTTTTTCCAGATCCGGGCTGGAGATAGTCTCCAGCAGATAATCGCAATACGCGCGTCCCGCGGCACCGGTTGAACGTCCGGTCATGATCAATTTCTTTTCGTACTGACCGCAAATATCCAGCGCCATCTCCAATTTAGTACCGATCTCCTTATAACCGACATGATTCAGAAGCAAGGCACCGGCTTTTATCACGCTGCACGGATCAGCGTACTGAGCTCGTCCTTCCTGTACCATGCGCGGAGCACTGCCGTGTATCGCCTCAAACATTGCGTACCGCTTGCCGATATTGGCGCTGCCCGCGGTTCCGACCCCACCCTGGAACTCGGCCGCCTCATCGGTCAGGATATCACCGTACAGATTTGGCATGACCATAACCTTGAACTCGGTTCGACGCTTAATGTCGACCAGCTTTGCGGTCACGATATCGATGAACCAGTCGTCGGCATTGATATTCGGGTACTCCCGGGCGATCTCATAGAATGTTTTGAGAAACAGACCGTCGGTGGTTTTAACAACATTGGCTTTGGTTACCGCCGTAACTCGATCTATGTTGTTTTTGCGGGCGTATTCAAAGGCAAGTCGGATAATCCGGTCACTGGCCGGCCGGCTGATCATTTTAAAATCGATCGCCAGATCCGGGGTAACTTCGATACCGTAAGGTCCCAATGCGTAGAGATCTTCGGTGTTTTCCCGGAAGAACATCCAGTCAACGCCCTGGGTGGGGACGCGTACCGGTCGTACATTGGCAAAAAGATCCAGTTCCTTACGAATCGCAACATTCGCGCTTTCGATATTAGGCCAGGGATCGCCTTTCTTGGGCGTGGTCGTCGGTCCTTTAAGCGTTACATGGCATTTCTTTATCTCGGCCAGCACTTCGTCCGGGATCGGCTTGCCGACTTCGACGCGGCGCTCGATCGTCAAACCGTCAATGACTCGAAACACAATCTTTTTGTCGGACAGTTCCTTCTTCAGCAAATGCTCCAGCAGACGCTGGGCTTCGGCGGTAATATAAGGGCCGATACCGTCGCCGCCCAGTATACCTACCACTATCGGTTTCACTTTCGTGTAGTCGATCCAATCCTGCGAAGTCTTGATTCCCTTCACCCGAACCAGCTGTTTTTCCAGAATGCCGCCGAAATGCTCCATTGCCCGCAATACTGATGTTGGTTTTTGACCTGCCGGTTTCTTGACTTTGGGTGCTTTCTTCACGGCTCTTTTCTTAATCACTTTTAGCCGTGCCATCTTTTTGTTAACTCATCTTTTCTTTTTGTTCTTCATTTCATCTGTAATCTCCTTAATTTTGAGTTATCTATCTGTTATATAGAATGTCCCCGTCAACTAAGCTTGAAATCGCCATGTTTCTGAATATGAGGAACCAGGCCGCCATCGTTGAGGATGTTCAACATGACTTTGGGCAAAGCATGCACTTTGAGCTCGATGCCTTTGGTCTTATTCTTCACGAACCCCAGGGCTAAGTCGACTTCAAGCATATCGCCCAGCGCGATTTGATCGGTATCGCATTCGATCAACGGCAGACCGACATTGATCGCGTTGCGATAGAATATTCTCGCGAAAGACTTTGCCAGTACGGCCGAAACTCCGGCTAATTTGATTATCGTCGGCGCATGCTCGCGTGAACTGCCCAATCCGAAATTGACGCCGGCAACGACAAAATCGCCGGACGCCATTTTCGATGCGAATTCCGGATCAGCATCTTCAAGGACATGTTTTGCCAGTTCGGGCAAATTGGATCGAAGATGGAAATACCTGCCCGGACAGATCAGATCGGTCGAAATACTGTCGCCGAACTTCC
Source organism: Caldifarciminota bacterium (assembly GCA_037446995.1). GTDB lineage: Bacteria > Hydrothermota > Tepidihabitantia > SM23-42 > SM23-42 > RBG-13-43-14. The sequence continues at coordinate 4,842 of JBBIHN010000109.1, read as the reverse complement.
AGGTTTTGCCTCTTAACACCATCTTCCCTCCTCGATCGTTAACCCTTGACCGTTTGCTTGACCCATTCGGTGGTAACCGATTTCGGTCTTTCGATTGCTTCGCCGAGGGCACGACTGACGATAAGTTGCGAACACATGCCGAGCGCGCGCGAAACTCCAAAAAGGACCGTGTAATATTCAAATTCGGTCAGACCGAAATGATACAGCAGGCATCCTGAGGCCGCATCGACATTAGGCCATGGATCTTTTGCTTTTCCCTGCTCGCGTAGTACGTCCGGTACGATGTTGAACACCTTGTCGACGATTGCGAACAAATCGTCATCCGGGCACACCTTGGCGCCGAATGCCCGAAACGCGTCGAAACGCGGATCAGTGATCCGCAGCACGGCGTGGCCGTAGCCTGGTATCACCTGGCCGGAGTTCAAAGTATCCCAGGCAAACTGCCTTAGCTGCTCGTCGGTTGGAACGCCGCCGAATTTGTCGCGAACCATTATTACCCAGCGCAGGCATTCCTGATTCGCCAAGCCGTGCAAAGGACCGGCCAATCCGTTAAGCCCGGCCGATACCGCATAGTACGGATCGGAAAGAGCCGATCCGACGCAATGACAGGCATGGGCGCTGACATTGCCGCCTTCGTGATCCGAATGAAGAACCATGTAAAGGCGCATCAGGTTTGCGAACTCGCCGGTCTTATCCTGCAGACCAAGCATGCGGGCATAATCTCCGGCCCAGTCAAGACGCGAATCCGGCGCGATCCGCGGCCCCTTATTAAAACGCATACGATATATGCCGGCGGCGAGAGTTGGCAAACAACCGATCAAATTCAGGCAGTCTTCGAGCGTTGGATCCCAATAATCGCTTTTCTTCATGCCTTCGGTGTATTTCGCCCTGAAAACCGATTCCTTTTCCATCGCCAGAATACCAAGACTGAACATAACCATGGGATGGGAATCTCCGGGCATTGCTTCAAGCACTTTCCAGACATAATCCGGTACTGCGGCGCGCTTTCTCAAATCCTTTTTCAAGTCCTCAAGCGGCTCTTTATCCGGCATCTCGCCGGTGACAAGCAAATAGAACACTGCTTCCGGCAGCTCATTCTTGATATCGGCAATCGGCTTTCCCCGAATGATTAAACCCTTGTCCGGCGGTACTACCGACGTATCGCATATTAGGCCCTTCACACCTCTCATCCCGCCGTAGGCCTGTTCAACCGTGACTTCGGAGATGACTTTGTTCCCGTGTTCGGTCACGAGCTGTTTCAGCTCAGCCTTTAGGGCTGGAATCTGTTGGGTGAGTCTTTCTTTAAGTTTAGCCATTACTGCTCCTTTCTTTGATATTCTTCACCTAATTTTTTCTTCTTGAACTCTTCCCGGCCTTCCGGTGTGCCGCTTTTCTCATGATCGCGCGCGGATCGCTGATATAACCGGTAATTGCCGAATAAGCAGCGGTCGCCGGCGACGCCAGGTAGATAAGGCCTTCGGGATTACCCATTCGGCCCTTGAAGTTTCGATTGGCCGTAGACAAGCATACTTCACCGTCACCAAGCACGCCTTCATGGACGCCAACGCATGGACCGCACCCGGGTCCGATTATTATGCCGCCAGCCTTGACGAATATTTCCAATAGTCCAAGTCTAACCGAATCAAGAAAGACTTGGCGGGATGCCGGGCACACAATCAAGCGCGTATGGCCTGAGCATTTCCTGCCTTTCAGGATACCGGCAGCGATTTTTAAATCCTCGATTCGACCGTTGGTACAGGTCCCGATGAATACCTGATCGACCTTTGTCTTGCTCAGCATACGAACCGCCTTGATATTATCGACCGTGTGCGGCATCGAAACCATCGGCTCGAGCTTCGAGGCATCGATCTTTATGATTCGCTCATATACGGCGTCGCGATCCGGTTTGATCGCGCGCCAATCCTTAACGCGACCCCGGGCTTTCAAATACTCGCGGGTTATCAAATCCGAGCCGATCAAACCTACTTTGGCGCCGGCCTCGACCGCCATATTCGAAAGCACGAACCGGCTTTCCATTGACATCTTGTCGATCGCATCGCCGCCGAACTCGAGCGCCTTGTAGGTCGCGCCGTCAGCGCCAATCTTACCGATCAAATACAAGATAAGATCTTTTGAATAGACTCCCGATATGAATTTGCCGGTGACCTCGACGCGGAATGTTTCCGGTACCTTGAACCAGGTTTTCCCCATTGCCATGCCGACCGCGACATCGGTTGAACCCATGCCGGTGGCAAAGGCGGCCAGCGCACCTGATGTGCAGGTATGAGAATCACCGCCGATCACAACATCACCCGGTTTCGCATAAGACTCGACCAGTCTTTGGTGAATTACACCATCGCCAACTTCGGAAAGGATCGCGCCGACCTGACGGCTATAAGTACGGATCAGCATATGATCGTTAGACAATTCCTTGCGTGATGAAGGGGCGGCATGATCGATGAAAAAAACCGACCTTGCTGCCTTCACTTTTTCGATGTTCAGTTTTTGCATCTGACGAATGCCTAATGGACCGGTGCCATCCTGAAACGCCGCGACATCGACTTTGGCGATAACAATACTGCCGGCTTTTGCGTCCTGTCCGCTTTTCTCGGACAGAATTATTTCAGCTAAAGTTCTGCCCATTATGCCTCCATTTGTATTCCTCTAATCAACAAGACATAATCATATATTTGCCAAACATTGATTGCCGATATTATATGCATCGAACGATAATAGTCAACAGCGACGAGAATTAAAGAATGCCGTCGCTTAAAGAAAATCTTGAATTCAAGCCGGAATCGCTTTATAATTCATAGTGATAGCGGTTACCAGATCCAGTGACAAGCGCATGGCCAAAAATGACATGCTGGTCAGCATTAATAATCACGAAATCGATGACGGATTGGATTTCGCCTTTTATAACGATATCAGTATCAGAAGAAGAATCAAAGCCAGTACGAACGGGCAGACGCGAACTTTCTTCTTAAAAGAACAAGATCCGTTTGATATCGAACTCGCCCAACCGCGCTGGCGCCGATGCGAGAATAATTGCGATTTCTGCTTCATTAATGGTTTACCTCCGGGCGTGAGAGGCTCGCTATTGTTCCGTGACGATGATTTTCGTCTATCTTTCATGCACGGCAATTTCGTGAGTCTCACCAACCTGACCAAAGACGACTATCGAAAAATATTCAGACTCAGGCTCAGTCCGCTTTACGTGTCGGTTCACAGCACTAATCCCCATCTGAGGGCGGCGATTTTCAAAAACGACGCCGGCGCGGACATTATGAAACAACTCTCCGTCTTGATCAGCAATAACATTATTGTCCATACTCAGATCGTAATTCTTCCCGGGATCAATGACGGCGAGCAGTTACTAAAAACGATTGACGATCTCGTCTCGTTATTTCCCGGCGTTGCGTCAATCGGCATTGTGCCGGTGGGCCGAACCCGCTATAATAAGACGATCAAACCGGTAAGCAAGAGATCCGCCCGGGCGATCGCCGGCCTGGCGCGCAATCTGAATCGCCAGTTCCGTAAAAAACATGAAAAGGGCATAGTCTACGCGTCCGATGAAATTTTCATAAACGCAGGACAAACGGTCCCGGATATTGGCTACTATGATGACATGCCCCAGCATGAAAACGGAATCGGCATGGCCAGGGATTTTCTTGACGCGATGCGTTCCTGGCGCGGCGGCAGGCCGATCAACAAGAAAGTATTGATACTCACCGGTCAGCTTGCTTGCCCGTTGCTGTTAAAAATGAAAGCGAGGATGATCGCGCTGGGCTTGATCGACCGAACGAATATCATTATCCGGCCCGTGGCGAACAATTTTTTTGGAAATTCGGTCACGGTCGCCGGGCTTCTGGCCGGCAATGATATGAACAATACGATCAAGAAATATAATCATCATTTCGATTTGATATTACTGCCTCCCCACTGCAAGAATTCGGAGAACAAATTGATTGACGATCAACAAATACCGCCGGGCGCAAAAGTGGCGCCGGCCAAATACAAAGGATTCGTCAAGTGGCTACGGTCGTTATAGTCGGCAGAAAGAACGTCGGCAAGTCAACTCTTTTCAACCGTCTGACCGGACGCCGCATAAGCGTTGTCTACAAAGAACCCGGGGTCACCCGCGACCGCGTTTGCGGGGAAATCAACTGGCGCGGCCGGACTTTCGATCTTATCGATACGGGAGGTTTTTATCCGGATGAAAGCGATAACCTGACCAGTCAGATCAACCGGCAGATCGATTACGGCATCAAAGAAGCGGATATCGTACTGTTCGTCGTTGACGGACGGATTGGACTGCATCCGGTTGATGAGGAAATCGCCGGACGGCTGCGCAAGGCAAATAAGAGAATAATTCTGCTCGTCAACAAGATCGACCGAAACCAGGATATCGGGCGCGCTAATGATTTCACCGCGCTCGGCTTTGAAAAAGTCTTCCCGATTTCGGCTGAAGGCGGGTTCGGTCTCGGTGATGTTATGGAAACGATACACGACAATATGCCGGGCACAAAAACCATTCGGAGAACCAATAAGATCAACATCGTTATCCTCGGCCGCCCCAACTCGGGAAAATCAACGCTTCTGAATTCGATGATCAAGAAAGATCGGGCGATCGTTGACGAACGCCCGGGCACGACCCGCGATCTGGTGACCGCCGAATTCAGTTTTGAAGGCAAGAATTTTCAAATCGTCGATACCTGCGGCTTACGGCGGATTTCCCGCGTCCGGGAGTCGGTTGAATTCTATGCGGTTGTCCGGTCCCTGCGGGCGATCAATGCCGCGGATATCGCGGTTCTGCTCTTCGACGTCACCTAAGGCGTGGTC
>JBBIHN010000108.1:0-6864 GCA_037446995.1 Caldifarciminota bacterium | reverse complement strand
CAACGGCAATCCCGGGGTGGCGCCATAAATGTTGATTTATTGATACTTATCACGATGAGCTCCTTTTTTCTCCTTTAAGAGCAATTCGGGCGAATATGAGCCAATGAGCCCAAATCTTATCTCCTTTAAAAAACGCAAAAGTCGTGTCATAAGATAATTCATCCTTATGCTTCCAGTTTAGGGAGAAACAGTGAACGATCAAGCATTCATGTCTGCGCTGGCTCACCTTTTGTCTTTCATTCCTTTGACAAGCAGTTGATTCATGAATATGACAGAACTCGTTGACAGATAATGGGTAAAGAGGCGGTCTGACGACCGCCTCTTCATTCTGATCAAATGGCTGCTTAACGCACTATTATCTTTCCTTTCGCCTGTAGTTCCCCGCATTGCAGCTCATAGAGATAAACACCCGCGGTCACTCGCGTATGGTTGTCGGTCGTGCAATTCCAGAGTACGGATGTTATGCCCATGCCCGATACGCCGGTAAGGGTTTTCACCTGTCGGCCGGCTATGTCATAGATGCTGATCCGGTAATCAACGCCGGCCGGCGAGCCGAAGGAGAATGTCGTTTTATTCGCGCAGGGATTGGGCTTGGCGTTGACGGTTGATATGGTTTTGATTTCACCTGATTCATGTACTGCGGTCGTAAGCTCATTGACCTTCTTCATACCGGCCTGATAGTTATTGCGTGACGGCGCGTCGGCCTGTATCCAGGAGACAATCTTGCAACGATTGGCATTCCAGGCAGAACTTATTGCGAAACTTCTCGTCTGGACAGCCGAATCACCCGACGCGATGGTCACCTGAGTGCCGACCTGAGTCGGCAGATAATCGCGGGCGACATGATTGTGCCACCAATCTCCAATAGGAGTCTGATAATAAAGGCTGTCTTCAGTTATTACAAAATACACACGAGCCGTTATCGCCGCGGTTGAATCGTTGCGATATTTGGCATTGATCGTACCGTTGCGCGTTACCGGATCATAAGTGCCCCACATGGTCGCGGTGAACGGCGACGCTTGTCCCATGCGGCTGACAATGCCGCTGCGCCAGGTTGTGTAACTGTTGCCTACGCTTGTTCCATCACGATAGAGCCATGGTGTGTAATACGGTGACTGGTAAAAACCCATGCGTTGATTAGCTTCATAACAATAACCTGGATAACCATTATTGACCACGTGCATTTCAACGACCGCGACCCTTGTCGGATAGTTCATGGCAATGACGTCCAGCGTACAGCTGGCCGGGTAGCAACTACTTCAGGTTTCTTGATACAACTCTTCGCACAAGACAACGCGCTCGGCGGCAAAGGCCATATTGGTCAATGCGAAGAGCACTAAACCGCCAATACCGAACCGAATCACTTTTTCCATTGAACCTCCTTGATTTTTTATATCTAGTTATCCTACCTCAGGATAAGCCTATATGAATATTATAATAAAGTATTTTAAAATGTCAAGAGACAACCGGGGGTTGTCATTGGGGTTGGAGCTGGGGCGGTAAAGGCGGTCTTGATCGGCTTGTCCCGGAACAGAAATCGGATGATTGACAGGCGCGACTTAATGTGTATATTCTATTACTCAAACATGATAGTCATTTCTATTTTCAGGATGAACATATTGTCATGAGGTCAATGACATGAGCGGTGTGGTAGGCATTATCGCCCGGAAAGATTGCAAGGATGATCTTTTCTACGCGACCGATTATCACTCGCATCTGGGTACGTCCTATGGCGGTATCGCGATCTATGACGGGAAACACATGCATAAGAAAATCCATACTATCGCCCGGGCGCAATTCAAATCGCGTTTCGCCGAAGACATTGATTATCTGAAGATGAAGGGTTACTGCGGAGCCGGGGCGATCAGCGATCGCGATACCCAGCCGCTGCTCGTGCGTTTAAGATTCGGCGACTACGCGATATGCGGTACCGGATATATCGATAATCAAAATGAACTGCTGGCGCGCCTTGCCAGCCAGGGATCGGTATTCACCGAAATGTCAAGCGGGGTTGCCAATCAGATCGAAATTGTCGCCCATTTAATAAACAAGGGCAAAACCCTGGTCGACGGCATCGAATATATGCATCAGTCAATACGGGGGTCGATGTCTTTGATTTTGCTGGGACGGGAGGGCATATATGCGGCCCGGGACAAATATGGCCGAACACCGCTGATCCTGGCGCAAAAGGAAGGCGCGAAAATCGTTGTTTCGGAAACTTGTTCATACAAGAACCTGGGTTATAAGTCAGGAAAAATACTCGGTCCGGGTGAAATAGTTCTGATCAACAATGAAAGAGTCGAATCATTGCGCAAACCCGATAAACTGCTGCAGCTGTGCGCCTTTTTGTTCATTTATACCGGATTCCCGGCATCAGAGTATGAAGGCAAGAGCGTTGAGGAATTCCGCGAAACATCGGGTCGCATCATTGCCCGTCAGGATCGCATAAAAGTAGATTTGGTCGCCGGTATTGCCGATTCCGGAACGGCCTATGCGCACGGTTATTCCCATGAATCCGGGGTGCCGGTTCGAATTCCCTTGTTGAAATACACGCCGGGCTGGGCGCGTAGTTATGTGCCGCCTTCGCAGATGACAAGGGATTTGGTTGCTCTGATGAAGCAAATTACCGCGGATGATCTGATCAATGGCCAGCGTATTGTCATTACCGAAGATTCAATTGTTCGGGGAACGCAGTTGAAGAATTTTCTGCTGGTCAAGCTGTGGCAGACCGGCGCCAGGGAAATACATATACGTCCCGCCTGTCCGGCGTTAATGTTTCCCTGCAAATATCTTTTTTCGACGCGCCGGCTTGGCGAATTGTTTGCCCGCCGGGTCTTGAAGCAGATGCTGGGATTTCATCCCAAAGACGCAAGCCCATATCTGGATTCCGATTCTCGAAAGTACAAAGCGATGCTCAGGGCAATGGAGAAGGATCTCAAAATAACTTCTCTCAAGTATCAGCGGCTTGGCGACATGGTGAACGCTGCCAGAGTAGGTGCCGATAATCTATGCACCTATTGCTGGACCGGCAAGGGAAAGCCCTAGACAGAATTCGGAATATGAGCGACGAGACGCCGATAGTGGTGCGAGATTCGGGTGCCGGACCGGAATCACAGGACAACCGCGACCGGCTCTGGAATACCAATTTCTTACTGTTATGGCAAGGGCAATTTGTATCCGCATTGGGTGATATCGCTTATACGATATCGCTCGGATTCTGGATACTGGCAACCACCGGTTCGACCGCGCTCATGGGCTCGCTTATGGCGGCGACGGTGATACCGCGGGTTGTAATCGCGCCTTTTGCCGGAGTTTATGTCGATCGGCATAACCGAAAACTTCTGCTGGTGATCATGGATACGGTCCGCGGGTTGTTGATCCTTTTTGTCGGCATCGCGGCCCTCACCAATAAGATTGAGATCTGGATGTTGTTTATTGCCGGAATCGCCATCGGCAGCTGCGCGGCTTTTTTCAACCCGGCAGTGAACAGCATAATACCGGATATTGTCGGCCCGAAGAAACTGGTGAGAGCGAATTCGGTATTCAGTTTGATCCAAACCGGTTCGGGAATACTGGGAAATTCGGCCGCCGGCTTTCTCTATAAACTCGTCGGCGCTCCGCTCTTATGGCTCTTCAATGGCATCAGCTATTTGATCTCGGCAATCACTGAAATCTTTATCAAAGTTCCGCCACATGCCGCCCGGTTGGAAAAGCCGCATTTTCTGACCGACATGAAAGAGGGGTTAGTATATGTCTGGAAAATACGTGGTTTGAGAATGTTGATTCTCGGCGCGTCGGCTTTGAATTTCTTCGCCAACATGGGTATTATGCTGATCCTGCCGCTTTTCGAAAGATATCCGCAACTGGGTCCCGGTTTGTACGGACTGGTCATGGCATTTTTTACCGGCGGATTGTTCTGCGGTTTTCTATTTGCTTCGGTGGTTACGGTCAAGCCGAACAAGAAATTTAATTTTGTCGCCGCCTGCGCGATCCTTACTTCGTTATCCTTGCTGATATTCCCGATCTTTCTGCACTTTCCGTTGATGGCAATGTGCGCCTTTATCGGCGGATTCGTCAATGCCGTTCTGAACGCCTTCATTCTGGCCGTATTTCAGATGACAACGCCCCGTAACAAGCGGGGGAAAATATTCGGGTTGGTAACCAGCACGGCCGGTGCCCTGACGCCACTCGCCTATGCAATCGGCGGTGTGCTGGCCGAGTTCATTCCGATCCGGACTTTGATTTCAGGCAGCTTTGCGGTTAATATTTTGATTTTCATTCCGATCTTGAAAAGCCGGGGTTTTAAGAAATTCATAAATTTCGATCCTGAATGCCAAAAGATCGAAGAAATGCATTAGGAACGAAGATTTATCCGCCGAAACCGATTGAAACCAATGCGCGTAACAGCATTGACCTGCCGCCTTTCTCGATACATTACTTGCGGTCGGGCGCTGGTTGTGATATATTAAGCGTTTCTCTTTACTCGCTTTCCGCAGTCTCAGCGGATTACAACCAGGGATCGTGTTTGCTTGGCCGTGGTCGTCTCAAAGCTGATGAAGTAAATGCCATTGGCAATGCGTTTATCAATTGTCCAGTTAGCCCGATACGAGCCGGTACTGTATTCTTTGTTGATGATCGTGCTGACGAGCCGGCCCGAAATGTCATAAACCTTGAGCGCGACCCTGGTTCGTGACGCAATCTGGAACTCGACAGTTGCCCGGTTGGCTGCCGGATTTGGCTTGATGCAGATCAGCGAGGTGTTGTTCACGACTGGCGAACCGGTGCTTTCTTCAATCCCGATGATCGGGGTCAACCCGCCGGTGAGAACCAGAGCAAATGGCTGAGTAGGGTAGGGTATATTCTGGGCAGTAACTCGGCAAGTCCAAATGCCGCTACGGGGCACATTGACACGACACACTTCCTCAACATTACGAGTATCATAGATCGATGGATTAGCGATTGACTGACCGCCCGACATCTGATTACCGCGGTAGTACGTGCCATAAGGATCGGTGATCTGAAGATCCAGGTTGTTGACGATGTTTGGGTTAGATCCTACTGCGGCAGCAGTGTCGGTCCAGACAAGAGCTGCTCTCAAAGGAGGCACGGTATCATTCACCTGAACCTGAAATTCTTGATACCCGCCCGTACTCAAACCAGTTGTCTGGTCCAAGATTGCCAGTCTTCTGGTATCGCCGGTAAAATACAGTACGCTGTCCACGTCGACCCGGCCAAAACCGATATTCGAGTCCGGAACAACGTAGCTCCCGACATTTGGATCGGCCGAGACCACAAGCATCGCGCGCATCAACGCCTGGCTGATATAGCCAAAAGTATCGGGCGGATTTGCCGCGCCGCTTGGGTACCACCCTTCTTTGAGATACTGACGGATTAAGCCGGCGCTGGCATTGCATCCGGGCGTGGCCATGCTTGTTCCACTGAGCGATTTATATCCGGTGTCGCCGGCGCCATCCACTGATATTATGTTCTGGCCGGGCGCACACACGGTAGGCTTGATGCGGAGGTCCAGGGTCGGCCCGCGCGACGAGAAGGATGCAATCTGGTTTGACGATGTTCCGTTTTGCACGGCGCCGACCGCAACAACATTCTTTGCGTAGCCGGCGTGCTGGATGGTACGATATGAAGGGCCGCTATTGCCCGCGGCAAAAATGTCCAGGAAATCTTTGTGAACCCAGTGATAAGCGTCTGAGTACGCGTCGCGGTCAATGTACCCGGTGCCGGTCCTGCCCCATGAGGCCGAATGCTGTCTCACCGGACCAGAGATAACATCGTCGTAGATCAGGTTATAGAGCGTATCAAGCCCGGCTGGCGTAACCAAACCGCCAGAAGCATTAGCAATATCGACAAAGAAAAGTCGAGCCTTATAGGCAACGCCATCATTCCGGTTAGTGCCGCCATTTATTGAATCGTCGCCGGCAATCGTACCTCCGACATGGGTGCCGTGATAGGTTGCGCCGACATCGCCAAACGCGGCACGCGGGTAAAGAAGATAGGCGACAATTTTACGGTGATTTGGATAGTGGCCAGAATCGGCGATGGGGATCGCAGCGTCTCGGTAGGCTAAGTGGGTGGTTCTTATTCAAGGTAGACTATCTGGCCGATGCTGCTTGTTTGATAACTGAGAATGCCGGCCCCGGCATCCTTCAATTTCTCGATAGTTTTCGCCAGATCAGCGTCAGGATAGAGTTGGGCATCAATTACACCCTGGTCATGACGGCTCAGTAGTTCGATATTTATTTTGTAGGCCGGCTGAAATATGCCGATCCACTGAATGAACGGCAGGGATTTCACTTTTTCTATCTTGTCAGTTGTCATGCCGACAAGATACGCATTATAAGGCCAGTAGGCGTATATTTTGGCGCCCTGGGCTTGCAGGCCTTCTTTCCACTCGGTGCGGATCGACCCCTTGAATTGCACGAGATAGTATCCATATTGGCCCTCTTGATATGAGATGATTTTCAGGTCTTCAGGAATAGGCGGTTCGCCATTGCGGGTGTCGAACGAAAATCCGTTCTCAATACCGATAAGCGTTGCATATTCTTCAGGGTATGGTTCTATCCAACCACTGCCGGATTCCCGTATGTAATTGGCATTCGATATGATGAATGCCAGGCAGGTCAACAGTGTAAATTTCATAATACCTCCTTGTTGTTTTTCGCTTTTTCTAACCCTCATTTTACATCGACCGAACTTTTGATATATTATAATATTGGGTGAGAAATTGTCAAGGGGGACCGACACCTTCAAACCCCATGAAATATCGTGAGTTTTTGAAGGGTCGCAAATGCCATCTCAGATTTGTGCCGCAATTGTGCCAGGTAATTACGTATGATTTACGTTTGT